>DWYL01000264.1 GCA_019118685.1 Candidatus Blautia merdipullorum
TTTGAAGCTGCTAATTTCCAAAAGTCTGTATTTTCATCAAAGTCAGCCCCCGAAACCTCTACGATTTTTTCCAATCCGATTACTTTTTCACACAGAATCGTTTTTCCCATTTTAGAAGGGCCTACCAATGAGGTCAAAAATCCAGAAACCTTTATGGCCTGTTCAAGGCGAAACTCATAGGATAAATCCGAAACTGCTGACTTACGTGATATATATGTATATTCTGGAAAAGATCCTGGTCTAAATACATCTTCATATTTTAAAGCCATATCGTAACCTCCTTGACTTTTATTTTCAAAGTCTACCGACAGTAATGTCCTTAAGAAGATTATATCATATTTTTATACGTTTTAAACCGTTTTATCCATTTTTACTATTTTTTATTTGTTTTTATCCTTGTTTATTAATAGCTGACAATTAATGTTCATTATAAACATTTTACTGGTGCATATTTTTCTCGATTCTAGGGCACTTCCCCAGATCGCAGCAGTTTTCAAATCCCCTCGGGGAGCCATTGTAGCCTGTAGAAATTACCGCGTCATCCTTCACAATCACTGTCCCGTATTTTCTCTTAATGCAGGTACTTCTATACGCAAAATTTTCCGCACAGTTCAAATATGCGTCAATTTTCGATATCCTCTCACCATGCTTTGGAATTACCATTTATATTCTCCTTACTGATACAGTCTTCCGCTCATCAAACGTACTGTTACACCTACCCTATTCTCTGAAGTTTTCCTCCAGCCATTTTGCAACACTGTCTGAGTCATTATTTCCGATAATTCCCGTTGCCAACTTTTTAAGACTGTCAACTGCATTTTCTACCGCATAACATTGATCAGAAATCTGGAACATAGGAATATCGTTGACAGAGTCTCCAAATGATATTACCTTATCGCAATGCCACAATTCTTTCAGTTTTAAAATCCCATTATACTTTGTTGCCTTTCTAGGCATAATCTCCAGCCAATATTCGGGACGATACAATTCTTGTTGAAATGTACAGGTATATCTTTCATCCCCGGCAAAGATATCATAAAGGGGCTTTAGCTCTTCTTCTTCCCCAATACAGGTATAATAAAAGGCCTCACCTTCATAAAGCTTTTTTTCATTCTCAACAGGGCGAAGTCTTTTATCTCCTTGTCTGTTGTCAAAATATCTCTTTTTTCCTTCATTTATCTGCAAAAGATTCCAAGATACACACTCTCTGCCTTTAATAAACGAATACACAACCGGACTCACTCCATATCCAGACAATTTTCTTTCCACATAGGAACGTTCTTCTTTTGTAAAGCTTTCTGACGCAAGAATATTCCCGGTTGCCGGTTCCATAATATATGCCCCGTTATACACAATTACAGGAATTTTAGGATTCAGGCCTTTTGCGGCCACCGATGCAGAACTTAAAGACCGTGCCGTAGCATAGGTAAACAGCATCCCTTTCTCTACTAAACAATTGATGGTCTTTATGGTGTATGGGCTGAGGCTGGCACTGGTATTCAGCAATGTGCCATCCAGATCTGATACGTAAAGAATTCCCATAGTTTATCCCTCCCTGACGTAGTTTCATTTTACTACGTCGGGAAGAGAGGCGCAAGACGATTCCCTGGCCTTTATCTACTGCAGTAATCATTACCTGTTTTTGGTTTCTCTCACTGCAAATACAGCGATCAGTAAAAGAACAAAAGCCCCGGCTGCCATACACAGGAAGGACATATTCATGCCGTGCATCAAAGCCCGGTCGCCGTAAGAAGCCTGAGAGGCAGTGCTTACTGCTGTCATGATCCCTACAAACAATGCGGACCCCACAGAACCTGCGATAGTCCGGAAAGAAGTCAGCAGTGAGGAAGCGTCCGCCACTTTACGGAAGTCCACATTGCTGGTTCCCCAAGTCAGAAGAGGCATCATCAGGCAGCCTATGGAAATATTTCTTATAACATTCAGACCGGCCGCAACCCAGAGAGGTGTCTCCATAGTCAGGAAGAACATGCCGATATTGCTGATCAACAGCACCGCAGAACCCAGGACAAAAATCTTTTTGATCCCCATGCAATGGGCCATTTCCTGAGGAGTGGCAACTTTTTATATGTAGATATGTAGATAATTAGTCATACGTCAGAAAAAAACAGATAAAACTGTGCAGCAACTGCAAACAGTCTTATCTGTTTTTACGAGTCCGCCTGGCGGCGCACATTTCTTATTTATCTCATACAGTTTCCGCAGGGCGTATATCCCTGGGAAAGGAGAGTATCCTCATCTCCCTTATAAAAAGCCATATTGTCTTCGTCCATGGACTTAACAGAACTGCAGTCCGGCAGATGTATTTTCTTTGTATGGATATTCAATATATAATCGCAGTCCTCTCTGGCAGAGTTGCTGAGATTTTCTCTGGTCTCCTCCAGGATCTCTTCTTCCTCTCCCAGAGTGTTTTCTCCCGGAGTATAATCATTACAGGGATCCTGATCAAAAGTGATTCCCTGCCCTTGGCTTACTGCAGTAATGGTTCCCTGTTTGTCTGTGCGGAACAAAGGCACCTGAAATTCCTGAAGCAGTTCCACTGTATCCTGCCGGGGATGGCCGTAGCTGTTGTTTTCTCCGCAGCTGATCACTGCCCAGGAAGGGGCAACCGCCTGGAAAAATTCCCGGCTCACATGGGATCCATGATGGTTCATCAGCATCACATCTGCCTGTATGTCCAACCCGGATTCCAGGATTTCCTGCTCTCCTTCCAGACCAATGTCTCCCCCTATAAAGAAACGGTCCCTGCCGTTTTTTAAAATAATCCCTATGGAATCCTGATTTTCGTCTTCATGTCCCCGGCTCACCGGAGAAATGATCTGAAAGCTTCCGCTGCCCAGGGAAAAAGTATCGCCCAAGGAGGGATGGACCGCTTCACAGCCATTTCCCTCTGCCGCCTCTGTATAAGAATCATAAATTCCAGTATCTGTTTCATAATCCGGCGTAAGCAAGGTACCTACAGGAAAATTGTGAAGAGCACCTACCGCCCCGGCCAGATGATCCTCGTCAAAATGAGAGATCAGCATATAATCCAGCTTCTGGATCCCCATCCGGTTCAGATAGCTGACTACAAAGGAGGAGCTTTCTCTTGGTCCACCATCTATCAGCATGGTCTGATCATCACACTGGACTAAGATCCCGTTTCCCTGTCCTACGTCCAGATAAGTGACAGAAAGGAGACCGGCCGGACTCTCCTGCTCCCCTTCAGCTTCCTCCTGCTCCTCCAGAACTCTTGCCTGGATCATTCCTCCCTGGAGGCTGCATCCGGAGAGGAAAGCAGCCCCAAAGAAACACAGAATGAGAAGCGATATCAGCGGTGCCTTACTGAGCCGCTGCCATCTGGTTCCAGATTTCCACATCTTTGTCCACCACATATCCGCTTCCGCCTCGTCCTTTTACGTCTTCTACCATATTCAGCATCAATACGGTATCCTCATCTGAAGCTCCCGTATTATAAACAGCAAACCATCCCAATTCTGTTCCTTCTGTATCCTCCTGGGAATCCTTGATCTCTGCAGTACCGGTTTTTCCTCCAAGGGTCACGCCGGAAACAGAAGCTGCGTTATGTCCTGTTCCGCCTGCATCGCTGACTACTTCCTGGAGATCTTCATATATGGTCTGTGCCGCTTCCGGTGTGAAAGCATCTTCAATCCAGTAGGAAGGCGTCTTTCCTTCCTCATATTCCAGATAAGGGGCGATCATATCCCCTTCATTGAAAAAGGCAGAATAAATGCAGGCCAGGTGAAGAGGATTTACAAGGATCTGTCCCTGTCCGTATCCAGAGTCCGCCAGCTGGATTTCTGTGTCAATGCCCTCTGTATTGGAGTACTGGGAAGAAGTCATAGAAATATCGAAAGGAATCTCCTGATTAAATCCCAGTTTTTCCAGCTGCTGCGCCAGGGTATCGGCTCCGATCTGAAGAGCTGCCTTAGCAAAGTAAATATTGTCCGAATACACAAGGGCGTTTCTTAAGTTGGCCGCTCCGCTGTATTCATGAAGGGTGGTCACATAATAATCTCCCCAGCTGCTGTCCTTCTGCCAGGAAAGACCGCTGGCGCCCAGATCTTCATCCGCTGTCAAGGTTCCTGTGCTCAGTCCGATAGCGCCGATCACAGGTTTAAAGGAAGATCCCGGTACCCAGGTCTCCCGCACCCGGTTATAAAGCGGCTGGGCTGCATCACTGTTCAGGGCATCCCACTGCTCCTGGGACAGTCCCAGGACAAAAGCCATACTGTCATAGGAAGGTGTGGAGACAAGGGCCAGCACCTCTCCGGTTTTGGGATTCATGACCACAGAGCAGCTTTCATCTTCCTGGTAAGCCTGGTACACCTGAGTCTGCCAGTTAATATCTATGGTCAAAGTAATATCTTCCCCATCCTGTGCAGGCTCCATTGCCAGCGCCTCTTTCTCATTTCCTTCTGAATCTAAAATAGAGATCTTATGTCCGTCTTTTGCCCGGAGCCGGTCCTCATAAAGGCTTTCCAGCCCGCTTTTTCCGATAATACTCTGGCTGTCATAGCCCTGGTCAGCCATTTCTTCCAGTTCTTCAGCGTTGATCTGCTGTACATATCCAAGCAGATGGGCGGTAGCCTCTCCATAAGGATATACTCTGCTCTCAGATTCAGAGATCATCACTCCCGGGCATGCCAGCAACGCCTCCTGGACAGTCTGTCCGGTTTCATTTCCGTCAGCATCTGTATAAGGCTGGTCCAGCTGATCCTGAGTCATATCCTTCAGAGGCACAAAGCTGTCAGTCTGGACCCAGGAGGCGTCCAGGCTGGAGCTTATACTATCCTCTGTAAGTCCCAGGATCTGAGCAATGGTCTGGATTTCTTCCTGGGGCTGTACATCCATTTTCCCCGGAACCAGTCCCACAGATTCCACTGTTCCCTGACCGGCCAGCAGATTCTGATTCCGGTCATAGATACTTCCTCTCTCTGCCTCCAGAGTCGTTACGCTTACTCTGTCGCTTTCGCCTAAAGAAGGAAAGATCATAGCGTCTGTCCAGACGATCTTCCAATCTCCATCCTCCCGTTCAAAAGCAGTGGTATTATCATAAGAAATTTCTCCTGCAACAGTATTCATCACCACACTGTAGGACAAAGGCTGCCCTCTGTCCTGCTCTCCGTAAATATCCAGCTGGATATCTGAAGCCTCGATTCCTTCATATATGTTCTGGTTTCTGGTGACAAAATCTTCCTGGGAGACTGCTTCCTGAGAACTGCTGTCCAACAGATCGTACATATCCTCATACCTGCCTTCTTCTATATAGGCCATATATTCTTTCAGAACTTCTTCCCTGGAGCCGGAGAACACATTTTGATAGAGAAGGAGTCCCCCGGCAGCTGCCGCCGCCAGGACAAGGATCCCTCCTCCTGTCAAAAGAAGGATTTTCTTTTTTGAGTTATGTTTTTTGCCTTTTTTATTCTTTGCCATTCTTTCACCTCTTATAAATCTTTATGGCATTTCCTGTTCTGGGGTTTTCAACTTTTTATTGGGCTGCTTCTTCATCAGTGGAAGCTACTTCCGTTTCTGTGACAGTTGCAGTTGACATAATGGTATCACAGGCCACGTTCCAAAGTACATTTCCTTTCAGCACATTCATATCCGAATACATGCTTTTCATAGATTCTCCGTCGGAAAATCCGCTGAGACTGGCAAATTCTTCCAGTGCCTTTTCATAGTCAGCTTCTGTAAGCTGAATTCCTTCTGCGTCCAGAATAGCCTGTGTGATCATATACTGAGACAGATAGCTTTTTGCTGTCTCGTCTATGCTCTGATCTGCCTCTTCCTGGGAAATCCCCTGGGCTTCCAGAGCTTCTTCCAGGCTCATCCCATATGTGGAAGTATACATAGAGTCCATCTGGGTCTCTATATCGGATTTCAGGTCATTTAAAACGTCTTCCGGATAATCTTTGATCTCTGAACTTTCTGCGACCATCTGGAACAGATCTGATTTCACCTGGCTTTCATACTCGTTTTCCGCTTCCTGTTCCAGGCTTTCTTTCTGCGCATTCCTGTAGTCCTCCACTGTATCATAATCGGTATTTGACGCAGCCCAGGTATCTGTCAGCTCCGGAGGCTGGGAAATTGAGTTGATCGTTACTTCAAAAACAACATCCTGCCCTGCCAGGTCTGCATTGGAATACTCTTCCGGAAAAGTCAGGTTCAGAGACACTGTCTCTCCCTTTTTATGGCCGATAAGGCCATCCTCAAATCCGTCGATATAGCTGTCGGATCCGATAAGAAGATCCTCTCCCTGAGCAGTTCCTCCGTCAAAGGCCTCCCCGTCCAGATATCCTACATAGTCAATGTTTACCGTATCATTCTCCTGTACCGCCCGGTCCTCAGTAACCTCAACCGGAGCATAATTGTACACCAGCTGGCGTTCTATGTAAGAATCCACATCCTCCTCTGTCACCTCTGATACCGGGGCTTCTTCCACCGTCAGATTCTGGTACTGTCCCAGAGTCACATAATCTTCCAGATTATCTACATCCACGGCTACCACCAGCCCTTCGTCATTGACTACAGATTCTTCTTCTGCCTCCTGTGCGGTGTTTTCAGTATTATCATTCTCTTCTTTCTCAGAGCACCCGGCGGCAAAGCACAGAACACCTGCAGCAAAAAGAAGGGTTACGATTTTTTTCCTCATACTTTCATTCCTCTCGCAAAAATTAGTCCTACATCTGGTGTTATACCATATATACGCCCAAAATGAAAGGCTTTCTCACTATTTTTAGTTGCCTTTTCCGGGAAACAATGCTAGAATAATTGAAGTATGACATAGAGATTCTAGGAGGTTTTCTACAAATGAATGGCTGGATAGTATTTTTTATAATCATGGCTATTTTGATCATTGGCCTTGTTGTCCTTTACTTCTTTGGTAAAAAGGCCCAGAAAAAAAGAGATGAACAGCAGGAACAGATGGAGGCTGCAAAGCAGACCATCACCATGCTGGTAATTGATAAGAAGCGGCTTCCCATTAAGCAGTCAGGGCTCCCTCAGATGGTCATTGACCAGACGCCCAAGCTGATGCGCCGTTCCAAACTGCCTATCGTAAAAGCAAAGATCGGACCCAGGATCATGTCCCTGGTAGCAGACGAGTCTGTATATGATCTGATCCCTGTCAAAAAAGAAATCAAAGCGGAAATAAGCGGTATTTATATTATGAGCGTGAGAGGGCTGAGAGGTTCTCTTACACCTCCGGCGAAAAAGCCAGGTTTCTTCCAGAGGATCAAAGCAAAGGCCACAAGCCTGACTAACAAAGAATAAGGAATACTTAAAGGCGCTGCCGTAATTCGGCAGCGCCTTTTTTGTTTCTGTATGGATCCTGGCCTAGGCGGCAGGTCACTGCAGCATATCCAGTGAAAATTTTCCTTCTGCTTTTGGTTTTACATTAATCTGTATCTGACAGTCCGCCGCATGTTCCGCATTGATCTCCAGGGCATAGTCAATAGCCAGATCCAGACCTTCCTCCTCTTCCTGCACGGCGATTTTCGTCGCCGCGATCCCCATCTGAAGATTGCCGAAAGGAGTAGCATAATATGTAAGATTTTTCTTATTCTCTTCAAAGATCATCTGAACATTGGTGACTCCTTTTTTCTTTACCTCCACACTTTTCTCTGTGATCTTGATGGTATTCCTGGTAGGCTCTGTAAATCCCTCGGTCACCTCGTCAAAGAGAATATAATGATGGCCGTTTTTAAAATAATAATCTCCTTTCGCCACCAGTTCTACTTCCTCGGGATCTCCTGTATTCTCCAGGTTCTGAAGGCCTTTAATGGTAACTAATACATCTTTGTTCATTTTAATACTCCTCTATCCGGATCTGCTCGGTGGTTTTTACGTCATAGGGCAGAATAGAATTGGCAAACTGCTGAAAATGCTCTTCTTCATCACTGACAAAAAAGCGGTAGGGAAATTCTTCTTCTTTTCCCTCTCTCAAGATCCCCTTGTCTTCCAGCATTCTTCCAAGGGCCAGAGCTGTTTCATAGGCAGGGTTCACCAACGTCACCTGATCTCCCACCAGCCCTTTCAGCAGGGACCGAAGAAGTGGATAATGAGTGCACCCCAGGATCAGGGTATCAATATCCTGAGCAAGAAGGGGATCCAGATACCGTTTGGCCACTTCCAGAGTAATCTCGTCTTTCAGCCATCCTTCTTCCACAAGAGGCACAAACAGGGGACATGGCTGACCGATCACCTGGATCTGGGGATCTTCCTTCTGTATCACCCTTTGGTAGAGACCGGACTTTACTGTTGCCCTGGTGCCGATCAACCCGATCTTTTTATTTCTGGTAGTCTCTACAGCTACCTTTGCTCCTGGTTCTACTACACCGATCATAGGCAGGTCTGTTTCTTTTGAAATTGTCTCCAGGGCCAGAGCGCTGGCTGTGTTGCAGGCCACCACAATCGCCTTTACCTCCTGGGTCTTCAGGAATCTGACGATCTGCCTGGAATACCGGATAATGGTTTCTTTTGATTTGCTTCCGTAGGGAACCCTGGCAGTATCTCCGAAATATACGATCTTTTCATAAGGAAGATTCCTCATGATCTCCCGGGCCACTGTCAGACCTCCCACTCCTGAGTCAAACACACCGATTGGGGCATCCTTAATCTGCTTCATATAATAACCTCTTTACCTGTTTATATCGCTGTGTTTCATTGTACCCTTAACCAGAACAGATTTCAAGACTAAAACCACTTAAATCCGATCCTTACTTTTTTCTTTTCCTCCGGATCTTCAAGAACCGCCCGAAATTCTTCTTCTGTGAGGGCCTCCCGGAGTTCCTCTTTCTTTTCCCGAGACACGATCCCCCAGGTATCATCAATAAAGCAGAGACTGGGGTACAGGACACACCACCAGTTTTTCCCCTCCCCCTTTCCGATACGTATATTCAGGGCTTCATATTCTCCAGCCGGAAAGGTACAGTCTCCATAGGTCTTATCAGGGAAATAGGTTTTCTCTACCACAGCGGATACCGGGTAATCTTTTCCCTGCTCCTCTATAGTCTTTAATGCTGCCCGCTCGATCTCCGGCAGGTTTTCCAGAACATATTCTCTGGTTTCTTCCAGATCCGCCCCGGAACCCAGGCGCCGGGATAAGTAATCTACCACTGTTTTTTTTACATCCAGTTTTAATTCCTGATCCTCCTCCTTGTCGCTGTTGGCCACCACATGAAGCCGGAAAATCTTTCCGGCGATCCCTTCCTGGACTTCCTTGTCCAGCCGTTCCTGAAGTTCCTGTGTCTTTTCGGCAAAAGCTGCGGTCTGAAAAGAAGTGATCCCAAGTGTGCCTATGAGTCCGATCATGGCTGCCCAAAGGAAAACTTTATTTTTTATCTCCTTTTTTTTCATTTTATGTAGCACCTCCCGATATCTTCTATCAGGAGTGTTGACGGATCCTGGGCTTCTTATTCACTACCGTCACTTCTAAAAGTTCCGGAAATTCCTCCTCCCTGTGCCACGCTCCATACAGATCCTGAAGTACTGCCGCCTGTTTTTCCTTTTTTTCCAAAGTGTTTTCCAGGATTCCCGTGAGATAGTCTCCCAGAGAATCTGTTTCCTGTCCGTCTAGGCTCATGACTTCTTCCATATCTTCAGCGGCAAATACATATATATTTCCCGCCACAGCCGGATTCTCTTCCAGAAACCCAAGAAGCCCGGCCATAGCCTCTCTGTCTGCCAGAAGTTTTTCTCCCAGGATAAGGGCCTTGATATGTCCCATGTCCAGATAATTTTCCTGATTTTCATTAAAGCGTTCCTGGGCGTCCTGAAGAGTCAGGCCCTCATATACCAGGGCCTGTTTTTCTCCTGATTCTCCTCCCTCTTTGCTCTGTCCTGTCACCTTAGACAGCTGGGGAATCCCATAGACCACCTGGTAATGTCCATTTTCGTACTCCACACCCATAGACAGAGGAAATACCCGGTCCTCCAGAGAAATACCGCAGCCGGACAATAGGATAAGAGAAAAACATAGAAGCCCGACCTTCATGAATTTTTTCTTTCTTCCCCCGATCCCTGCCAGAATCAGTAAAAGAAAGAGCAGAGGGCCATAGATTTCCATAGTGATCCTTATAAAAAAATCTGCAGGTATCCCGGCTTTTTCACAGGCAAGCGCCGCCAGTACCACTGCCGCCCCTGCTATCAGAGCAGTTTTCTCTAAATGGACTCTTACCAATAATTCATGGCTGTAAAAAAACACACTGCCCAGGCCGAATAAAATACCGAATACCGCTGCCGCCACCCAGAATAAGTCCACCCTTTCCAGAAAGTCTCCCGGAAGGCGTATGCCGCTCATCAGACGTACGGCCGGATACTCTTCATGTTCATATCCTCCCAGCCCAAAGCTTCCCTGAAGGATAATCAGGGCTAAAATCATGAGCGCTGTGATCAGCCCTATGGCTTCCCAGATCACTTTGCCTGTATCCCCCGGTTTTTTTACGCTGCCCAGTGCTGCCGGAAGAAACCCAAATGGAAGAAACATGCACAGGATCTCCCAGCTTCCTCTGATCCACCCGGAAAAGGACAGCTCCCCTGTTTCCTCCAGGTATTCCGGTCTCACCTGCAGAGCCGCCAGAGCCACCATCCCTCCAAGAATCAAAAGCAGCGCCGGAAAGGCAACCTCCGCCATCCTTCCTCTCCGTTCCAGTCCCTGGTGGCTGCCCAGATAAGCGGCAAAGGCGGCCAGAAGGATCACCATCCAGGAATTACTCCCTTCTATGAGAAATTTTCCTGTGATCCTGGCCGTCATCAGCAGAAGATATACTCCCATAAACCATAGCCAGGACGTATAGAGAAGAATAAACAGTTTCCCCCACAGTCTCCCTAAGTATTTTTCCGGATCCTGGAAAAAGTTCCGTATCCTGATAAAATATATGGCTAAAAAGCCATAGATCCCGCCCCCTGTAAGAAGACAGAGAACCCCCTGTCTTCCTGTAACATCCGGCAGCACCGGCACCGCCAGAAAATAAATTCCCAAAAGTCCGGTAACGATCTGCCGGAATAACTGTCTGTGTGAAATTCTGGCATTATCTGTATACATGTTTCCCCTCCTTTTGCCCTTTTTTCAGTTTTACCTCCTGACCGTTTCTGGCATATACAGGTCTTCTGGTAAGGAAGGGAAGAGGGAAACGGATCATGCTGTCTTTTTCCCCAATATACCCCTTTTTATTCTGGGCCGCGAAAGGAGAGAGATAGGGAATCCCGAAGCTTTTCAGTCCCGCCAGATGGCTGAGAACCAGATACAGTCCCAGCAGCATACCGAAAACTCCCATAGTACCTCCTAATATAACAAAGCCGAACTTCAGGAGCCGGAAAGGGGCTGAGAATTCATCAGTTGGGATTGCCAGTGAGCTGAGGGCGGTCACCGCCACTACAACCACCACAATAGGACTCACCAGGTTGGCGGTCACTGCAGCCTGGCCTATGATCAGCCCTCCCACAATACCGATGGTTCCTCCCAGAGGACCGGGCATGCGCACGCCTGCCTCCCGGATAGTCTCAAAGGCCAGTTCCATCAGAAGCACTTCCAGAAGGCCGGGAAAAGGTACTCCCTGCCTTGCTTCAGAAAAAGAAAGGATCAGATTGGTAGGCAGTACCTGGGTGTGAAAATTTGTCACTGCCAGATAGGTGCCGGAAAACAATAAGGTCAGGAGCACGGCCCCATACCGTATCAGCCGCTGAAGAGATACAATGGCAAACCGGTTATAGTAATCCTCACTGACCTGAAGAAAATCGTTAAAAACAGCCGGCAGGAGCAGGCCTACAGGAGAATGGTCGCAGAGAAGAAGGATCCTGCCATTCAAAATCTCCGCCGCACATTTATCCGGACGTTCTGTGGTCTGAAACTGAGGAAAGGGGGAAATCCAGCTGCTCTCTGTCATCTGCTCCAGGATTCCTGAGTCTAATACTCCATCGATCGCAAAGGAGTCCAGTCTTTTCTCGATCTCTTCCACCAGTCCGGGCCGCACCAGATCTTCCATATATAAGAGCTGCACCACGGTCTGGCTCCGCTCTCCCAGAGTCTCCTGTTTTACTTTCAGCCTGGTATCCCGGATCCGTTTCCTCACCAGGGCAGAATTGGTTTTCACTGCATCCGTAAACCCTTCTTTAGAGCCTCTCAATACCTTCTCTCTGGTAGATTCTGAAACGCTTAAATTTGGATACCCTTTGCTGGAAATCTTAATGGCCTTCTGATAGCCGTCCAGAAAAAATACTGCGTTTCCCGCCAGCATGGCGGAAAAGACGGCTTCCATTGTGTCCAGAGGCTGCACATCTGATATTCCCAGTCCATTATCCTTTACAAACTCCCGGATCTGGTCGGAAGGCATCTCCCACATATGGTTCACCAGTTTTCCGATCACAGAGTCTTCCAGCATCATATTGCTCACTGCCACTTCAATATAAACTACAAAACAGCGGACCTTCTTTCCTTCTCCCAACAGCATAGGACGGATAATAAAGTCATCACAGTCCTTCAGTCTTTCTCTCACATATTTTTCATTTTCTTCTATTTTGCAGGATATGCTTTTTCCCATCCTCAGTCTCTCCTTATTTCTGTGTAGTGCATTCCCAGGCTATTATCTGCCAAAGATCCGGAAAGCTTTTTAGGCCAAATATAAAAAGGAGCATCCTCCGTACATGAGGTGCTCCCTTATTATGTGCTTCTTATTCTTTTCTTATTCCTGGTTCAAGCTCCGGATAATAGCCTTCTGCTGATTATCTATATGGATACGGATGTAATCCAGGGCCTTTGTCTCGTCTCCGGCCCGAAGGGCTTCACAGATGGATCTGTGTTCATCAGCCAGGGTCCTGCGGACTGCGATATCTTTCAGATACTCCACTCTGTAACGGTACATCTGTTCCCGAAGGTTGTTTAAAAGCTGGACCAGCCGCTGGTTATTAGTGGCCTTATAGATCGTATCGTGAAATTCCACATCCAGCTCTGCAAGTTCTGTAAGATTTCCGGCTTCTATCTGGGCCTGGAATTTCCTTTCTATCTCATCCAGTTTATCCAATTCTTCTTTTGCAATCCGCTGGCAGGCCAGAGAAACAGCCAGAACCTCCATGCCCTTCCGTACTTCCAGTACATCATTCAGGTCTCGTTCTGTAATAGAAGCCACTTTCGCTCCCTTTCTGGGGGCCATCACCACAAGTCCTTCCAGTTCCAGCTTCCGGATCGCCTCCCGGATCGGCGTCCGGCTCACACCCAGCTTGTCTGCCAGAGCGATTTCCATCAGCCGCTCTCCCGGTTTTAGTTCCCCTTTTAAAATTGCCGCCCGAAGAGTATTAAAGACAACATCTCTTAGGGGCAGATATTCATCCATACGCATTTCCAGCTCCATGCTTATTTCCTCCTTCCTCCGTTGTTAAAAACTGTGGTCAAGAAAACCGTCTTCGCCAGATGGCTGCTCCGAAGGGCTTCGCATGCCTGTTCTGCAGTACGTTTATCATCAAAAAGGCCGAATACCGTAGGACCGCTGCCGCTCATCATGGCATTTAAAGCCCCATGTTCCTTCATATGGTCTTTAATCTCCTGGATCACCGGATACTTTGGAATAGTCACAGTCTCCAGGACATTTCCCATAAGATCCGCCAGCTTGTAAAGATTATGCCACTGGATAGCTTCCAGCATCCTATCGATATTAGGATGGTCTTTCAGCTGGTCTGCGTGAAGGTTTTCATAGACAAATTTTGTGGAAACGCTGATCCCCGGCTTTCCGATCAGTACATAGCAGCCGGGACAGGCCGGAAGAGAACGAAGTTTATCTCCAATTCCCTCTGCAAGGGCTGTCCCTCTCAGCAGACAGTATGGAACGTCTGCGCCTATCTTCACTCCTCTTTCCATCAGCTCTTTTACAGAGAGTCCCAGTCCGAATAGCCGGTTCACTCCGATCATCGCCGCGGCAGCATCTGAACTTCCTCCTGCCATTCCCGCCGCAACAGGAATAAATTTCTGGAGTTCCACCCTGACTCCCTGGGTAATCTGAAATTCATCCATTAAAAGCTTTGCCGCTTTATATACTAAATTATTCTCATTTGTAGGAATAAAAGGGAGATTCGTAGAAATATGGATTCCCGGTTCCTGGCTTACTTCTATTTCCAACTGATCATACATATTAATTGTCTGCATGATCATGCGCAGTTCATGATATCCGTCTTCTCTCTTTCCTAAAACATCCAGTCCCAGATTGATCTTCGCCAGCGCTCTTAATCTCATGATTGTTCCTCCCTTTATTTTTTCCATAATGCCAGGCATTTCTCTGAAATTTCAGTTCTTAAAATCCCTGGTATCATTCTATCGGAAATAGGATTATTTTTCAACAGGAAACCTGCATATTCACAGCGGATCCATCAGAAAAGAGGCTGTCACATTAATTAATGCGTCAGCCTCTTTCTCTCTAACCTTCTACTTTTTTCATCAGGATCAGGGTATCCCGGGGTCTGATCTCTCTGTCTTCCAGATGATTCAGCTGGGTAATGGTGTCTATGGTAGTATAAAATTTCTTTGCAATATCCCAGAGGGTATCTCCCGGCTGAACCTGGTATCCCACAATCCCAGGCATACTGCTCAGTTTCTCCCGGTCCAGTTCCCGCTCTTCAATCCCCCGGATAATTCCTGTTTTGATGCCTTTCAGCACCAGGGCATTCAGATTAATGATGATCTTCACCTCGATCTCATCGCTGTCGATCATAGTTGTGGATAGCTGCTCCAGATCCGCCCTCAGATGATAGGTACAGTCCTGAGAGATGCCCGGGGCTTCGATGAGATGAGTAAAGGGGATCATCGTCTCCATGGAGTAAAAAGGCATTTCATCATCACTGACAATATACAAAATTCTTACCTGTACAATCCCCTCTACTAAAATTCCTCTCTCTGTGATGCTGGTATCGTCAATCTTTACATTGCCGTCGCTGTGACAGATCTGAAGAATTTTTCCCTGGCTGTTCTCTGCCTTCACTCTGTCGCTGACTTTACACTTGGAAAAGTTTTTGACCAGAAGACTTTCCAGACGTTTTTCTTCCCTGACCGCCTGGCAGTCTCGGGCAGGTGTATAAACATCCAGCAGCAGAGACAGTTCCTCCTCTTCATAAATATTCATCTCCAGCTCCAATACGGCATCTATGCCGATCCTCCGTTCCTCCCCATCCTCATCCTGTTTGACCTTCAGATCGCTTTGAGCCATGGAAACTTCTACATTGGGGATCATATCTGTGCTGCACCCCGGGCACTCCAGTTCCTGATAGAAAGGCAGGGAATGTTCCAGCCACTGAAGGGAATTATTATCATCATTTCCCCGGTACAAGACAAAAACAAAAAGTTCTCCCTTCACCCCTATTTTATCCTGCTCTGTCCGGATATCCACTCCCCGGATCTCCACGGTATTCCAGAGAAGCTGATAGATATCCGGCTTGTTAGAAGCAAGGCTGATATCCTCTTTTACCCTCATGGTGTCTTTTTTATGTACTGCCGCTCCCATCACGGATATTTCTTCCTTCTTCTGTGAAATATCTCCGTCCTCTACTCCTATGGGAAGTTCTGTCTCCGCGATTTCTTCTCCGTAAGCCCTAAATGTTACCAGAGCCTTTATATTCAGTTTTCTGGAGTTAATAATGTGTACTGTAAGATCTTCTATCTCCCATTTCAGCTGTACCTTGTCACCGTTTTCCAGCCCTTCCAGATTCAGATTTTCTCCCAGAGGCAGTGTTCCCATAAGACTTTCTATATTTCGTTCCTCACTGTCGCTGACATAAAGAATATAGACCTGGAGAGCTCCTGCAATATAAGCTTTCCCTTCACTGATCTGAATGTCTTCAATCTGAACGCTGCCTTTTTTCTGTATCATCCGCCCCATATCCGGCTTCACATCCGGTACATTCATATCTTCATCAAAGGTAACCTGGCTCACTGCCTGACATTTTCTCTCCAGCATATGCATTTTCTTTGTTATCAGTTCCACACGATTTCCCCTTTTCTATTCAAAAATCACCGGTTCTTCCCGGTATTTCATCTTTACCACCAGACAGGGATAAGAAGGCTCGTCTGTCAGTTTCTCTTCGTCTTCCGGTCCCATAAGGACGGTTTTAATGTGAATGGCATTTTCCCACAGAGACAGGTCTTCTATCTGGATACTGTACCCTCCTGTTTCCTGCTTTCCATATCCTTTCAGCAGATACAGATATCCCTGGTCCTGATAAGTCATCTGAAATTCTTCCTCTTTATTTTCATTGATCAGTTCTTTTACCTTTTCTGGAAAATCTTCTTCCTTCATAACTGTATATTCCGGCTTTACTCCGTCTCCCGCCCGGACTTTTTCAATACTGCATCCGCCCAAGAGGCAGCAAAGCAGCACCAAAAGCAGGATCCCTGCTCCAAATCTCCTCATTTCTCCTGCCGCCTTCACTTTGTCAACCTTATCCATAATTTATGCAGAATTTACTAAAATTATACCTGTTTTTCCTTGCAGATTTTATAGGTATTCATTATAATAATATGATATCAGGGCTGAAGCAGATATTATTTTTTTGCCCTCCATATACCATTTGGTATACAAAATATAACTCCAGAAAAGGACTGAAGATTATGTTTCGTTTTATTATCGTCTGTATTATTGTGATCGGATATCTGATCCTGTCCATTCCCATACTGCTGGGAGAATGGATTCTCGGAAAGCAAAACCAAAGGAAAAAAGACATCAGCTCTCTTCGGATCATTCAGGCTGTGTTCCGGGTGATCCTGAAAGTAACCGGGGCAGACATCACCATCATCGGCCATGAACGGGTCCCAAAAGATCAGGCAGTGCTCTATATTGGAAATCACCGAAGTTACTTTGATATTCTTCTGACTTATGTGCTCTGTCCTGACACTACCGGCTACATTGCCAAAAAAGAAATGGAGCCCATTCCTCTGCTGTCCAACTGGATGAAATATCTCCACTGCCTTTTTCTGGACCGAAAGGATATCAAAGAAGGACTGAAAACCATTCTCACTGCTATAGATGAGATCAAAAAAGGTGTGTCCATCTGTATCTTTCCTGAAGGGACCAGAAACAAACATGACAGCGAGCTGGAAATGCTCCCCTTCCATGAGGGAAGCTTTAAGATTGCAACGAAGACAAATTGCCCGGTAGTTCCTATTGCCATCCACAATTCTGCAGAAATCTTTGAAGCCCATCTTCCAAAGATCCGTCCCTGCAGAGTTGTAGTAGAGTATGGCGAGCCGATTTATCCGGAACAGCTTTCCAAAGAAGAGAAGAAGCATTTAGGAAGCTATACCCGGAATGTGATTCTGGAAATGCTGAAAAAAAATCAGCAGATATAAAAAGGCCGGAGCATTCAACAGATGTTTCAGACTCTGTTGAATGCTCCGGTCTTTTTATATTTTTCCCAAAGATACTCTTCTCCTGTGTTTGTTCCTGTGAAAGGAGAAATCCTCCATACAGGAAACAAAAACAACATACCGGTCCATCCAGCTGCCTATCCAGCCGATCACCTTTCCCATTGTAAAAGCAGCAAGAACCGTTCCTATCCCCAGGCCTTTGATATGCCCTAAAAAGGTACTAGTCATAAAAACCGTCACAGCCAGGCAGGATACGTCAAAAATAATCTTCACTCTGGAATAGGGCATGCCTGTAATCTGTGCAAATTCTCTTGGAAAAAGGTCTGTGGGCACAATGGGCATCTTGCACCGGTTCGCAAGAGCAATGCCCAAACAGATCAGAAGATAGCTGAGACAGAAGTACAGAATCCTCCAGGCCAGCCCCTGGGGAAGTATTTCTATCCAGGCCTGGTGAAGATCCACGGCGATCCCAAAGAAAAATCCCACCACAAAGCTTAAAAGATAGGGAAAATAAATCCTTTTTTTCAGCATAAACAATAGGGCAACTAAAAGCCCCTGAAAAATATAGGTCCAGGTTCCCAGCGAGACCATGGGGATAACCTGGTTAAATCCATAGGGCACACTGGATATCGCTGAAATTCCGGACCCGGAATAAAGCATCAATACTACGGCAAAGCTGTTTACAAAAATCAAAGGGATCAGGGCCAGCTCACCTCTGACCTGAGTTTTATTTTCTTTCATTTATTGTGGCGGAATCTTTCTTAATAAGCTTCCGTCCTCCTCCTTCCTGGTATGAACTGATCTTTACTCTGGAGTTATCATAGGGTTATCATAGGATTTCTTCCCATCAAAATCAAATGAATAATTTCTATTATTCCATAGATTTTATCTATAATTTGTGATATATATTTCTTATAAGGAAAGCAGGAGGATTTTCTATGAATTTATTTCATCTCAGATATTTTGTAGAGCTGGCTCATACCAGACACTATACCAAAGCCGCAGAACACCTGTGTATTGCCCAGCCTAGTCTCAGCCATGCCATTAATCAGCTGGAAAAGGAGCTGGGGGTACAGCTCTTTGAACGGATCGGACGCAACACCCGTCTCACCTGCTTTGGAGAAGAATTTTTAAGCTGTGCGGAAAATGTGCTGAGGACTCTGGATTCCGGAGTAGAGGCACTGCAGCGCAGCGCCAGAGGAGCCGGGACCATCCGCCTTGGCTTTCTGAGGGTATTGGGAGTTCAGTGGCTGCCCTCCCTGGCAAAAGAGTTCTCCAAAGCTTATCCGGGAGCAGATATCCGCTTTACTTTTCACACAGGAGTTACCAGTGAGCTTTTAAAAGGCCTGAAGGCTCGTCATTTTGATCTGATCTTCTCCTCTTATCCTGCGGAAGACCAGGATCTTCGCTGTGAGCCTGTGGCCAGCCAGCAGCTGGTTCTTATCGTTTCCGGGAAGCATCCTCTGGCAAAGTACCGGGAAATAGATCTGGCAGAAACTCTGAAATATCCCTATATTTATTTTGCCCAGGGTTCTGGAGTAAGGTATGATGTAGACCGTCTCTTTGAAAAAATCGGGCAAAAGCCCGAAATCGCATATGAGACAGAAGAAGATCAGGTCATCGCAGGGCTGACCGCCCAGAATTTTGGAATTTCTATAGTGCCGGAAATGGATCTTCTGGAGCACCTGGATATAAAAAAAATAAAGATAAAAAATTCCACTGCCAGAAGAAGTATTTACATGGTCAGCAATAACCAGATCTATACTCCTCCGGCAGTGGAAAACTTCCGAAAATTTATCCTTGAAGAGCTTCCAGGATCTTCCCGAATTCCATAAAATGGGAAGCTTTCACCAGAATGTTGTCTCCCTTTTTCAAAAACTTGGGCAGGTCTTTCATAAGTTCTTCTTTTGTAGAAAAATGCAGGATCTCCTTTGCAGGAGCTGTAAACCGGGCGGCTTCCGCCATATAAGCAGACAGTTCTCCCACGCAGAGGATCACGTCGATGCTTCTGGAAGCAGCGTACACACCTACTTCCCGGTGCATATCCACCTGGTCCTCTCCCAGTTCTCCCATGTCTCCCAGGATCGCCACTTTACGTCCTGAGGCATCCCCCAATATATCCAGAGATGCCTTCATGGAAACCGGGTTTGCATTGTAGCAGTCGTCTATGATAGTATAGCGGTCTGTATTGATGATATGAAATCTGCCGCTTACAGGCTGAAGGCTTTCAATTCCCTTAAGGATTTCTTCTTTAGAAAGGCCGTAGATCTGTCCCACTGCGGCGGCTGCCAGAGCATTATACACCATATGTTTCCCTGGTACAGGGATCAAAACTGAAAAGCTCTCTTCTCCCATATGGATCCGGCAGGAAATCCCCTTCAGTCCCTGCGGTACTATTTCATCCGCCCAGATCCCCTGATGATTTTCTAGACCGAAAAATACCGGTTTAACCCCCTTCGCTTCCTTTACAGTGACCAGCTTATCATCGTCTCCGTTCAGGACAATATGTCCGTCTTCTCTGAGGAAATCAAAAATTTCTGTTTTAGCCTTTAAAATCCCGTCTCTGGACTTCAAAAACTCCAGATGGCACAGTCCGATGTTGGTGATCACACAGGTATCCGGTCTGGCGATCTTGGCCAGTCTGTGCATTTCTCCAAAATCACTGATCCCCATTTCCAGCACTGCCATCTCATGTTCCTGGCGAAGGTTGAACACGGTGAGAGGAAGGCCCAGCTCATTATTAAAATTCCCCTGGGTTTTCAGCACCTTATATTTCTGTGACAAAACAGAAGAGATCATTTCTTTTGTGCTTGTCTTTCCCACGCTGCCGGTGATCCCCACCACCGGGAT
The DNA here is from genome assembly GCA_019118685.1 of Candidatus Blautia merdipullorum. Classification (GTDB taxonomy): domain Bacteria; phylum Bacillota; class Clostridia; order Lachnospirales; family Lachnospiraceae; genus Blautia; species Blautia merdipullorum. Next base: position 20,213 of record DWYL01000264.1, read on the forward strand.
TTTCAGCTGCTTCAGATAGTATTCTGCTATATCTTTCACTGCCTGGAGGGAGGACTCCACCAGAATATAAGGATAGTCTCTCTCTCCCAGATCTTTTTCGGAGAGTGTTGCCAGGGCTCCTTTTTCCATGACTCCTTCAATAAAATCATGGCCGTCCGCTCTTGCTCCTTTGATGGGGACAAAAAGACCTCCTTCCTGAACTTTTCTGCTGTCTGTAAAGATTCCGGCTGCCTCTTTGTCTTTCTTTTCTTCAGGGCCTCTGTACTGTCCCCGGCAGGCCTGAGCAATATGCTCTAATGTCAGGTTCTTCATCACCTGTTCCCCCTTTAACGATATTTATTAAATGAAACCTCAATGAGCTTTTCACAAAGCCGGGGATAGCTCATACCAATCACCTTTGCTTCCTGGGGGATCAGACTGGTAGGGGTCATTCCCGGCAGGGTATTGGCCTCCAGGCAGTACATATTTCCCTCATCATCCATGATAAAGTCCAGTCTGGCATAGGCCTCCAGATGAAGGGCTTTATAGCCCTGCTCTGCATACATCTGCATCTCCTTGGTAAGATTCACAGGGATATCTGCCGGACAGGTCTCTATACAAGACCCTTCCTGGTATTTATTCTTATAATCATAAAAGCCTTCTAAAGGCGCGATCTCGATGACCGGATAGGCTTTTCCGTCTACTACTGCCACAGAAAATTCCCGTCCCTGGATGAACTGTTCCACTACCGCCTCATCTTCATAGGAAAAGGCTTCCGCCAGAGCCATTTCATATTCTTTCTGATCCTTTGCAATACAAACCCCTACGCTGGATCCTCCGCAGCAGGGTTTGACAATAACAGGAAAATCCATTCCGTAGTCTGATAGCTTTGAAGTACAGGTTTTTTTATCCAAAGTAACTCCCTTAGGAGTAGGAACTCCTGCCGCTTCAAATACCATCTTGGTGATTCCCTTGTCCATTGCCATGGCGCTGCTCAGATGTCCGGAGCCTGTATATGGAATCCCCATCAGATCCAGCACGGACTGCACTTTTCCATCTTCTCCGTTAGCTCCGTGAAGAGCCAGAAAAACAATATCTGCGGCCTTGCAGATGTCAAGAACGTAAGGGCCGAAGAATTCTTTCCGGTTCTTCATGGTCTCTTCCAGTTCCCGGCTCTTAGCCTTCATCCATGCCGCTTCTTTTTCTATATCGTATTCCGCAGGAAACAGATCCTTCTCAAGTTTCTCCCGGCCAAAATAGGCATCTAAAAGGATCGCCCTATGATTTCTCTCCCTGAGAGCTCCGCAGACTCCCTGGCCGGAAACAATAGAAACCTCTCTTTCTGTACTGTTTCCTCCTGCTAAAACTACTATATTCATATCCTAACTCCTTCTGGTCAGTTTTTTACTAATATACAACCACCGGCACGCCTTTTTCAATATTATTGTAGATCGTAGCCGCATTTTCTGTAGGTGTGTTCACACAGCCGTGAGAACCATTGTTAATATAAATAGATCCGCCAAAGCTGGATCTCCAGCTGGCATCATGGATTCCTACATTTGCATAGAAAGGCATCCAATAAGATACAGCGGAATTGTATCCTTCTCCAACCAGTGTGGCATCCCGCTCTTTGTACATGATCGCATAGACGCCGGTATTGGTATCCCATCCTTTGTTATGGCATCCTGTCACCACATCCGTGCTTACGATCAGCTGGCCGTCTTTGTAAAACCACATATGCTGCTGATCCAGACTGATCTCCACATAGGTATTGCCGATGTCATTGGTATCCCTGCAGTAACCTGTATAGGTGTACTCCGGTTCAATGGTCTGAGACTGACCGCTCTTGATGGCTTCTATGATCTTGGATGTGGTATCATTGGGCGCGATCAGCCATCCGTAATCTCCTCCGCTGACGGTAATAGTCTCTCCGGAAGATGTCTGGAACTCCCTGGAACTGCCGAAGGTATCATATTCATACTGGAGCTGCTGAACATACTCTCTTACCTTTGTCTGATCCAGATCTACATTTCCTGCTTCATCTGTGGTCAGCCAGTCTTTCATAACATCTCCATTGATCACTTCCTGTCTGTCTGAAAAATCAATGGTAATCGTAACTGTCAGAAGTTTATTGCCTTCGTCCCGCTGTTTTGCCAGGTTCTCATCTGTGCTGAGAACAGAAGGCTCTATGTAGCATCCGGCCTGATCCAGATCCAGAAGGGTCTCCCCTCCGTCGATAGCGTTTTTCACCGCTTCTGTCACTTTTTCCTTGTCAAGGGCGTTTCCCTGAGTTTCCTCAACGATCACATACTGTCCATTCTGGACTTCCAGATGTGCGTCTGTAGGCTGGACAACATTTGCTTCCTGAAAAGCGTCCAGTGCATTAATGGCTGTATCTAAAGCATTCTCGTCATAGGAAATGGTTGCCGACATGGTATATTCCTGATGCCGTACAAAGGATAAAAACCACAGAAACGGATTCTGCTGATTTTTCAACTCCTGTACGCCTCCGTCGCTTATGTACTCCATATTGATCTGAGAGGCGCTGATGGTTTCACTTTTATCCTCTCTCTCTTTCAGGACCAGCTGATAGGAAGCGATCTGGCTTTCTATGCTCTCTTCTGCTTCCGCCACAGTTTTTCCGGAGCAGTCTACGCCGTTTATCTCTGTACCGGAGAGAAAATGGCCGGAGTAGTAAAATACGCCTATGCCATAAGCGATCACCAGCAAGGCCGCGCATCCGATCAGGACTCCCAGTATAGTTTTCATTGTTTTTTTGGATTTTCCTTTCTTAGAATTTTTTTCTGCCATAGTTCTTACCCCTTATAAATTCTGTTTCGATTCAGTATAACACAAAATTTTGCCTATACCAACCCCGTATCCCGGAGATTCTTATGTTTCTTCTATTATACAAAGAAGCGCCGTGAATCCTCACAGCGCCCCTCATAATTACATTCTATCATTTCATTATTTTTCTTCCAGCAATTTATCAATGCTTACCAGCTTAACGCTGAGGACGAAAATCTCTGTCGCAAGCTGCAGTTCCTCCAAAGAAGGGAAACTTGGCGCAATACGGATATTACTGTCTTTCGGATCAATGCCGTATGGATAAGTAGCGCCGGCTTCAGTCATCTTCAGGCCTGCTTCTGCCGCTTTCGCTACGATCTTCTTTGCGCATCCCTCCAGAGAATCAAAGGAAATGAAGTATCCGCCCATAGGTTTGGTCCAGGTTCCGATCTCTGCTCCGCCCAATTCCTGCTCCAGTGTATTTTCCACTGCCTCAAATTTCGGACGGAGAATCTCTGCATGCTTCTTCATATGTTTGTGCATGCCCACAATGCCGCCAAAAAAGCGTACATGGCGAAGCTGGTTGATCTTATCATGACCGATGGTCTGAACTGTCATATGTTCCTTAATGTCCTGGAGATTTCTGGGAGATGCGGCAATCGCTGCGATCCCGGATCCAGGAAAGGTTACTTTAGAAGTAGAAACATATTTATAAACCATATCCGGATTCCCGGCTTTTTCACATTCGTCTAAAATTTCCAGAAGAAAATCCTGATGTTCGTCATATAAATGATGAATGCAGTAAGCGTTATCCCAGAAAATACGGAAGTCTTCCGCCGCCGGTTTCAGTCTGGCGAATCGCTTCACGGTTTCTGCTGAATAGGTGATCCCCTGTGGATTGGAATATTTCGGCACACACCAGATTCCCTTGATCGCCGGATCAGAGCTTACTAATTCTTCTACCATATCCATGTCAGGACCTGTAGGAGTCATGGGAACATTGATCATTTCAATGCCGAAATACTCGGTGATACGGAAATGACGGTCATATCCCGGAACCGGACACAGGAATTTTACTTTATCCAGTTTGCACCAGGGAGTACTTCCGCATACACCATGGGTCATGGAACGTGACACTGTATCAAACATAACATTCAGACTTGAATTTCCGAAAATGATAATGTGCTCAGGGGCTACCTCTGTCATTTCTCCTAACAGTCTTTTCGCCTCAGGAATACCTTCCAGAAGTCCATAATTACGGCAGTCTATTCCCGTCTCACATTTCAGTTTATCTGTGCTTTTTAATTCTTCCAGCATTCCCATAGACAGGTTCAGCTGCTCTTTACAGGGCTTTCCTCTGGACATATCCAGGTTTAATCCCTTGGCTTTTACTTCTTCAAACTGCTTTTCTAAATCGCCTTTCATGGCCTGTAACTGTTCTCTGCTAAGTTCTCTGTACGGTGTCATGGCTCTCCTCCTGGTATTTTAATTTCACTGTTTCTTATTGTATCCATCACATGATGTGCTGTCAAGGATTTCTTGCATTTTCGTGGTTTTATACCGGAAAAATAGTGGTTTTTTTAATTTTATATGCAATTTTACATTCCTCTTCCTGCATTTTGTGAGTCTTCGGGAAGTTCACCGGTTCTTCCCCAGGCCCAGAAGCCGGCCTGGAAGGAGGAGCAGCTCATGAAATACCAGAGGCAGAGCCGAAATTCCCAGCAGAAGCCGCCATTCCCCAAAAGAAAGTTTCTGAGTGCCAAAGGCCTGGATCAGCCAGGGGATTTCTGTGACCAGTACCTGAAGAAAGATTCCCAGGAAAAATGCCAGAATCATAAATGGATTCTCCAGATGGTTCATCCTCAGTATAGACTTTTCGCGGTCCCGCATTCCCCAGGCATGAAAAAGCTGGGATATTCCCAGAACCGTAAAGGCATAGGTCTGGCCTCCTATATAAAAGGCATAGAGGGTAATGCTCCCTATAAGAATTCCGTAAAAGATCGTAAAGACCCATCCTCCGTGGGCAAAGATCCCTTCTCTGGGATCTCTGGGTTTTTTGCTCATAAGGGTTTTGGGATCATTTTTATCTACTCCCAAAGCCAGTGCGGGAAGGGAATCTGTGATCAGATTTACCCATAGGATATGACTGGCCTTTAATGGCGCCGGAAATCCCAGAAGCACTGCGGTAAACATGGTCAGGATCTCTCCGAAGTTGGAAGACAGCAGGAAAAGGATGGCTTTTTTGATATTTATATAGATGCTTCTTCCTTCTTCCATGGCTTTTTCTATAGTAGCGAAATTGTCGTCTGTAAGGATCATATCCGCAGCGTTTTTGGCTACATCTGTACCATTTTTTCCCATGGCGATCCCGATATCTGCAGCCTGAAGAGAGGGGGCGTCATTGACTCCGTCCCCGGTCATGGCGACGATCTGTCCTGCCTCCTGAAATCCTCTGACGATTTTCACCTTATGAGCAGGAGTCACCCTGGCAAAAACCCGGATATTTTTAATCTTTTCCCGAAACGTCTCCGGACTCATTGTATCAATCTCTTCACCAGTCATACACTGCTGCGGCGAGTCTGCGATACCGATTTTTCCGGCAATGGCAAAGGCAGTCTCTTTATAGTCCCCGGTGATCATGGCAACACTTACCCCTGCTTTTTTCAGGATCTTCACAGAGGAGGCAGCTTCCTTTCTTGGCGGGTCGATCATCCCTGCCATTCCTGCAAAGACCAGCCCCCTCATCAGAGCGGCTTCTGTTTTTTCTTCCACTCTTTCCCTATAGGCCAGAGCCAGGATCCGGAGTCCTTCTCTCGCCATGCTCTCCATAGCCAGCCGGATCTTCATCTTTCTGGCCTGGGTCATAGGTTCCTTACGGTCTCTCAGCTGAACATAGTCACATTTCTCCAGAAGATAATCGCAGGCTCCTTTTACATAGACTGTCTCATATCCACTGTCCTTATGTACACTCATCATATACTTTTTTTCCGAATCAAAGGGAACCTCAAAAGTCCGGGGATACTGTTCCAGAAGTCTTTCCCTGTCATATCCCATATCCCGTCCCATATGGAGCAGAGCAAGTTCCGTGGCATCTCCGATCTCCTGTCTGCCCAGCATGCTGTTGTTACATAGAAGGAATCCCTCCGTCAGCCTTGGAAACTCACGTTTTCGGACCTTTGAAACCGGCAGTTTCACATCATTGGCATAGATTTCCGCCACTCTCATATGATTTTCTGTCAGCGTTCCTGTTTTATCTGAGCATACTACCCCCACAGACCCCAGTGTTTCCACTGCCGGCAGTTTTCGGATAATGGTGTTGACTTTTACCATTCTCCCTACTCCCAGAGCAAGAACAATGGTCACCACTGCAGGCAAGCCTTCAGGGATCGCCGCGACTGCCAGAGAAATAGCCAGCAGGAGCATCTGGAGCATATCTCTATGCTGGAACAATCCCAGAAGAAATAATGCCATACAGAATCCCACAGCAGTGATACTGAGGATCTTTCCCAGATCTCCCAGCCTCTTCTGAAGAGGGGTGTGTTCTCCTGTAGACTGATTGATCATGTCTGCGATTTTTCCCAGTTCTGTATCCATTCCTGTCGCAGTGACAATCCCCTCTCCGCTTCCCTTCATGATCTGGGAAGACATAAACAGCATATTCCGCTGCTCTGCCACAGGAAGCCCCTGGGATAGAGGGAGTGAGGTCTTCAGTATAGGCAGGGATTCTCCGGTAAGGGCAGATTCGTCTGCAGACAGGCCTCTCACACTGGTCAGACGGATATCTGCAGGAACCTGATCTCCTGCTTCCACTTTCACCAGATCTCCGGTTACCAGTTGAGAAGCCGGGATTTTCCGATACACCCCTTCTCTCTTTACGAGAGCTTCCGGTGCAGTGATCTTCTTCAGCGCTTCCAATGCTTTGACTGCTTTTCCCTCCTGGATCACCCCTATTCCTGTATTCAGGAAAATTACTGCCAGGATGATCCCTGTATCGCTGAATTCTCTTAAGAGCATGGAAATAGCGGCTGCCACAAACAAAATAAAGATCATCGGATCATTTATCTGTTCCTGTACCATATCCCAGAGAGTTTTCTCCCTGCCCTTTTTCAGAACGTTTTCTCCCTGGCTTTCCAGACGCTTTTTGGCCTCTTCCTGAGTCAGTCCGGCTTTCAGATCTGTATTCAGAACTTCACAAAGTTCTTTTTCCTTTAAAGTTTCATACATAGCACACCTCCCGGATGTGGGACAGAGATTGTCTGCTAACTCAGTGTATGCTTAAAAATTAAATAAAAGACTTAAAATTCAATCGTCGGTTGCCTGCCCTTTTCCCTTCTGTTATACTAACCATGTCAGAAAAATCTCAGGCATCATAGAGCAGGCTGTCCTGCATTTCTTTGACCCTAAGATTTCTTTCACCATTACATTAATATAGAAAGGATCATTCTATGTGGATCGCAGATAAATGGAAAGACTATGAAGTAATCGATACCTCCAGGGGAGAAAAACTGGAAAGATGGGGAGACTATCTCCTGGTCCGTCCGGATCCCCAGGTCATCTGGGATACTCCCAGGACTCATAAAGGCTGGAAACATCCTAACGGACATTATCACAGAAGTAAAAAAGGAGGCGGTGAATGGGAATTTTCCGGCCTTCCGGAACAGTGGACGATTCAGTATAAAAATCTTACCTTTCACTTAAAGCCTTTCAGCTTTAAACATACCGGGCTGTTTCCGGAACAGGCCGTAAACTGGGACTGGTTTTCTGAAAAAATCAGGAACGCCGGCCGTCCCGTAAAAGTGCTGAATCTTTTCGCCTACACAGGAGGGGCCACCCTGGCCGCCGCGGGGGCGGGAGCCAGCGTTACCCATGTAGACGCCTCCAAAGGCATGGTTGCCTGGGCGAAAGAAAACGCTGTCTCTTCAGGTCTGAAAGACGCTCCCATCCGCTGGCTGGTAGACGATTGTGTAAAATTTGTGGAACGGGAGATCCGGAGGGGAAATACCTATGATGCGATTATCATGGATCCTCCCTCTTACGGAAGAGGCCCCAAAGGAGAAATCTGGAAAATCGAGGATAATATCCACCATCTGATCCAGCTTTGCTGTCAGATACTTTCAGACCGTCCCTTATTTTTCCTGCTGAACTCTTATACCACCGGACTGGCTCCCGCCGTACTTACCTACATGCTATCTGTAGAGCTGGGAAAATTTCACGGAAAGGTAGATTCCCAGGAAATCGGGCTTCCTGTAACCCGCACCGGACTGGTCCTGCCCTGCGGCGCTTCCGGAAGATGGGAATCTGAAAAATCTTGATTCCAGGAGTAAACTATGAAAAAGAAATTGCTGATCATTACCACAGGAGGAACCCTGGCGTGTATCCAGGACGAAAAAGGACTGATCCCCGGACTGTCCGGGAGAGATATACTGGACTATATATCAGACATTACTGATCTGTATCAGGTGGATTTTCTGGAACTCTTCCAGCTGGACAGCGCAAATATCCAGCCGAAGAACTGGCAGACCCTGGCAGAAACCATCTATGAAAAGCACAGAGACTATGACGGTGTTGTCATTTTCCATGGCACAGACACCATGGCTTATACTTCCTCGGTCCTGTCCTTTATGCTGCCCAATATTCCCATACCTGTAGTCCTCACCGGCAGCCAGCTTTCCATCCTGAATCCGCTGGCAGACGCTGTAGAAAACTGCCGCTGCGCCATTCATATGGCCGCCAGCTCTATTCCGGGAATATTTCTGGCATTCAACAGAAAAGTAATCCTGGGCACCAGGGCCTCAAAGGTCCGTACCACCAGCTTTCACGCCTTTGAAAGTATAAATTATCCTTATATCGGAGAGATAAATTCCAGGGGGCTGGACCTTCAGTCTTCCTACATTCCCAGACTGACAGGCCCCTGTAAGCTGAGAAAAGATCTGGAGGAAAAAGTTTTTCTCATTAAACTGGTCCCCGGCTTTGACGGGAAGATCTTCCAGCTTCTTTATGAGCAGGGATACCGCGGAGTGATCATAGAAGCCTTCGGCCTGGGCGGCATCCCTTCTCTTTCTTCTGAGGTAATGAAGGATCTGGAAGAAGTGATCCGCAAAGGCATGGCAGTGGTCGTAAAAAGCCAATGTCCTTATGAAGGCAGTGATCTATCTGTGTACGAGACCGGACATGCCGCTCTCCAGGCAGGCGTCTTCCAGGCCTATGACATGAGTACAGAGGCTGTGGTGACTAAGCTCATGTGGCTTTTAGGCAGCTATCATCATCGGGAAGACATTGAGAAAAATTTTTATAAGAATCTGGCAGGAGAGCTCCGGATACCGGAAACGATCCTGCTGTAGATCATAAATGCACAAAGGAGTGTCAATTTTGATAAAAAATATACTTATGTACCTTGCAGTTGTAAATATCCTGGCTTTCGTCTGCTTCGGTATTGATAAACAGAAGGCCAAGACCCATCAATGGCGGATCTCAGAAAAAACCCTTCTGGGTATCGCTGTCTGCGGCGGCTCCCTGGGGGCGATCTGCGGCATGCGTTTCTTCCATCACAAGACCCAGCATGCCAAATTTGCCTTAGGTCTTCCGGCTATCCTGATCGTACAGGCTATTCTCGTCGTTCTTTTATATAGTCTGATCTAAATCACAAAGGAGGTAACCTTATGAACGGTTCTACATTTGGAAATATTTTTAGAATAACTACCTGGGGGGAATCCCATGGAAAAGCCATTGGTGTAGTCATCGACGGCTGCCCTGCCGGACTTCCCTTGTGTGAAGAAGATATCCAGAAATTTCTGAACAGGAGAAAACCCGGTCAGTCCAGATATACTACAAAGCGCCAGGAGGCAGATCAGGTAGAAATTCTTTCCGGAGTCTTTGAGGGTAAGACTACGGGAACTCCTATTTCCCTCATGGTCCCTAATACAGACCAGCGTTCCCGGGATTACAGCGAGATCGCTGCTTCCTACCGCCCAGGGCATGCAGATCTGAACTACGATAGAAAGTATGGCTTCCGGGACTATCGGGGCGGCGGACGTTCCTCAGGACGGGAAACCATCGGAAGAGTCGCCGCAGGGGCTGTAGCTTCTAAAATCCTGGCGGAACTGGGCATTTCTCTTACTGCTTATACCTGTGCGATCGGTCCTGT
>DWYL01000265.1 GCA_019118685.1 Candidatus Blautia merdipullorum
ATGAAAACAGCGGTTGTGGACGTAGGGGGAGGACTTCGGGGAATTTATGCGGCAGGCGTATTTGACCGGTGTCTGGAAGAGAATATCCGGTTTTATGCAGGAGTGGGAGTATCTGCCGGAAGCGCCAACATTGCTTCCTATATTGCAGAACAAAAAGGAAGAAACTATCATTTTTACACAGAGTACTCTTTCAGGAAAGACTACATGAGCTTCCACAATTTTCTGGTAAAGAAAAGCTATATCGATATGGACTATTTATACGGAAAGCTCAGCAACAGCCAGGGGGAAAATCCTTTGGACTATCCTTCCTTTAAGGACAGTCCGGTGAAATTTACTGCCGTGGCTACCAATGCCTGGACCGGAGAAGCCAGATATTTTGACAAAACGGATATGAGACTGGACGACTATGGAGTTTTAAAAGCTTCCTGTTCCATTCCCTTTGTATGTCAGCCATATATGGTGGAAGGAATTCCTTATTATGACGGCGCCATCAGTGATCCGGTCCCTATAGAGAAGGCTTTTTCACTGGGGGCTGACAAAGTGGTGCTAATCCTTACAAAGCCCAGGGATTTTCAACGGACGCCTGAAAAGGATAAAAGACTGGCAGCCCATATCAGGAAGAAATATCCCCTTGCCGCAGCAGGTCTGGAAAAACGTGCGGAAAACTATAATCGGAAAGTCGCTCTGGCGAAGGAGTTAGAAAAGCAGGGAAAACTGCTGCTCATTGCGCCGGACGATACCTGCGGCATCGATACCCTGACCAGAGATAAAAAGGCTATGGAGTGCTTTTATGAAAAAGGATTTCAGGATGGGGAGAAGATAGGGGCTTTTTGTCATTGTGAGAATTGAAAAGAATCCCATTTTTCATGTATAATAAACAGGCAGGAGAATCTGTTTAAAGGAGGGCGTGATTTATGGCTTATAAGGATGAGTGGCTTCTGCTAGAGGCAGATGATGATATAGATGAGATGGAGCACCGGGAGCCCACAGAGGAATTTTTATTCTACCGGGCTGTAGCCAGCGGAGACGTAGAGCAGGTAAAGAAAAACTGTGAACAAGGTCGATTTGTGGAAGAGGAAGGTGTAGGCGTTTTATCGAAAGACCCCGTGATAAATCTGAAATATCACTTCGTGATCACAACGGCTATGATCACCCGTCTGTGCAGGCAAAATGGCATGGAGCTGGAACAGGCTTTCAGGCTTAGCGACTTTTATATTCAGAAACTGGACGATATTTCCACAAAAGAACAGGTTCAGAAGCTTCATGACGAGATGGTCATGGATTATACGGAAAAAATGCGGAAATATTTCCGCAGCGATACCAATTCCAGACATATTAATGTCTGCAAAGAGTATATATATTCCCATATTAAAGAGAGGATCACTATTGAAGATTTGGCTGATGAGCTGGGGGTTTCTGCCAGCTATCTTTCCAGGCTGTTTAAAAAAGAGACTGGAGAATCCGTCAGCGCATATATACGAAAACAAAAAATTGAAATGGCAAAGAACATGCTGAGATACAGTGATTATTCCATGATAGAAATTGCAAACCGTCTGGCTTTTTCTTCCCAGAGCCATTTTATCCAGCAGTTCCGTGAGGTAGTGGGAATGACTCCCAAAAAGTACCGGGACGAATATTATATGGTACAGTGGGATATTACAAAAGAAACAGAGTCTGAACCATAAGAAGTGGAAACAGCACCGGATAAGGCTTTCTGTGCAGGCCTTATCCGGTGCTGTTTTTTAAAGGATCAGAGTGATTTCATTTTCATCCAGAAGCAGTTTTTCCGGAATATAATTATCCTCCAGTTCTTTGCCGTTTAAGAGCAGTTTTACACATCCGGATTCATGACCGGAAGGATTCTCTACAGAGATATGCAGTTTCCTTCCACGGAAATCTTTGCGGATCTCAAAATGATCCCAGTCCTTCGGAACAGAAGGGGAGATCCGGATACCATCCAGATCGGGACGGAGTCCTAAAATACCTTCTACACATCCGACCATAACCGTTGAGGCGGTACCTGTGAGCCAGTGGACATGAGACCGGCCAAAGTGGCTGCTGGCCCGGCCCTCTGTAAACTGACCGTAGCAGTAGGGCTCCAGACGGCGGATTTCTGCCTGGTCATTCTGGGCTGCCGGAGCATTTTCCAGGAAATATTCAAATGCCCGTTCTCCATGTCCTTTCAGAGCCTCTGCCAGGATCAGCCATCCCTGAGACTGAGAGAAGATACCGGCATTTTCTTTTACGCCCTGATTATAGATCACTGCCAGAGCGCCGTCGAAGGCATGAGCGTGATAAGGAGGATCCATAAGGATGGCTCCGTATTGGGTATTGAGACGTTTATGGACATTTTCCATGATAAGATCTCCCTGGTCTTCGGTAGCCAGGCCGCTGATCACTGCCCAGCTCTGAGGATTCAGCCAGAAGTTAGCCTCAGGATCTTCGGCAGCCCCGATCCGGTCTCCGGATTCGGTATATCCCCGGATAAAGCGGTCTTCGTCCCAGCACAGAGTCTGGATCTTTTCTCCCATGCTTTTCTGAGTCTCTTCCAGAAAACGGAGATACTGGTCGTCTTTTTTATGGAGAGCAAATTTCTTCATTAATGTTAGTGCATAGTAGAACTGCAGGGCAACAAAAGAAGACTCTCCCTGAGCGCCCAGACGGAGACAGTCATTCCAGTCTGCATACAATCCTGCCGGCATGCCATGAGGTCCCAGATGATCCAAGGAGAACTGGATCGCCCGTTTCAGATGTTCATAGACACTGCCCTCCTCTTTATTGGCAAAGGGGATGACTTCATCCAGAAAGCCGGTATTTCCTGTTTCGGAAATATATTTATAGACTGTAGGGAACAGCCACAGGGCATCGTCTGCCCGGTATGCGGGATGTCCCGTAGCCTGTACATAGGAAGGATCGTCAGGAGTATCTTCATGTCCCGGGTTATGGGTGAACTTTACAAGAGGAAGTCCTCCCCCGTTGTTTACCTGGGCAGACAGCATGAAACGTATTTTTTCAGCCGCCATCTTCGGGGAAAGATGGATGATCCCCTGGATATCCTGCACTGTGTCACGGTAGCCGTATCCGTTGCGCAGACCGCAGTAGATGAAAGAGGCAGCCCGGGACCAGATGAAGGTTATGAAGCAGTTATAGGCATTCCAGGTATTGATCATGGTATTAAAGGCAGGACTTGGAGTCTTTACCTGGAGATGATCCAGTCTGCTGTTCCAGTCTGCTTTCAGGGTTTCAACCTCCTGGAGGATCTGTTCCTGTGGATTTTTGTAGGAAGCCAGAATTTCTGCACATTTTTCAGAGGAATCCATTCCCAGGACAAAGAGGATGGTTTTGGATTCTCCCGGCTGTAACGTTACGATACAGGAGAGCGCGCCGCAGGAATTTTCATTATAGCTGGTGACATTTCCCAGATCTCCGGACACTACACCCTGGGGATTTCCATATCCGTGATATTTTCCAAGGAAAACATCCTTGTCTCCGCAGTAGGAAGAAACCTTCTCCCCCGCCAGGCCGAAAAACCGCTCTGTGACATTTTTTTCATCTACAAGCCTGTCCTCCGGCTGAGCATCCAGGTTTCCGTGTATCTGCTGAATAATGGAATTATTCCGGAACAGCGTCCTGGTTATAAAAAGAGAGTACTGAAGATTGACCTGATCCTGCTCGTAATTGCTGTGATTCGTAAATTCTCCGTATCCGGTTAAAGTAAGTTCCCGGGACTCAGAAGACTCATTGGTCACTGTAAGACCCCATACTTCGTAAGTTTTTCCGAGAGGAACATAATAGAGAGCCTCTGAACGGATACCGGCGTAGGAAGCAGTCATCTTTGTATAGCCCAGGCCATGACGGCACTGACAGCCATAGCTTCCCAGATCTTTTCCCACCGGCTGCCAGGAAGCGGACCAGTAATCTTTTGACTGGTTGTCCCGGATATAGAGGTATCGTCCCGGCTGATCGAAATTATTGAAGACATACCGGAGGATCCTTCCATTAGCGCCTGATTTGGCGAAACTGTATCCTCCTGCATTGTTGGAGATGATAGCTCCATATTCAGGAGAACCCAGATAATTCACCCAGGGAGCCGGGGTATCCGGCCGTTC
>DWYL01000266.1 GCA_019118685.1 Candidatus Blautia merdipullorum
GTGCTAGACTACAGAAAGCTGCTCGGAGGGCCGGCTGTTAAAAGAGCCGGCTGGATAAGAGACTGGTTGAGATATCTGTTCCTCGGAGGGCAGGTCGTTCAGAAGAAATGGCAGGCCGGATAAGAGATAAGCTGAGATGCTTATTCCTTATCCGGCCTTTTTTCACGGCGTTTCTGAAAAGCCCCCAGGCAGGATATATTTGAAAGGAGATTGGAGGAAAAGAAAATGGATTTTTTAAACGGCAAGATTAAAACCCTGTATTTTAAGTACTTGTCTGCGGCTTTTGGAAGTGCGCTGATCACCTCGATCTATTCCATAGTGGACATGGCTATGGTAGGCCAGTATCACGGGCCGGAAGGCTCAGCGGCTCTGGCGGTAGTGGCACCGGTGTGGAATATCATCTACAGCCTGGGGCTTCTGATGGGAATCGGAGGCTCTGTTCTTTTCAGCACGATCAGAGGAAAGGCAGACGGAGATATCCGGAAGTCGAATCAGTATTTTACCGCTTCGGTGATCGGCTCTGTTATACTGGCCGGAATCGTCTGGCTGCTGATCATCCTATTTGATAAACAGCTTCTGGTTTTCTTCGGAGCGCAGGATAATACGCTGACTCTGGCGAGGGAGTACGTGGCGCCTATTAAATTTGCCATCCCCTTTTTCCTGTTTAACCAGATGCTGGCGGCTTATTTAAGGAATGACAAGAACCCTGCCCTGGCTACAGGAGGGGTTCTGGCCGGAGGTATTTTCAATATTTTCGGGGATTATTTCTTTGTATTTACCTGTGATATGGGCGCCTATGGAGCGGGACTGGCTACGGCCATCGGATCTGCTATCAGTTTTCTGGCTATGCTGTCCCATTTCTTTATGAAGAAAAATACCCTCCGGCTGGTAAAACCGGAAGGACTTCTGAGAAAATTAAAAGATATCACAGTCACCGGATTCTCTACATTTTTTATAGATGTGGCCATGGGGATCCTGACCATTTTATTTAACCGGCAGATTATGATCTATCTGGGGACAAACGCCCTGGCAGTTTATGGAGTGATCGTGAATATCAGCACTTTCGTTCAATGTTGTGCTTACAGCGTGGGACAGGCCTCCCAGCCCATCATCTCTACCAATTACGGCGCCGGACTGGGGGACCGGATCCGGGAAACCCTGAAATATGCTCTGGGAACCGTTGCCTTTTTCAGTATCCTGTGGACGGCCCTTGGCATGCTGATCCCTAATGCCTTTATCCGCCTGTTCATGGCGCCTACCGAAGAGGTGCTGGCTATTGCGCCAACCATTATCCGGTGTTACGGGATTTCTTTCCTGCTCCTGCCGCTGAACGTGTTTTCTACCTATTATTTCCAGGCTCTGATGAAACCGAAGATTGCATTCATCGCCTCTGTGGCCAGAGGGCTGGTGATCAGCGGCGTTCTGATCTACCTTCTGCCGGCAGTATTGGGGGGCAACACTATCTGGTTCGCAATGCCGGTCACCGAATTGGCAGTGGCTGTTTTTGTTATCAGTGAAATGGTAAAATATACGAAAAAACTGAGTACAGAAAGGAAGGGATGACCATGAACAGAATCATTACCATTGGCCGTGAATTTGGAAGCGGAGGCCGGGAACTTGGCAGACGGCTGTCAGAAAAGCTGGGCTTTGCCTATTATGACCAGGAGATTATCAGCGAGATCGCCAGAAGAACAGAGATGTCGGAGCAGTATGTCCAGTCTGTGGTGGAACATCAGCCCCACTTCTCTTTTCCCATTCATATCGGGCGGAGTTTTTATCCTACAGCCAGCCCTGTTTTCGACCTGACCATGACCATCTACCAGGAGCAATCCAGGATCATCCGGGAAATGGCCATGAAATCAGACTGCGTCATTGTAGGACGATGCGGAGATTATATCCTGAGGGACCAGAAGCCTTTCCGGATCTTCGTCTATGCAGATATGGAAAGCAAGATAAAAAGGTGTCGGGAAAAAGCCTCCCGGGAGGAGCAGATGACCGATAAGGATTTAAAACAGCACATCCTTGGCATCGACAAAAAGCGTGCAAAATATTACGAATTCTATACCGGCCATAAGTGGGGAGATAAGCTGAACTTTGATATGTGTATCAACACTTCCCATATGGCCATCAAAGAGATGGTGCCGGCTCTGGTGAAACTTTTTGAAGCTTAAAGAACTTATTCCCGGGGGGTTGTTGATTTGGCATTGGGATAGATCTTTGCCATACGCTCATCGTCAAAATGCTGGTCTATGATCTTTTCCCAGCCGCTTTGGGCGGCTGGCCCGCCGTCTCTCTGGTCATAACGAACCAGAGCAGCAACAGAGACCAGCATATTGGCGGCCATAAATACTGCCAGAACCCAGGTAAGAACATATCCCCAGATTTTGGGGATTTTTTCTATGAAAGCAGACAGAGGCGGATAGAACCATCTGATCCAGACTACTGCGGCAATGCCCCAGAAAAAGCAGTACAGAAGGTTGACCCTTCCGTCCAGATTAAAGGGGATATGGCTGTAGTCCCAGAATACCTTTCCGAAAACAAGTTCGGAAAGCACGCTGCACACATATTCATAGGCGCCGCCAAGAAAGGTACCTACGAAAAAGAGATGCCGGTCTGGCTTTTCTTTATCTTTATACAGGAGCACGGTGGCAAATACAATGGCAAAGCCCCATACAATGCTGAAAGGTCCCCAGACCAGACTGCTTCTGCTCATCCAGACCCCGGCAGTGATCCGGCAGAAAATGGTCTCTACAAGATCCCCCAGGATACAGGCAATGAAAAACAGCCAGAACAGTTTGTAGAAACCGCAGCCTTCGGCGAATTTTCCTTCTCTGCGGATTTCCTCGGCTCTTTCCATGATTACAGGATAAGCCTTTGCCATACGGTGTTCTACGTGGCCCACAATAGAAGCGCCGAACCTGCTTGTAAAAACAGAAATCTTGCGTCTTACACGGGCTGCTCCTGGAATCTCGTTTTTAATATGAAAGACTGCAGCCAAAGAGAGGAGAATATCCAGAAAGGAAGCGATCCCCCATATCCAAACCAGCAGCTGTGCGAAAAAATCCGGGATCAGCCGGTATACCAAAAGGAGAAACTGATTTCCGTACCGCATGCTGAGCAGCCCAAGTACCGCCCACAGAACGCTGTACTGGAGACAGATATACCCATCGTAATTCCATTTCTTTCCGGAATAATCCCACCATTTATGGCTGTTCAGCCGTTCCAGCAGCTTTCCGGTGAACCATTCCACCATGGTAGCCAGAATACCGCAGCCTATGAAGAGAAAAAAGGTATTATCCAGCAGATCACCGGTAGTCAATGTCATGAGGACTGCAGCGATTCCGTAGACCAGGCAGAAAGGTCCTGTAGAGAAGCCTCTGTTTATAAAGGACCTGTTTTTTATGGTACCTACCACTGTCTCTATGAGCCATCCCAGAAAAGAATAGACCAGGAGCAGCCATAACAGTTCTGTGATCGTATAATTCATAATATTTTACCTTTCTGCTATATTCATTCCCGATCAGGAATGAAGCGATGGAACAAAAGTAAACGTAATACTTTCGATTTCCAGTCCACTTTGAGCGAAATATAAACGAATAAGGTGAGTGGAATCCTGCGGCATGGTTAAATCCTGGCTCACCTCTATCCATTGCCCTTCTGTTCCGTTCAAGGTGATCGTGCTAAGCAGCTTTTCGTCTGAAAATACAGACATTGGTATCTGTGCAACTGCTCCGACGTCAGATTTTACTTTAAAGGTTATTCGGTAAATTCCTGACTTCGCTGCAGATACCAGAAAACGTGGAGAACTTCCCCTTTTCGTAGAAATATGGGAGCCGTCAATGACTGCTTTGCCGTCTACATGACAGGCAGGGATGTCAGAATCCGGTAAATTCTCAGAGAATATGGGGGTGGAAGGAATCGCTTCCTCTGCCAGGTCTTTCTTGAGCATTCGTTCCATAGCCGGAGTTTTCAAAAGAGTTTTGCAGATATTCATAGCGCATCTCTGGAGAGAGCTGCGGCTTAACTTCTTCTCTTCTAAGGATTCTTTAAGGTTGTCCTGATTACTGTTAGAAGCAGAATCTTTTACTACCATATAAACATCATTTTGTGCCCTTATCATTGCCGCAAGGTTTTGGGCAGAAGCTTCCTGTCCTTCGTCGTTCATTTTGGCCCACCAGTCTGTCATGACGATTCCTTCAAATCCCCATTCACTGCGCAGGACAGTTGTGAGAAGATCATGATTTCCAGCGGTCCAAATACCATTGATAGCGCCGTAGGTAGTCATGATAAAATATGCGCTTCCTTCTTTAACCGCAATCTCAAATCCCTTCAGATAGATTTCACGGAGAGCCCTTTCAGAAACCTGAGAATTATATTTAGTCCTGTTGTGTTCCTGGTTATTGGCTGCGAAATGTTTGATGGTTCCGGTTACGCCGTATTTGTGCATGCCTTTCAGCTCTGCGGCAGCAAGCTTTCCTGTCAGATAGGGATCTTCAGAAAAATACTCAAAATTTCTTCCGTTTAAAGGATTTCTGTGAATATTCATGCCTGGTCCAAGAATGGTATCAATTTTATTTTGACGCAGTTCCAAACCTAGCATCTCAAATAATTCCTGAACAAGCTTTTCGTTAAAAGTACATGCAATACAGGTTCCGTTTGGAATGCTGAATGCCTGGGTCCCGCAATCCATACGGATGCCGGAGGGGCCGTCTGCACAGCAGCCGCAGGGAATGCCGAAGGATTTTAAAGAGTCAGTTACGCCGCCAAAAGCAGCAGCGGTGCCAGGAGTCACTTTGGGAGAACCCATACCTTCGCCCCGGACAATACAGAAGAGATCTTCATCGGAAAGCTGGGAGATAAAGTCTTCCATAGAGACTTTTCCATGATATACATCTGCCAGTACATATCCCTGATTTCCGCAGTAAGTCAGCTCCGGAACTGTATCCAGGTCTTTGCAACGGGACGCAGAAGGGATACGGAGGGGAACCGGCTCCCAGTGGATGACGCAGCTATCATTTTCTATTCCGGCTTTCATTCTCTCAAAATTATGAACCGGAGCCAGTACCTGAGAGCAGCTTTGTGTCACAAGGTCTTCTGAGAGAGAAAATTCTCCTGCACATAACGGAGTTCGGATATTGTTTCCGACATAAAATTGATAAGTTCCTTTTTCCAATACATAACAATATGCATGCCCGGTCTGGCCGTTGTCGTCGTAAGAGGCCAGAACGGTATCCGGAACGGCTATTTCAAGGACCTGACGCTGTCCCGGCGCTAAAAGTTCTGTTTTTGCGAAAGCGCAGAGATTTCTGAAAGGCTTGCCAAGTTTCCCCTGAGGCGGGGCGGAATATATCTGTACAACTTCTTTTCCAGAATAATTCCCCACATTTGTTACTTCTATGGTGAAACAGGTCTGCCCCTTTTCTCTCCAGAACTGGGGAACGGAAATACGGAAATCAGAATAAGACAATCCGAATCCAAAGGGATAGAGTACTTTATCCTTTGCGAAAGTTTCAAAATAACGGTATCCTACATAAATATCTTCTTTATAAAAATCTCCCTTTTCGCCTCCGAAGTTTGGAGTAGAAGGATAATCCCGGATGTCTCCGGCAATGGTATCTGTCAGTTTTCCGCAGGGATTTACCCGGCCGGTTAAAACATCTGCAACACCGTGGCCGCCTTCCATGCCGCCCTGCCATACATACATTACAGCAGAGGGGTTGTGTGCAGCAACCCATTTCATATCCAGGATATTTCCTACATTTAGCAGAACAGCCACATGTTCAAAGGAAGCGCATACTTTGGAAAGCATATCTTCTTCCAGGTCAGTCAACAGATAACTTCCTTTTTGATTCTGGGTATCCTGGTCTTCTCCGGCAGTTCTTCCCAGAATGACAATTGCTACATTAGAAATCTCTGCGGCCCGTTGTACCTGCTCTGTGGAAAGAGGCATTTCTTCCTGGCACCAGGGTTCTTTTGCCCAGCCATCACCTAGATCAAAGGGATGCGCAGAAACCCATTTTTCATAGATATCTAATAACTCTGTATTCAGACAGATGTCTTTTTCTTCCTTCAATGCATCCAGGATGCCTACGGTATACGGGGTGTTTACCAGACCTCCGGATCCGGTTCCGCTTTTGTAGTAGCTCAGTTGGATACGTCCGAAAACAGAAACAACGGTGCCTTTTTTCAGAGGCAGGGTTTCTTTATCATTTTTTAAAAGTACAGCACCTTCTGCTGCGGTCTGCCTTGCCAGAACGGCATATTTTTTCCAGTCAATCATATATGAATTACCTTTCTTTTTTTTGCTTTTATGATTATATTATATCTTGTCTGATTTAAAAGCAAAAGTTTTCGGATCTTTGTACATGGACAGCGTGGGTTATAAGATAATAATTATACATAAAAAGATAAGCATACCGGTGCATAAAACGGTATAAAAGGATGTTGCTGTGGCTTTGAGAAAGAGGGAAAAATCCTTCCCTATAAATTTCAGACACTTGTATGGGTAATTGACGGAGCTTTTAATGGCGGTGTAGAAATGGAATTAGAGGAAGACCAGACGGAACTTCTGTCCTGGCAGACTTCCAGAAACAGATCTATGAAATTACACAGGAGCAAGACATAGCCTGCTGTCTGCGACATATAATTACGAACGAAATATAGCAGTATGTACCTAAAGGTTCCTACTGGTAAACTAAACGAGTCTTCTGAGGAAGGCTCGATTTTCTTATAATAAAAATGTAAAAACAGTCTGCTGGATTTCGCGGACTGCAGTGTCTGTATCAGCGGACATGGTTGCCCTGACAGTGGCCGGATGCAGCCAGGATAATTCTTCCGGACAGGCAGCAGACAGCAGCAATACTCAGGAGGAGACAGACGGCGCTAATGCCCAGGAGGAGATCAGTTCCTGGGCCCAGGGCTTAGAGTGGTGAAGATGAAATGAGGTAACAAAAGAAAGCAAAATAAAAGATAGGAATATAAATGCTGAAAAGACATATATATAAAATTCTGCTTATCTTATGCTGTCTTTGCCTGTCTTCCTGCGGTTTCGGAAGCGGATCTTCAGGGCAGGCGGATACGGAGGCTGATCAGGCCCGTAAACGGGAATTTTTTGCCATGGATACCTACATGACCTTTGCTGCATATGGGGCGGAGGCAGATAAGGCTCTCCAGGCGGCGGAAGAGGAGATCCATAAACTGGAAGGGGAATGGTCGGTGACAGATGAGAACAGCGAGATTTACAAAATAAATCACAGCCAGGGCGAGTCTGTAACTCTCAGTCAGGACACCGCCCGAATCCTGGACTTTACTCTGGAAATGGCCCGGCAGACAGACGGGGCCCTGGACCCCACCATTTATCCTATTATGACTGCCTGGGGATTTACTACAGATGAAAACAGGATTCCTTACAGGGAAGAGATCGCTGCTCTTCTGAAAAATGTAGGATATGAGCAGGTGGCTCTGAATGGAAATCAGATCCGGCTTCCGGCAGGAGTGGAACTGGATCTGGGCGCTGTGGGAAAAGGCTATGCCGGGGATCTGGCGGCAGAGATCCTCAAAGACCAGGGGATCACGTCAGCTCTTCTGGACATAGGGGGCAACATACAGGCCATAGGTTCCCGGCCGGATGGTACGGACTGGCGGCTGGGGATCCGGAACCCTTTTGGAGAAGGCCAGGTAGGCGTGCTTTCCGTGTCTGACCGGACAGTGGTTACTTCCGGGGATTACGAAAGATATTTTGTAGGCGATGACGGTCAGGTATACGGCCATATCATAGATCCTTCCACC
>DWYL01000267.1 GCA_019118685.1 Candidatus Blautia merdipullorum
ACCGATCAGAAGACGTTTCGGGTCTGTGGAAAGAGTTGTCTTACCTGTTCCGGAAAGACCGAAGAAGATAGCGGTGTTCTCGCCGTTCATATCTGTGTTTGCAGAGCAGTGCATAGAAGCGATGCCCTTCAGAGGCAGATAGTAGTTCATCATGGAGAACATACCTTTTTTCATCTCTCCGCCGTACCATGTGTTTAAGATAACCTGCTCGCGGCTTGTGATGTTGAATACAACAGCTGTCTCGGAATTCAGGCCTAATTCTTTGTAGTTTTCAACTTTTGCTTTGGAAGCATTGTAAACAACGAAGTCTGGCTCGAAGTCTTTCAGCTCTTCTTCTGTAGGCTGGATAAACATATTTGTAACAAAGTGTGCCTGCCAAGCTACTTCCATGATGAAACGGATAGCCATACGTGTATCTTTGTTAGCACCGCAGAAAGCATCAACTACGAACAGTCTCTTGTTGGACAGCTCTTTGATCGCGATATCTTTTACAGTAGCCCATGCTTCTTCTGTTGCAGGATGGTTGTCATTTTTGTACTCGTCAGATGTCCACCATACAGTGTCTTTGGAGTTTTCGTCCATAACGATGAACTTATCTTTAGGGGAACGTCCAGTATATACGCCAGTCATAACGTTTACTGCGCCCAGTTCAGTTACCTGACCTTTTTCGAAACCTTCCAGTCCTGGTTTGGTTTCTTCTTCAAATAACTGCTCATAAGAAGGATTGTAAACAATTTCTGTAGTTCCGGTAATGCCATACTTACTTAAATTGATTTCTGCCATCTTACACTAACCTCTCTTTTCTTATAATATAAGGTAAAACTTACAGGAATCTTACCTGGGGACCCCTGCAGTATTTCCGGAGAAAGGGGCACCGCCCACTTCCCATACCCTTAATTATACATATTTAGCAAATTAAATCAATAAAAATCCTTTAAAAAATTTTAAAACTGACAATATTTTAACAAGTTTTGACCGGAAAAAGAGCTTTTTGACAGTCAAAGGCTGTTTTTGTCCGGATGAAGCCGGGGAAAATCTTTGCAGAGCCGGATAAAGGCTTTCATGTTAGGGGTCAGATATTTACTTTTGTGATAAATGACATTCAGATTCCGGCTGAGGGGTTTCTGGAAGGGAAGGACTTTTACCAGGTTTTCCCGGGCATCCTTTTCTACCAGCAGATAGGGGAGAACCGCTACTCCCAGTCCCTGGGAAACGGCGCTGACAATGGCCTGGGTGCTGGAGCTTTCCCAGATAGGACGGACAAAAAGATGCTGGAGAGAAAAGCTGGCCTCCAGGATCTCTCTTCCGGCGCTTCCTTTTTCCCTCATTAGAAAAGGGTACGCAGCCATCTGGGAAAGAGTCACGCAGCTTTGGACTGCCAGAGGATGATCGGTAGGGAGAATGGCGCAGAGCTGGTCTTCCATGAAAGGAACTGCCTGGATTTCTGCATGTTCCGGCTGGGTTTCGATAAGCCCCAGATCTATAGTGTTGTCCAGTACATACTGTTCGATGAGGCCGGAATTATTTACCACAGCCTCTACCCTGAGAGAAGGAAAGGTTTCCTGATAATTTTTGATCAGAGCGGGAAGGACATGGGTGCCGATGGTAATGCTGGTGCCGATGCGGATGGTACCCAGGGTATCCCAGTTCTTGATTTTTTTTTCCATATCTTCAAAAAGAGAAACAATGTGCAGGGCATAGCTGTAAAATTCACTTCCGGCCTCAGTAGGACGGATGCCCCGGCCGATCCTTTCAAAAAGCCGTATGCCGTAGTATTCTTCCAGTTCTTTTACAGCCAGGCTTACAGAAGGCTGGGCCAGGTGAAGCTCTCCGGCAGCTTTTGTAACGCTGCTGTGCTGATAAACAGTTACAAATATTTTCATGTGGCGAAGGGTCATAGAATTTTCTCCTGATACATAATAAATTTTATATGATAATCATAGAATAATACTATTTTACCTATGAGTCAAGAAAAGTTATACTGGCAGAGAGGAGGGAAATCCTATGAAGAGTAAAAGAGAAGTTCTGCTGAAATTGTTTATATCTACTTTATATTTAAGCGCCTTTACTTTTGGAGGCGGCTATGTGATCGTGACACTGATGAAGAAAAAGTTTGTGGACGAGTACCACTGGATCCGAGAGGATGAAATGCTGGATCTGGTGGCCATTGCTCAGTCTTCACCTGGGGCTATTGCAGTAAACGGCGCCATTGTAGTGGGATACAAGCTGGCAGGCATGCCGGGAGCAGTCACTGCCATCATTGCCACCATCATTCCACCTTTTCTGATTATTTCCCTGATTTCCGTGTTTTATCATGTTTTCCGCAGCAGCTTTCTCATCAGCCAGCTGCTGGAAGGTATGCAGGCCGGTGTGGGAGCAGTGATCGCCGCTGTGGTTTATGAGATGGCGGGAGGGATCATCCAGGGAAAGGATCCAGTCTCTATTTTGATCATGGCGGGAGCTTTTGCCGCCACCTGCTTTTTAAGCGTTAATGTTGTCTTTGTTATTTTGGTCTGCGGCCTGATCGGCGTGATCCGGACTTTGTATGCAAGAAAGGAGAGGGAAGAATGATCTGGCTACAATTATTTTTCAGCTTTCTTCAGATCGGTCTTTTCAGTTTTGGAGGGGGCTACGCTGCCGTGCCTCTGATCCAGGAGCAGATCGTTAATATTCATGGATGGCTGGATATGGATCAGTTTACAGATCTCATTACCATTTCCCAGATGACCCCCGGACCTATCGCTATAAACTCCGCTACTTTTGTAGGGATCCGGATCGGAGGGATCCCGGGAGCTCTGGTGGCTACCCTGGGCTGCATCCTGCCTTCCTGTATCATCGTTACCCTGCTGGCAAAACTGTATCTGAAATATCAGAAACTAGATGTGCTGCAAAGAGTCCTTGATTCCCTTCGTCCTGCAGTTGTGGCGTTGATCGCTTCAGCGGGGCTCTCTATCCTGATCACCGCTTTCTGGGGCAGTGAGGGAGTGATCCGGCTGGCTGATACAAACTGGATCCTGGCAGCCATCTTTGTGATCAGTGTGGTGCTTTTGCAGAAACTGAAATGGAATCCGATCCTGGTCATGGTGCTGGCAGGCGTCATGAAGCTGGCAGCGGCGGCAGCACAGAAATGGATATTCTGAAAAATTTCCTGCCGGTGGAAGGTAGATCAGACCTGAGGAGTTTTTGACTTTCGGAACTCTGAAGGAGTCTTCCCCATCCATTTCCGAAAGGTTTCTGTATAGTAGCTGGCGCTGCCAAACCCTACGGAAAGGGCGATCTCAATAATGGTAAGATCCGTATTTAAAAGGAGTTCCATACTCTTGCTCAGCCGGTGCTGGGTCAGGTACATGGTGGGACTCTGGAAAAAGAACCGGGCAAAGAGCTTACAGCACTTGCTCTGTCCCACGGCTCCGGCAGCGGCAATATCCGCCAGAGAAATCTTTTCCATATAATTTTCCTGGATGAACCGGGCCATGTCTTTTGCAATGGACAGGTCACGGTTCTCCTGTATGTTTTTTTTCGTTGGATTTTTGTCAGCGGAAATATTTTCACAAAGCAGTTCCCAGATCCGGGCAAAGCCGGCCAGGATCTTTAAGGGGGCTGTTTTTTCTTGGCGGATATCATATAAGTAAAGGATTTTATCATATATATCCTTCTCCCAGGGAATTTCCGGTTTCAGGAGAAGATAGGGAAGGCCCGGATTATGGAGCAGTGGGTTCACAAAATCCCGCTCAAAGGAAGGAAGAGGGCAGAGCAATATAGGATGGAGAAGAATACAGATAAAATCACATTCTTTTTTCTGCTGGGAAAAACCGAAATGCATCTGCCCTGCATTTACCAGAAGACCCTGTCCCTTTTTCAGCACCAGGAGTTCTCCATTCACATTATACTCTATTTCCCCGGATAGGACAGCGATCAGTTCTATATCATCATGCCAGTGATTGGGAGCGCTGTAATTGAGATACTGGGAGAGAAGACCTCTGCGGATATAGACAGGATATTGGGGAATATCATAGCAGACTTTTTCAGAATAATTTTCATTTAATTCCATAATGATAGGCATAGAGGATACCTCGCAGGATTGTTATAATTTTTCGCAGATAAACGATAGAAATATTGTAAATTGGATTCTATAATTATAATTCAGATGGCAGGAAGGGTCAAGACCAGGACAGCAGGAGTACCAGCGCACCGGATAGAAAGAGAAGTGCTTCTGGCCGGATAAAAAACAGAAAAAAGTAAGATAAAGGAGAATACATATGGACAACAGATATCGGAGAGACCATGGAATGGCCTATTTTTCAGATGAAAGCGTAATGGCGGAACAGATGGCAACAAAGAAGCTTATCAGAGAGTACAACCAGGTAATGCCTTTTGAACCTGAGAAGGGCATGGAATGTCTGAATAAAACAGGTATGGTACATGGCGAAAGTGTATATTTTGAGCCGCCTTTTCACTGCGAATACGGCAGCCATATTACACTGGGGGAAAACTTTTATGCCAATGCAGGCTGCATTATGCTGGATGTAGGAAAAATCACCATTGGAAAAAATGTACTTTTCGGGCCAAACGTAGCTATTTACACAGCAGGACATCCGATCCATCCGGACAGCCGGAATTCCGGTTATGAGTATGGAATCCCGGTTACCATCGGAGATAATGTGTGGATCGGGGGAAGCTGTGTGATCCTTCCAGGGGTGAAGATCGGAAATAATGCAGTGATCGGTGCAGGAAGCGTGGTAACAAAAGATATTCCTGATAATGTCTGCGCCGCAGGAAATCCCTGCAAAGTGATCCGGGAGATCACAGAAGAGGACCGGCCTTATTATTATAAGAAACAGCGGTTTGATGATGAAATCTGGAAGAAGATCAATGGATAAGAGAGAATTTCGAAAGAAGCTTCTTTCCCTGGTGCTGCCCATTACTTTTCAGCAGTTTATGCTGGCAGTAGTCAGCGCTTCAGACGCCCTGATGGTAGGCGTGATCGGCCAGGATCTCCTTTCGGCAGTATCTCTGGCAAGCCAGATCACCTTTGTATATAATCTGTTCCTTACAGCGATGACTATCGGGACCAGTATGTTTGCCGCCCAATATTGGGGAAAAGGAGATAAAGACGCTGTAGAACGGATCCTGGGGATCGTTCTGAGAAGCTCTATGTCGGTTTCCTTTGTTTTCTTTCTGGGAGCGACTTTTCTGCCGGAATATTTAATGAGGATCTTTACCCCGGATCCCGAACTGATCCATTATGGAGTACAATATCTGCAGATCGTAGGCATTACCTATCTTCTGTGCGGGATTTCCCAGATTTATCTGTGCATTATGAAAAACAGCGGCCTGGCATCTATGAGCATGATCATCAGTTCTACAGCGGCATTTCTGAATATTGTCCTGAACGCAGTGCTGATCTACGGCCTTTTTGGAGCGCCCAGGATGGAAGCGGCGGGAGCTGCCGCAGCTACAGCTATAGCCAGAGCAGCGGAACTCCTCTGGGTATTCTGGGAACTGAGAAAAACAGGAAGAGTCAAGATCCGTTTTCTCTATATACGCAAGCCGGATCAGGGATTAAAAAAGGACTTCTGGCATTATACTCTGCCGGTCCTGGGCAATGAACTGGTCTGGGGCGGAGGGTTTACCATGTATTCTGTGATCATGGGGCACCTGGGAACGGACGCAGTGGCGGCCAACTCTATTGCCAATATTGTGAAGAACCTGATCGCCAGTCTGGCAGGAGGAATCGGAAACGGCGGAAGCATTATGGTAGGCAATGAACTGGGAGCCGGCCGTCTGGAAATGGCCAAAGCCTATGGAAAAAAGCTGTGCCATATTGCAGTTGTAAGCGGTATCCTGTCCGGAATCTTTCTTTTGTTGATCAGTCCTGTGGTACTTCAGGTTACAGATCTGTCTGCCAGGTCTGAAGGCTATCTGAAATGGATGCTGGTAATGTGCGCCGTATATATGGTTGGAAAATATGTAAATGGAACTACTATCGGGGGGATTTTCTGCGCAGGAGGAGATTCCAGATTCGGATTTCTCTGTGATGCAGTGACCCTCTGGTGCTTCACTGTCCCGGTGGGACTTCTGGCGGCATTTGTGCTGAAGTGGCCAGTGCTGGCAGTATATTTTATTGTAAATTCTGATGAGATCGTCAAGCTTCCAGCAGTTTATCTCCATTATGGAAAATATAAATGGCTGAAGGATCTGACCGTCAGAGAAGAAGGGAAAGAAAAAATCCTTCAGGAAAAATAAGCCTGCTGACGAAGCAGAGAGAATTATCAGATGCGAGCCTGTTCCCGCATTTATAAAACATATGTCCTGCTCAGCTCTCTGCTGAATTTTTGATAGGACCTCTGGAATTTGCCAGAGGTCCTGATTTTTGTCCGATTTCAGAAATCATCAGCATCATACCATGATGCGTGCTAAAAATGTGCGTGTTTTTAAAACAAAGGTATTGCACGCGGATAATGAGCGTGTTATCATTAAAACACAAGAAAGGGTTTTCTAAAATCGCGGAATATTCTGTAGAAAAGTATTCTGTAAAAAAAGAATAAGGAGAGGATAAAATGGCGTTAGTAACAATGAAATCCCTGTTGGAACAGGCGAAAAAAAATCATAGAGGGATAGGAGCCTTCAGCGTTGGAAATATGGAAATGGTCAAAGGCGCCGTAGAGGCGGCGGAAGAACTGAATACGCCGATTATTCTGCAGATCGCAGAGGTACGGCTAAATCATTCTCCCCTGGCTCTTATGGGGCCAATGATGGTACAGGCTGCAAAGGAAGCAAAGGTGGAGATCGCGGTCCATCTGGATCATGGTCTGACTATGGAGGTAGTACAGAAAGCTCTGGACTATGGATTTACATCGGTAATGTTTGACAGTTCTACCTATCCTTTTGAAGAAAATATAAAAAGAACCAGGGAGGTAGTCAGACTGGCAGAAAAATACGGCGCTACCACAGAAGCTGAACTGGGTCTGGTGGGAGGAAGCGAAGACGGAAGCTATGATCATGGCATCCGCTGTACAAATCCTGATGATGCAAAACTGTTTTGCGAACGCACAGGAATTGACGCGCTGGCAGTTGCCATCGGGAATGCTCACGGCAACTATCCTGTGGCTCCCAAACTTGCCTTTGATGTTTTAGAGGAGATCCATAAAAAAACGGAAGTTCCCCTTGTGCTCCACGGCGGAAGCGGAATTACAGATGATGATTTCCAGAAAGCCATTTCCCTCGGGATTGTCAAGGTAAATATTGCTACAGCAAGCTTCAATAAGCTGACGCAGCGGGCAGAGGAATACCTGCAAAGCGAAGGAAAACATAACTTTTTCTCCCTGAATGAGGCGATGGTGCAGGGTACCTATGAAAATGTAAAACATCATATAGAAGTCTTTAACTGCTGAGCCGGTTTCCCTGGAAAAAGCGGCAGGGGACCGGTGAAAGACAGGAATTGCTTATTTTACGGAGGACCGCATGCAGTACATTGATATACTAGACGTTAATATTTATCATCTGCAGCTTTTTATTTATACGGTTGAATGCGGCAGTATGACAAAAGCCGCTAATCTGGCCCATGTAAGCCAGTCTATGCTGAGCAAGACCATTAGCAAGCTGGAACAAAAATTTGGTCTGCAGTTATTTGTAAGGAAAAATAATGGACTGAGTGTAACGCCGGCGGGAAAGATCCTGTACGATGAATCAGTAAAGCTTAAAGGATCTCTGGAGCTGGCTTTGGAAAAAGCGCATCTTGCACAGGAGGCCAGACGGCTCCCTATCCGGGTTGCTTATCTGAATACAGTTGATCCCGGAGAATATATGAACCGTACCCTGGAGAATTTCGCTTCCTGCTATCCGGATTGTCAATTCCGGATTGAAAAAGGATCCTTTACAGAAATCCGGGAAATGATGTTCCATGATGAGGTAGATGTTCTTTTTACCTCTTTTTTTGAAGAAGAAGACTTTGACAGAGGCATTTATTACACGAAGAGAATGATCTGCTGCAGTCAGATGGCATACATGTTAAAAACGAATCCCCTTAGTAAGAGAGAGAAGCTATATTTTTCGGATCTGCGGAATCAGAATTTTATTTCATTATCTCCCAGCAAATCGCCTAACTATATGAAAAACGCAATAACCAGATATTCTGCGGAAGCGGGGTTTATTCCTAAAATCGCATATTTTGTCCAAAGCAGCGAATCAATCTCAGAAAATGAATTTGGAGAGTATGATATTTTTATTGCAGACCAATATTTTAATGTGCTTGATACAGAACGTTTTATTGCAAAAAAGATTGAAAATACGGAAGGCGGAGTTTCTCTTGTGTGCAGGAGAACAGGAAGCAGCCATATCCAGGAATTTGTCCGGGAAGCGGCAGCCTACTGGCATAAGAGTTATGACGATTTGGAATAGGGCCTTGCTATTTTGTCATTTCCCAATCTCTTGGAATAATAGTATAATTTTTTCAGATAGTTTTAACTATTGCAGTAACGTGACAGATAACAAAAAGAAAGGGTGGGAATATGCTAACGATTAAAGACAATTTTATGGAAACAATCAAAGGAGGCCATCCGGACCGCTTCGTCAAACAGTATGAGTATATGGATCTGATCCTGGATCCTATCCTGGATCATTGCGGCGGCTTCTGCAATCCAGGGGAGAGAAAGGTAAACGACTGGGGGGTAACTGTATATTGGCAGGAAGGGACTCCCGGCCCTTTCCCGGTATGTGAAGGAGATACAAAGCTGATCAAAGATATTACTTTATGGAAAGAGGTATTGAAAACTCCAGACCCCAGACAGTACTCTGCAGAAGAGTGGAAAGCTGCAGAGGATCTTGCCAATGCTACGGACAGAAAGGAAAAATTTGTCTCTCCCTTTGTAGTGACCGGTATTTTTGAAAAGCTTCACTATTTTATGGGCATTGAAGATACTATGATTAATTTCTATGAGGAACCGGAGGCAATGCACGATCTGATCGATCATCTGACAGACTGGGAAATCGAATGTGCCAAAGTAGAGATCGAACATCTTCATCCCAATGCTCTGTTCCATCATGATGACTGGGGAAGTCAGGTAAGTACCTTTATCTCTCCTGCCATGTTTGAAGAATTTATTCTTCCGGCATACGAAAAAATCTATGGATTCTGGAAAAAGAACGGTATAGAAGTGATCATCCACCACAGTGATTCCTATGCCGCCACCCTGGTTCCCTATATGATTCAGATGGGCGTGGACGTATGGCAGGGAGCCGTTTATGAAAATAATATCCCGGAGATCCTGAAAAATTATGGAGGAAAGATATCTATTCAGGGCGGTCTGGATAATGGAAAGTATGATAAAGCCGACTGGTCAAGGGAAGCTATCCATAAAGGTCTTGGAGATCTGTTTGAGACAGCCGGAACACGTTATCTGATCCCTTCTTTGACCATGGGCGGTCCGGGCAGTACCTTTGACGGAGTATATGACACAGTAGACAAAGAAATCGACGAGTACAGCAAGAAATATTTTAAATAACCTATATGAAAGAATAGGCAGTTTCCTTTGCAGGACAGAGGAGCTGCCTATTTTTTTCTGGAAAGAACCTGTATCAGGGTGTACAATTTTATTAGAATACTTTTCGGAAAAGGAGGGATCTTTATGACAGTAACAGGAGGGATCATGGTTCCTCATCCCCCTCTGATCATCCCCCAGGTGGGAAGAGGCAGGGAGAAGGAAATCCAGGCAACCATTGACGCTTATCATAAGGCTGCGGGAAAATTGGCTTCCTGGAAGCCGGATACAGTGGTGGTCTTGTCGCCTCATTCGATGATGTATATGGACTATTTCCATATCTCTCCCGGCGAAGAGGCGGAAGGAGATTTCGGTCAGTTTGGCGTGCCTCAGGTAAAGATCAAGGTTCAATACGATACAGAATTTGTAACTCTTTTGACCCGGGAAGCAGAGGAACGCAAGATTCCCGCAGGAACTTTAGGAGAGAGAAAACGGCAGCTGGACCACGGGATGATGATACCTTTGTGGTTTTTGAACCATTATTATACAGATTACAAAGTTGTGCGGATCGGTCTTTCCGGACTGGCCTTTTCCAGTCATTACATTCTGGGCCAGTGCATTCAGAAAACCGCCGGGCTCTGCGGCAGGAGGATCGCAGTGATCGGCAGCGGCGATCTGTCCCATAAGCTGAAAGCAGAGGGGCCTTACGGATTCCAGAAAGAGGGTCCAGAGTACGATCATCGGATCATGGAGGCCATGGGACAGGGAAACTTTGGACAGCTTTTTGATTTCACAGAAGAGTTCTGCGAAAAGGCGGCAGAGTGCGGCCACAGATCCTTTGTGATCATGGCAGGAGCCTTGGACGGACTGGAAGTAAAAGCAGAAAAACTTTCTCATGAGGGAACTTTTGGAGTGGGGTACGGGGTGTGTACTTTTGAAGTGACAGGAACAGCCTCTGAGAGAGAATTTCTGAAACAGTTTGAAGAGAAGATAAAGAAGCAGACAAAAGAGAAACGGGAGGGGGAGGATGCCTATGTGCGTCTTGCCCGGGAATCTATAGAAACTTATATACGGACCGGAGAAAAGATGGATCTTCCGGAAGATCTTCCAAAGGAACTGTATGACCGGAAGGCGGGGGTTTTTGTGTCTCTGAAAGAGGAAGGAAAGCTCCGGGGCTGTATTGGAACTATCTCTCCGGTAAGGGGATGCATGGGGGAAGAAATCCTGGAAAATGCTGTCAGCGCCGCCGCACGGGATCCCAGATTCCCGCCGGTACGGCCGGAAGAACTGGAACGTCTTGTATACAGTGTAGACGTTCTCAGTGAGGCAGAAGAAATTTCCTCTGAAAAAGAACTGGATGTAAAACGGTATGGAGTCATTGTATCTAAAGGATACAAAAGAGGGCTTCTTCTTCCAAATCTGGAAGGTGTGGATACAGTCCGGCAGCAGATCGACATAGCTAAAAGGAAAGCAGGAATCTCCGAGGAGGATGAAGATATCCGGCTGGAGCGATTTGAGGTGGTGAGACATTTTTGATAAAAAGGGGTGAACACATGGCAGAAGAAAATAGAGAAACCAGGACCATATGCCCGGTATGCATGCACCACTGCCGCCTTGCAGAAGGACAGTATGGGCGCTGCAAAGCAAGGAAAAACAGCAAGGGAAAAATCATTAGTATCAACTATGGAAAGATCACCGGGCTTATGCTGGATCCTATTGAAAAGAAGCCATTGAGGCGATTCTGCCCAGGCAGCAGGATCCTGTCTGTGGGAAGCTTCGGCTGTAATCTGGCCTGCCCTTTCTGTCAGAATTATGAAATTTCCATGACAGGAGAGACGGAGGCAGAATATAAAGAAATTTCTCCCAAAGAGCTGGCCGGGCTTGCCCGGGAATACCAGGCATATGGGAATATCGGCCTGGCTTTTACCTACAATGAACCATTGGTAGGGTATGAATTTGTACGGGACACGGCAAAGCTTGTAAAAGAATATGGCATGAAAAATGTGCTGGTTACAAACGGCACCGCAGAGCCGGAAATTCTGGAGGAAATCCTTCCCTATATAGACGCTATGAATATTGACCTGAAAGGATTTACAGAAGCATATTACCGGAAGCTGGGCGGCGACCTGGAGACGGTGAAAAGATTTATACGAAGAAGTGCAGAGGCCTGTCATGTAGAACTGACCACCCTGATCCTTCCGGGAGAGAATGATTCGGAGAAAGAGATGGAAGAGGAGGCCAAATGGATTGCCTCCATAGATCCGGATATCCCCCTTCATGTGACCAGATTCTTTCCAAGATATAAAATGACAGACCGGCAGGCAACGGAAGTAGGGAAGGTGTACCGACTGAAAGAGTGTGCAGAGAAATACCTGAAATATGTATATACAGGGAATTGCTAAAAGATGGAGGTATAAAATATGAGATTGTTTATAGCCATCCGGCTTTCCGATGAAATGTGCAAAGCCCTGGTGCAGTGTATGCATGACCTGAAGAAACAGGGAGTGGAAGGAAACTATGTCCCTGCCCAGAACCTGCATATGACTTTAGCATTTATCGGAGAATACAAGGATCCGTATAAGGTGAAGAAAGTGATGGAGAAGGTTTCTCTCCCCCAGTGCAGACTGAGCCTTTCTGAAAAAGGAAATTTTGGAAATCTTTTATGGGCAGGGGTAAAGGGTAACCAGAAATTAAAATCTTATGTGAAGGAGCTCCGGGAGGAGCTGAAAAACAATGGGATTCCCTTTGATCAGGAAAAATTTGTTCCCCATATTACCCTGATCAGGAAAGCCTCTGCCAGGAAACCTTATCAGGTACGGCTGCCAAAGGCAGAGATGACCGTGGAAAAAGTATCTCTTATGAAATCAGAGATAAAAAACGGGAAAGTAGTATACAAAGAACTTTTTTAATTTAGATCCTCTATAAAATCCCCAATGGCATTGGCTGTAAAGCGTATCTGTTCTTCATTGGAGATCTGAGGAGTTCCGTCCCCTTCTTGAGGGCCATAGCTGCCAAAATAGGCGTGACATCCTCCTGGAATTACAATTTCTGTGAAATCTTCGGGAAGATTATCCCGGTATTTTTCATAGGAATCCATTTTCAGCACACCGTCTTCAGAACCGTAGAGAGACAGGACTTTCAGACCTGTTTCTTTCAGATCTGCGGTGGAATAGGCGGCAAGGAGTATGAGACCTTTGAATTCTTCTTCATGGCTGCTGATATAAGAAGCTGCCATAGAGCCGCCCAGAGAATGGCCTGCCATATACCAGTTTTCAATGTCCGGGTATTCTTCCGGGATACCTTTTGCAGCATTGATATCCAGTACAGCCAGGTTCCCGGGCATGCGAAGGAGCACACAGAGGATCCCTTCTTTGGCGCAGGCCTCCATTAATGGAGCGTAGGCCTCATACTGGACTTTTCCTCCGGGATAGAAGATCAGGCCGGCTCGGGGATTTTCAGGTGCAAAAATGATCCTGCCCTCTGACGAGGTGGTTACTGTTATGTCCTGTTGAGACCGGGCTGCAGCTTCCAGGGCCAGATCATTGGCACGGTAATAATCCTGAACGTAAATGCCGAAGCCGATCCCGGACACAAGGATCACCGCTGCCAGAATCACCAGTAATTTTTTCCATAATTTTCTTTTCTTTTTTGGTTTCATTAGATTACCTCTCAGATTTGGCTGTAAATCTGATTATACGATGGGCTGGAGAAAAGAACAATATAGAGATACAACAAAAATGTATAAAGGAGATGACCGGGTATGGCTCTGTATGCCCTGGGAGACCTGCATTTAAGCTTTCAGGCAGATAAGCCAATGGATTCTTTTGGAAAAGTGTGGAAGAATCATGAGAAGAAAATTGAAAAATATGCGAACCGGATGGTAAAACCAGAGGATACTCTGGTGCTCACCGGAGACCATTCCTGGGGGAGAAAACTCCAGGAATGCAGGGAGGACCTGGCTTTTATCGAAAGACTGCCGGGAAGGAAGATCCTCCTGCGGGGAAATCACGATATGTTCTGGGACGCCAAGAAAACAGAGAAGCTTAATGAAGAGTACAAAGACAGGCTGTTTTTCCTGCAGAACAACTTTGCCGTCTATCAGGACTATGCCTTGGTGGGAACCAAGGGATTTACTTTTGAGGGCCCTTTTTATCTGAACCGCCGGGGACAGATCCTGGGCTGGGACGAAGAGCGGGAAGCGCAGGCCAAAAAGCTGGTGAAAAGAGAGATGGAAAGACTTCGGGAATCCTTCCGCCTGGCCAGGAAAGAAGGATATCAGAAGTTTATCATGTTTCTTCACTATCCCCCGACCAATATTTTAGAAAAAACTTCTCCGTTTACAGAGATCGCAGAGGAATATAAGGTTTCTGCGGTGGTCTATTCCCACTGCCATGGAGAATCCAGATTCGGGGACAGCATACGGGGAAAGTTTCATGGCATAGAATATATGCTGGTTTCCGGAGATTATCTGAACTTTCGGCCGGTCCAGGTGCTGCCGTAAGTGAGGCAGCGCTGCATTTTGACTCCGGCCGGTCTGGACAGACCAGATAGTTTTTTGCATTTTAACCGGCAGTTAATAAAATTGCCTGGAGCTTAAAAAACTCTCAATATACAGCCGGCTCTTTCCCTGTTACAATAAGACCAGGAAGGGCTTCCCAGTTTAAAACAGGAGGAAACATATATGGAGATGAAAGATGTGATCCGTGAAAAAAGGAGAGCTATGGGATTTACCCAGGAACAGATGGCAGACTATCTGGGAGTGTCTGCCCCGGCGGTGAATAAGTGGGAAAGTGGGACTACCTGTCCGGATATGGCGATCCTACCGGCGCTTGCCCGGCTCCTTGGCACAGATCCAAATACCCTGCTTTGTTTCCATGAAAATCTGTCTAAAGAAGAGATAGCGGCTTATGGAAACGAGGTGGCGGAAACCGCCCGGCAGGGAGATATAGAAAAGACTATGGAACTGGTAAAAAAACGGATAAAAGAATATCCCCGGTGCGGAGCTCTTTTGTATCAGATGGCCACGTTACTCAGAGGGATCCGGATCCTGTTTTCCTTTCCGGAAGAAAAGGTAGAGGAGGTCCAGACCCTGGCGGTTTCTCTTTTAGAGAGGGCGATGGAATGTGAGGATAAAAATGCCGCAGATCTGTCCAGGTATGCCCTGGCTGCTATGTATATCCAGGAGGAAGCTTATGAAAAAGCCGGAGAGCTTATTGAACAGCTTCCGGAATATCAGTCTATAGATAAAAGACAGCTTCAGATCAGTATGTACATGAAAGAAGGGAAAAACCAGGAGGCGGCAGAGCTTCTGGAAAGAAAGCTGAACAGCCTGATACAGGAAGTCTTTCTCATGCTTGATCAGCTTGCTACGGCGTCTGTACGGGAGGGCGAGAACAAGAGAGCCTGGGAACTGGCGGAGTACAGCCAGAAGGTAATGGAGATCTTCAAATGGAGTTACAGCGGACTGACAGCGGCCTTCGACGTGGCGCTGGAGGAGAGAGACGGAAAACGGTGTGCGGAAATTCTGGAAGAAATGCTGAAAGCCCTGGAGAATCCCTGGACTATGAAAGATTCCATCCTTTTTGCCCATCAGAAGACAAAGAATGTAGAAGCAGATGGATCAGATACAGGAAAACAGATGGTCAAAGTTCTTCTGGCCTCTATAGAAAAAGA
The DNA here is from genome assembly GCA_019118685.1 of Candidatus Blautia merdipullorum. Taxonomy (GTDB): domain Bacteria; phylum Bacillota; class Clostridia; order Lachnospirales; family Lachnospiraceae; genus Blautia; species Blautia merdipullorum. The sequence goes on from DWYL01000267.1 coordinate 15,153, forward strand.
GGAAAGATGTGACTTCCTTCGGAATACAGATGAATACAGAAAACTGAGAGAAAAATACAGTTCTGTAATAGGATCTTCAGATCCTCAGGGAACAGAGAAGGGGGAGTAAAAGAGAAGGCCGGGGTGTTAATTCCCCGGCACTTCTGTTTCCGGCTGCAGGGCAGCCTTTCTTCTTAGCACATCTTTTTGTATCAGTTTATAAAGGGTAGCTGTCACCGGTACAGCCAGGAGCATGCCAATGATTCCTCCAAGACCTCCGCCTACGGTAACTGCAGCCAGAACCCAGATACCGGGCAGGCCTACAGAGGAACCTACCACTCTGGGGTAGATCAGATTTCCTTCAAGCTGCTGGAGAACAACGATGAAGACCAGGAAGCCTATGGCTTTCAGGGGAGCAACGGTAAAGATCATAAATGCGCCTACGGCAGCTCCCAGATAAGCCCCCACTACCGGAAGCAAAGCGGTGGCCCCGATAAGGGTTCCCACCATGGTAGCGTAAGGAAAACGGAAGATCAGCATGCCGATGGTACACAGAGCTCCCAGTATAACTGCTTCCGTACACTGTCCTACAATAAATTTTGTAAAAGTATCATGAGCTGTTTTCAGTATCAGACACATTCCGCTATAGAACTTTTCGTTCAGATAAGTTCTGGCCAGTGTCTGGAACTGATCAAAAAGCTTTTCCTTTCCAGAAAGTATGTAAATGGAAAAGATCAGAGCCACAACTGCGGTAACCACGATGGAACTGACCGTGCTCACAATATACATAGTTGAGGAAAAGACGCTGCTCAACCCATTGGTCAGATAGGAGGCGGCTCTCTGGAGGATCTGGGGCCAGTTTACATTCAGGGATTCCAGAAGCTTCTGGAGCTGGGGCCAGTCCCGGTCAAAAGAAGACAGCCAGACGTTGATCTCAGAGAACACAGAAGGGATTTCCTGGACAATAACGCCAATGGCCTGAGCCAGCTGGGGGATCACAATGAGGATCACAAGGGCTGCAATGGCAAAGATCGCCGCCAGGGAGCCCAGAATGCTGACGGGCCGGCGGATTTTATAGAAGACAGTACCCTCCCTGGAAAAGCAGGGGAGACTTTCTATCCGGGTGACCAGGATATTCAGGATATAGGCGATCACACAGCCCAGAGCCAGAGGCGTGACCAGGCTCCACAAAAATCCTATAAATCCCAATATATTGTCGCTGTATTTAATACAAAGGATCAGCAAGGCAAGCAAAGCAATAAACAATATAAATTTCTTTTTTTTCATGAATTCCTCCTCTTAGGTTTTTTCGCCGGGGCGAAAATTTTCAGGTTAGTACCATTCTATGGGGTACCGGAGAAAATAGCAAGACGGTAAATGAAAAATAATGACAAACCGGAAGCTGTGATATAAAATAGAAAGGAATCTTTGAACCAAAAACAGAAAAGGAGAACAGGAATATGAGTGATCTGCAGCGTTTTACAGAGGCACAGAAACTGGATTTTGACCTGGCCTTGGAAGAAATCCGCAGCGGCTGCAAGAGAAGCCATTGGATGTGGTACATTTTTCCCCAGATCCGGGGACTTGGCTTCAGCAGTATGTCGGCCTATTATGGTATTCAGGATCTGGAGGAAGCTGAAGATTATCTGAAGGATCCCTACCTGGGAGGAAATTTAAGAAGTATCTGCCAGGCTCTGCTGGAACTGGATACAGATGATCCCCACCAGGTATTGGGCAGTCCGGATGATCTGAAGCTGCTTTCTTCCATGACTTTGTTTGAGGCAGCAGAAGGAAAAGGGGGAATATTCACCAAGGTGATAGAAAAATACTACGGCGGGAGAAGAGATCAGAGGACACTGGGAATATTAAAAAAACAGTCAGAATGAAGGCAGAGGGAAGATATATGAGCAGGATCAGGATCATAAAGAAGAATGATGAATACACATCAGAATATGACATCGGAGATATTTTTGAAGTAGAAGGCACCTGGTACGGCGGCGTCCACATTACGGGAAAGACCGGGGTACCTATTTCCCTTGATAAGGAAGAATATATGGAACTGGATACAGAACCGGAGCCGGAACCTGTACCAGAGGACATGCAAAGAGATATACGGCCGGGAGATATTGTCCGGCATTTTAAGAGAGAGTGGGTTTCACCGGAGACATCGGAATATCTGTATAAAGTCCTTGCCTTTGCCCAGCATACGGAAACCGGGGAAATGCTGGTGGTTTATCAGGGGCTTTATGCTCCTTTTAAAATTTCAGCCAGGCCCTATGCCATGTTTATGAGCGAGGTAGATAGAGAGAAATATCCGGATATCCGTCAGAAATACCGTTTTGAGAAAGTTCAGGGGTGAGAGAGATGGGAACAAAGAGAACCGATGAAGTGTATCAGGCACTGCTGGACAAAGGATACCCCGAAAAATTCTGTAAGGAAATTGCTTACAAGTATATGAACACAGACTATACAGCCACAAGAATGCTGGGATACCTGTACCGGGTCACAGACCCCAGGATCGAGGATGTGGTGGATGAAATGCTTGCCATCTTAAGCGACCGGCAGCAGATCATGGAGAAAAAAGAACTGGAACATGCCCAGGCAGTGATCAATGATATTTACAGGAATGGACTGTAATAAGGAGAGAATATTTTTTAAAGAGTATTGACATTACACCACGAATAAGGATAATGGTAGAAGAGGCTGCAAGCCTGTGATCGTCAAATGCTGCATAACGAATGCGACAGCGCCTTTTGACGACTGCTGCTTGCAGGAATCAAGAAGAAAGATGAGGAAAAAACATGAAGATAGCTGTAACCTATGACAATGGAAACATCTTCCAGCATTTTGGAAAAACAGAATTTTTTAAGGTGTATGAAATTGAAGATAACAAAGTAATTTCCAGTGAAGTGATTGGATCCAACGGAACCGGTCACGGCGCTCTTGCAGGACTGCTGGCAGATCAGGATGTAGATGTGCTGATCTGCGGAGGCATTGGGGGAGGAGCCCAGGCTGCTCTGGAAGAAGCAGGAGTAGAGATGTGCGCCGGAGCTCAGGGAGATGCAGACCAGGCAGTGGAAGCCTACCTGAAAGGAGAGCTGGTATCCACCGGAGCCAACTGTGACCATCATCATGAAGAAGGACACAGCTGCGGTCACCATGAAGAAGGCCATACCTGCGGAAACTGCGGAGGCTCCTGCGGTGCCGGCCCTGCTCTTACAGGACGCAACGTAGGAAAGACCTGCCGCACCCATTACAGAGGAACCTTTAATGACGGAACCCAGTTTGATTCTTCTTATGACCGGGGAGAACCTCTGGAATTTATCTGCGGCGCAGGCCAGATGATCCGGGGCTTTGACGCGGCAGTGGCAGATATGGAAGTGGGACAGGTGGTAGACGTGCATCTGATGCCGGAAGAAGCCTATGGCATGCCGGATCCCAATGCTGTCTTTACTCTTGAGATTGCACAGCTTCCCGGTTCAGAAGACCTTCAGGCAGGACAGAGAGTATATCTCTCCAATCAGTATGGACAGCCTTTCCCTGTTACCGTAACAGAAAAGGACGAGACAACCATCACCTTTGACGCCAACCACGAAATGGCAGGCAAAGAACTGAACTTCCGCATTGAACTGGTAGAAGTAAAATAAAACAGATCATGTAATAAAAAAGGCAGTCCCGAAAAATACAAGGTCGGGATATGACGCCGTCGCATTAATCAAAATCGAGAATATATAAATATTCCTGAAATATGACTTATACGACAGCACCATATCCCGAGATATGTTTCCGGGGCTGCCTTTTATTTTAAGAAAAACCGTACCATTTTTTCGTGGAGCTGCCGGTAGGGCTGATACCGCATGGGCAGGTCCAGCCAGGTCTTTTTGTCTACGATACTCTTGTAATGGGTGAAGGTATCGAATCCGGTTTTTCCATGATACGCTCCCATGCCGCTTTCTCCAAAACCTCCGAATCCCATTTCCGTGGTAGCCAGGTGAATGATAGTGTCATTGATACATCCCCCGCCGAATCCGCAGCGGGAAGTGACTTCCTTAGCCGCCGCCTTATCAGAAGTAAAGAAGTAGAGCGCCAGGGGATGAGGCATGCTGTTGATCCTCTGGATTACTTCCTTCAGATTGTCAAATACCAGGACCGGCATCACAGGGCCGAAAATTTCTTCCTGCATAACCGGATCGGAGAAGCTTACATTGTCCAGGACCACAGGTTCTATACGAAGGGCGTTCCGGTCTGATTTTCCTCCATGGACGAGCTTTTTCTCATCGATCAGTCCAAGGATCCGGTCAAAGTGTTTTTCATTTATGATTTTCCCGTAATCCGGATTGTCCAGAGGGCGGGACCCATACTGCTCCAGAATCTGCTCCCGGATTTCTTTGATTAGCTGGTCTTTTACCGAATGATGGCAGTAAACATAGTCTGGAGCCACACAAGTCTGTCCGCAGTTCAGATATTTTCCAAAAACAATACGTCTTGCGGCAAGTTTGAGATCAGCAGTCTGATCCACGATACAGGGACTTTTGCCGCCCAGCTCCAGAGTAATGGGTGTCAGATGCTCTGCGGCATTTCGCATCACTTCTTTTCCTACGGACTGGCTTCCGGTGAAGAAAATATAGTCAAAATGTTCCCGGAGGAGACAGGTATTTTCTGCCCGTCCTCCGGTGACTACAGCCGCGTACTTTGGATCAAAGCACTGAGAAAGAATCTTCCGTATCACATTGCTGGTATGAGGGGAATAGGCGCTGGGTTTTACAACTGCAGTATTCCCCGCCGCCAGAGCGTCGGCCAGAGGAGAAAGGGTCAGCATAAAGGGGTAGTTCCAGGGACTCATGATCAGCGTTACTCCATAAGGAGAAGGCTTTTTATAGCTGTGAGAATGGAACTGGGATAAGGGTGTCCACACGGTTTTTTCTTTGGCAAATTTATGAACGTGTTTCAGCATATAGCTGATTTCATCCAAGACCATACCGGTTTCACACATATAGCTTTCAAATCCGCTTTTTCCCAGATCCCTGCGGAGAGCCTCATGAATCTCGTTTTCATTTTTTACAACAGCGGCATAAAGCCGGCGCAGACCGGAAATCCGCATATCCACCGGAAGGGTGGCTCCGGTCTGAAAATATTTTCTCTGTCTGGCTACGATATCATGAATTTCTTTTTCCGTCATTTCGATATCTCCTTTTCTAATCCTTATTATTATCATTATTTTCCCTTGTATCCATCAGCCGGTAGTAGAAAGGCTCCAGCTCTGCAGCATTCAAAAGTACAGGAACCGGATAGAGAGGATTGGCTTCTTTGTCTGCATAGTAAGCCAGCTTGGGAATATCCGTTTCCCGGATCTGGGGGATCCGGTCGCCAATGCCAAAGTGTTTTTTCATATCTTTGATGGCTTGTATAAACCTTTTGGCAGCATCATAGTCCGGGGTATCCGGATCTGCCAGACCTGCGGCAACCGCCAGCCGGGCCAGCTTTTTGTGGATCTTCTCTCCGTAAGCCTCCAGCATCATAGGCAGGATCACTGCATTGGCAAGCCCATGGGGAACATTATATTCTCCTCCCAGTGAGTGGGCGATGGCGTGAACATATCCCACATAGGACTTGGTGAAGGCACAGCCCGCATAAAAGGAAGCATGGAGCATGTTCCGGCGGGCTTCCACATTGCCGCCCTCTTCATATGCGGTATAAATATTTTCAAAGATCAGCTGAACCGCCAGTAAAGCGTCTTTTCGAGTTCCATAGGTAGTAGAATTTCCGATATAGGCTTCTACTGCATGGGTAAGAGCGTCCATACCGGTAGTGGCAGTGATAAAGGGAGGCAGGCTTAAAGTGACCTTGGGATCCAGGACCGCATACCTGGGGATCAGACAGAAGTCGTTAATGGGATATTTATGCCGGGTCTGGGCGTCAGTGATCACTGCAGCCAGGGTAGTTTCACTTCCGGTTCCGGCTGTAGTGGGAACTGCCATCAGAAGCGGCAGCTTTTTATGTACCTTTAAAATTCCCTTCATTTTGGCCAGGGACTGTTTTGGCTTAGCAATACGGGCTCCTGTTGCCTTGGCACAGTCCATGCTGGATCCGCCGCCGAAGCCGATGATACAGTCGCAGCCTTCCTCCAGATACAGAGTCATAGCTTCCGATACATTGTCAGTGGTAGGATTGGCTACGGTTTTGTCGTAGATACAATAAGGAATCCGAGCATCTTCAAGTGCCTTTTCCAGACGGCTGGTCAATCCGAGCTTTCGTATGCCTTCATCGGTAATGATCAGGACTTTGGTACATTTTTTCTTTTGAATGACTTCCGGCAGGGCCTTTACACTGTTGACGATCCTCGGCTTCCGGTATGGCAGAAAGGGGAGCGCAGCCTTGAACACTGCCTGGAAACCCCTGCAGTATATTTTTCTTAAAGAGTTCATGAAAACAGATCCTTTCCCGGCGCTGTCCCATTTGTCAAAAGATTCCTGAAGCATGATTCATGTGACGGCACCTTTAAGTGATTTTACCAGAAAAATATTAGCAGTCAGAACAGGGATTGTCAAATTGAAATATAGTTTCCGAGGATAAAAGCAGACTCCGATTATTTTTCTTGACAGGAGTGTCTGCCAGGTGTATTATAACATTGTTATATAGCACTGTTATATGGAGGCTGTTATGCAGGAAAATTTATCAGATACATTGGAAAAAATTCAGCAGGCTGCCTTGGAGGAATTTTCTGAAAAGGGATTCCAGGGAGCTTCCCTGCGGCAGATCGTGAAACACGCAGGAGTAACCACAGGGGCTTTTTACGGTTACTTTTCCAGTAAGGCGGCGCTGTTTGCCTCAATCGTAGAGCCTCATGCCGCCGCCTTGATGGGGAAATTCATGGAAGCTCAGACTTCTTTTGCCCAGCTGCCTGAGGAAGAGCAGCCGGAACATATGGGGGTGGAATCCGGATCCTGTGTCCAGTGGATGGTAAACTATATCTGCCAGCACCGGGAACCGGTAAAACTGCTGCTGTGCCGGGCGGAAGGCACCAGCTATGAGAATTTTGTCCATGATATGGTAGAGGTGGAAGTGGAATCCACTCTGCAATACATGGAAGTACTCCGGCACCTGGGACACAAGATTCCGGAGCTGGACCGGTCTTTATGCCATATTATTGCCAGCGGTATGTTTAACGGTATTTTCGAGATCGTGATCCATGATATCCCCCGGGAACAGGCCATGCGGGATGTAGAGAAGCTTCGGTCCTTCTATACTGCCGGCTGGATGAAACTGATAGAGCCATAACTGCCACAAGAGGATCTCAGGCGGGGGGCTGGGACTGCAGTATTAATCAAAATAGAGAATATTTATAGATTTTATACGAATTTGTCGAGTACAGCTTTGAGACCATAGGCTCAAAGCAGCGCAGACTGAGCAATAAAATCTATAAATATGAATTTTATTCCTGCGAGCAACGAGCCAAGCGGACATGCTCGCATGTCCATTTGGCGACTGCCGCAAGGGTCTGATATCCCGATGCTTGCATCGTAGTAACAGACTTTTTGCTCGCTAGTTAGCGAAAACTAACTTTTATATAGGAGGTTACACCATGAAAAGAAAGAAAAAGAGTGATCTAGGGGTTTTGCTGGACTATGCAGGCAGCTATAAGTGTCTGACCTTTCTGGGTCTGGCTTTGTCAGCTGTGTCCATGCTCCTGAGTATGGCGCCCTACATCTGCATTTGGCTGGCAGCAAGGGATCTGATCGCTGTGGCGCCGGAATGGACCCAGGCCCAAAGTGTTACCAGGTACGGATGGATGGCGTTTGCTTTTGCAGTAGGAGGCATTGTCCTGTATTTCGCAGGACTGACGTGTACCCACCTGGCGGCTTTCCGGACTGCAGAAAACATCCGGAAGCAGGGGGTGGCCCATGTGATGAAAGCTCCCCTGGGATATTTTGATTCCAATGCCTCCGGTCTGATACGGAGCAGGCTGGACGCAGCGGCGGCAGATACAGAGACTCTCCTGGCCCATAATCTGGCGGATATCGTAGGCACGGTGGTGCTGTTTCTGTCTATGCTGGTGATGATGCTTGTTTTCGACTGGAGAATGGGGGCAGCCTGCCTGCTGGCGGCGGTGATCTCTGTAATCGCTATGTTTTCCATGATGGGAGGAAAAAATGCCGGCCTTATGGCAGAATACCAGGCGGCGCAGGATCGGATGACCAAGGCAGGGACGGAATATGTCCGGGGGATTCCGGTGGTCAAGATCTTTCAGCAGACGGTCTATTCTTTCAGAGCTTTTCAGCAGGCCATTGAGGATTACAGCACAAAGGCTGAGCATTATCAGTCGGATGTGTGCCGGGTTCCCCAGGCCATTAACCTGACTTTTACTGAGGGAGCCTTTGTATTTTTAGTTCCGGCGGCTCTTTTTCTGGCTCCGGATGCTCTGGCCGGCGGAAACTTTTCCGGTTTTGTCACAAATTTTGCTTTTTACGCAGTATTTTCTGCCGTTATTTCCACAGCGCTGGCGAAGATCATGTTTGCGGCTTCCGGTATGATGCTGGCCACCACTGCTCTGGGACGTATTAATCAGGTGATGGAGGCTCCTGTTCAGGAAGTGCCTGCAAATCCCCAGACTCCCAGGGACAACCGGGTAGAATTCCAAGATGTGACCTTTACCTATGAGGGGGGAGAGCGCCCGGCCCTGTCTCATGTCTCCTTTACGGCAGAGCCGGGACAGACGGTGGCCCTGGTGGGACCTTCAGGAGGGGGCAAGACTACGGCAGCCAGCCTGATCCCCAGGTTCTGGGACCCAACCTCCGGCGTTGTGAGGGTAGGCGGCGTAGATGTGACCTGGATACATCCTCATGTACTCATGGATCAGGTGGCTTTTGTATTCCAGAATAACCGCCTGTTTAAGGCTTCCATTCTGGAAAATGTCCGGGCTGCCAGACCGGAAGCCACCAGAGAACAGGTAATGGAAGCTCTTATGGCCGCCCAGTGCAAAGATATCCTGGAAAAACTTCCTGAAGGCCTGGATACCCAGATTGGTACGGAAGGAACTTACCTCTCCGGCGGGGAGCAGCAGCGTATCGCTCTGGCACGGGCTATTTTAAAGGATGCGCCTATCGTGGTGCTGGATGAAGCTACGGCATTCGCCGATCCCGAGAACGAAGTGCTGATCCAGAAAGCCTTTGCTACCCTGACAAAGGGGCGGACCGTTATTATGATCGCTCACCGTCTTTCCACAGTGGTAGGGGCAGATAAGATCATTGTCCTGGAGAAAGGACAGGTAGTGGAGCAGGGCTCTCATAATGAGCTTGTCACAGCAGGAGGGCTCTATGCCAGGATGTGGGCGGACTATAATCAGGCAGTCCGGTGGAAGATTACCAGTGAAAGAGAGGGAAAATAAATGTTCAGTAAAAAATTTCAGCGAAAATTTGCTCTCACCGACCAGGGTGTGGAAAATACGAAAAAAGGTACATTCTGGACAGTGATCGTTAATCTGGTGGTTATGGGCGGTGTCAGTATCCTGTACCTGCTGATGTCCGGATTTATGAGAATCCTGCCCGAGGGGAAGCACCTGCCCGGCGTGGTCTCGGCTGTGGGACTGGTAATTCTTTTTGTCATTCTGTCCTTTATGACCCATCTGCAGCAGTACAAGGCAACTTACGGACTGGTATATAATGAAGTGAAAACCTCACGTCTTGGTCTGGCGGAACGGCTTCGGAAGCTTCCTCTGGGATACTTTGGAAAACGTGACCTGGCGGACCTTACCGAAACCATTATGGGTGATGTAAACCGTATGGAACATGTGTGGTCCCATGTGCTGGGATACTTGTATGGCGCCTACATCTCCACTGGGGTCATTGCCATCTGCCTCTTCTTTTACGACTGGAGGCTGGCCATCGCCAGCCTGTGGGGTGTGCCGGTAGCTTTTGGTCTGCTGTTTGGCAGCCGGAAAACTGCCGACCGTAATGCCCAGCGGACGAAAAAGGCTGCTGTCCGTGTATCAGACGGTATTCAGGAGGCATTGGAAAATATCCGGGAGATCCGTGCCACAAATCAGGAAGAACGGTATCTGGAAGGGTTGAACCAGAAGATTGATGAACATGAGCGGGTGATGATCCGTGGAGAACTGGGAACCGGCCTTTTTGTCAATGCAGCCAGTGTGATCATGCGCATGGGGGTGGCTACCACCATCCTTGTGGGTGCCAATCTGATCCTGTCCGGTTCCATTGATTTTATGCTGCTCTTTTTTTTCCTGCTGGTCATTACCCGGATCTATGCCCCCTTTGACCAAAGCCTGGCTCTTATTGCAGAGATGTTTGTATCCCAGGTGTCCGCTGACCGCATGATGGAAATCTATGACACGCCTGTGGCAGAAGGCTCCGGGACATTTGACCCCAAAGGTCATGACATTGTATTTGAACATGTAGGATTTGCCTATGATGACAAGGAAGTTCTTCATGATGTGAGTTTTACGGCAAAAGAGGGGGAGGTTACAGCCCTGGTAGGCCCTTCCGGCTCCGGGAAAAGCACCTGTGCCAGGCTGGCTGCAAGGCTGTGGGAGATTGATAAAGGAGTTATCAAGGTAGGAAATGTGGACATTTCCACAGTAGATCCGGAGGTGCTCCTGAGAGATTACTCCATGGTCTTCCAGGAGGTTGTACTCTTTGATGACACGGTAATGGAAAACATCCGTCTTGGCAGACATGGGGCTACAGACGAAGAGGTACAGGCAGCGGCAAAAGCTGCAAACTGCGAAGAATTTATCCAAAGACTGCCTGAGGGTTATGATACTCCTATCGGGGAAAACGGAGCCCGGCTTTCCGGCGGTGAGCGGCAGCGGATCTCTATTGCCAGGGCTCTGCTGAAGGACGCCCCTATCATACTCCTTGACGAGGCTACGGCAAGCCTGGATGTAGAAAACGAGACCAAGGTGCAGGAGGCCCTGTCCCGTCTGCTGGCAGGCAAGACCGTACTGGTCATCGCCCACCGGATGCGTACAGTGGAGGCGGCAGACAAGATCGTGGTTCTGGCTGAGGGACGGGTGGCAGAGGAAGGCTCTCCGGCGGAACTGATGGCCAGGGGCGGCTTATTTTGCCGTATGGTAGAGCTTCAGCAGCAGAGCGCAAGGTGGAGACTGGAATAGAGAGTGGCATTGCAAACGCTATTGGTGGAGGAATATAACATAAAAGTTGACATTGAACGTTTCGAAAGTTATATAATAGAGTTCTAAAACAGGAGATTAGAGGAGAATGGGAAGAAGAGGCAAGGCATGGAGGTGTCCAAATGAGAATTACCCGCAATTTAGAATTTCAGACAGGCAGTAAGGAAGAAAAACTGCCATATGAGACTACAGATTTTCCATATGTGGCTTCCCAGGCGGAACTGGATGATTACCGGGAGCCTTTTGTACCCTGGCACTGGCATAACGCCATAGAGCTGTTCTACATGGAAAGCGGCCAGTTAAAATACCATACGCCCAATGAAACCATGGTTTTTTCCGCCGGCTGGGCCGGTATGGTGAATTCAAATGTATTGCATATGACAGAAATTCAGACCCATAAGGAAAAGAATATACAATTACTGCATATTTTTGAACCGAAATTACTTGCGGGAGATCATGGAAGCAGAATTGAACAGAAATATATTATGCCCATTATCACCTCATCTCAGATAGAGATCATCCCATTAAGTCCAAAGGTGTCAGAGCAGGCTGTGGTTATCGACCTGATCCGCAGAGCGTTTTTCCTGTCAGAAGAAGAGTTCGGCTACGAGATAAAGATAAGAGAGGCGCTGTCACAGATATGGCTGCATCTGTTTCAGATATGTTCTCCCATACTTCGGGATAAAACACCGGTTGCCAATAGAACAGATGATAAGATCAAGAGAATGATGGTACATATCCATGAACATTATTCTGAAAAGATCTCTATTCCGGAGCTTGCAGAAGTTGCTTTTTTAAGTGAAAGAGAGTGCTACAGGGCTTTCCAGAATCATCTGCATATGACCCCTGTTGAGTATATAAAAAGTTACCGTATACAAAGAGCCCGGCAGATGCTGGCGGATACCCAGACGCCCATAACAGAGATCGGATACGCCTGCGGGCTGGGAAACCCCAGCTATTTCGGAAGGATCTTTCGGGAGCTTACAGGGTATACCCCACTGGAATACCGGCGCAAATGGCAGAATAGAGATAAAAAATGACAGAATAAGGATATCTTCCTTTTACCCCCAACGTTATAATAGGCACTGCAGAACAATTTCGGATGAAAGGATGGAAAAGTGGGGATAAAATGGAGAAAAATATTAAGATGGTTGCAGTTGATGTAGACGGCACCTTTGTCCGGTCTGACTATACTTATGATGTTCCACGGTTCAAACGTATCTTGTCCGTTATGAAAAACGCCGGCTGTCATTTTGTGGTAGCCAGCGGAAATCAATACTATCAGTTGAGAGCCCTGTTTCCGGGATACTATGATGAATTGTCATTTGTAGCGGAAAACGGGGACTTTGTAAAAGATCGGAAAGAACTGATTTTTACTGCGGACATGCCAAAGGAAACTGTGGATTTTGTCATTGATGTGTGCAGGGAATATCCTGAAGTGCAGAATGTATTGTGCGGCGTAAACAGCGCATACTGCCAACGGGAAAACGTGAGCCGGGAATTTTTTGATCTTACCGGTATTTACTATCATCGGCTGCAGTGGGTAGATGATTTCAAAAAAGTAACAGACCAGATCCTGAAATTTGCTCCCACAGTTCCGGCAGAAAAAACGTATTTTTACTACGATATCTTCCGTGAACGGCTCAAAGGGAAAGTAGAGCCTACAACCAGCGGCCACGGCTCTATTGACTTGATCGTACCTGGATGTCATAAGGCTTCCGGCCTTAAAAGACTTGTAGAACGCTGGGGGATTTCTCCGGAGCAGTGCGCTGCCTTCGGAGATGGAGGAAATGATATAGAAATGCTGAATTACTGCGGCTATAGCTATGCTATGGAGAACGCTCCGCAAAACGTGAAAGATGCGGCAAAGTATGTATGCCCTTCTAATGAAGAAGACGGGGTACTTGTGACGCTGGAAAAAATATTTTCTGTTGAAAATAAATGAACATTCGGTTATAATAGCCATATGAGAAGGAAAGATGAGAATAAAAAAGCGGCGATCACGAATGCCATCGTCAGACTGATCAATGAGATTGGTTTCGCCAATATATCTATGTCGAAAATCGCAAAAGCCACGGGGATATCCCCTGCGACTCTCTACGTCTATTATGAGAATAAGGAGGATATGTTCCGTAAGGTCTATATGGATGTGAAAAAGCAGATGACAGAGAAATGCAGTAAGGATATTGCCTCAGAAGAGAGTGTAGAAAAAGCCGTCAGAAAGCTTTGTGAGAACCTGTTTCATTATATGCAGGAGTATACGGAAGAATTTTTATTTATAGAACAGGCCTGCAATTCCCCCATGGCAACCGATGAGATGATAGAGGAACTGGAACAGTATAACAGAGATACGGTAAAGATTTTTCAGCGGGGAATAGAGGAAGGAATCCTGAAGCAGACCTCGCCGGTTCTTCTGATCAGCTTTTGTTATTATCCTATCCAGCAGATTTTCAAGGAGTGGCGAAAAGAAAAATCTATGCTTCCCAAGGTGGACTTTGAAATGGTCTTCCAAATGTGCTGGGATGGGATCAGGCGATAAAAGAAAGGGGAACCTAAGTATGAAGTATGCAGGATTTAAAGAGAACATCAAGCTTTCTAAGCTGGGGCTGGGAGCCATGCGGCTGCCTCAGACGGAACCGGGACTTGCAAAGCCCGTTGACGAACCAAAGGCCCGGGAGCTCATTGACTATTGTATGGCCCATGGGGTGAATTACTATGACACGGCTTATATTTATCACGGCGGAAAATCAGAAACTATTTTGGGACGGGCCCTTTCCGGATATCCCCGTGACAGTTATTATGTAGCAGATAAATTTAATGTTCAGGCAAATCCGGATTACCAGTTTCAGTTTCAGGATCAGCTTGACCGCCTTGGAATGGAGTATATTGATTTTTATCTCCTTCATGGTATCACAGATCTGACAGCAGCCGACTATGAAAGCTGCGGCTGCATTTCTTATTTTCAGGAGCAGAAGAAACAGGGAAAGATCCGGCATTTCGGATTTTCTTTTCACGGCACGCCGGACTGTCTGCGCAGACTGCTGGAAACATACAGCTGGGATTTTGTGCAGATACAGCTTAACTATTATGACTGGTATCAGGGAACCGCAAAACAGCAGTATGAAATCCTGAGAGAGTATGATGTGCCTGTTATGGTAATGGAACCTGTTCATGGGGGAATGCTGGCCAGTCTGCCAGAAGACTGTATGGAGCTTCTGCCGGAAGGCGATGGCTCACCGGCTGCATGGGCCCTCAGATTTGTCATGGATCTTCCAGGGATCGCCGTGGTCCTCAGCGGTATGTCAGATATGGAGCAGGTAAAGGAAAATATCGCCACGGCAGATTCAGAACAAGCCCTGACCGGGGCAGAACTTTCACAGTTGGCCCTGATCAGTGAAAAACTCCGGAAAAAAATCGCAGTTCCCTGTACCGGCTGCCGGTATTGCTGCGATGACTGTCCCCAGGGACTGGATATCCCCTCACTGCTTTCCGCTTATAATGACTATCGGGATGAAGGGGCAGCCTTAGGGGACAAGAATATGGCAGTCTGGAGGCTGCACCGGCTGAAAGCATTAGAGAAAGAGAAACAGCCTGCAGCATGTATCGGATGTGGAAGCTGTACGGCACATTGCCCTCAGGGACTGGATATTCCCACCTATATGCAGGAAATGTCGGCGATTCTCCAGTAAGAAAGCAAAGTCAAAGACCCCGATGCAAGCATGTCCGCTTGGCTCGTTGCCCGTAGGAATAAAAAGATTACAAGGCATATAAAGAAAACAAGGAGCTGTCGTATTGCTATGCTCCTTGTTTTTTTGGCTCAAAACACCTATAAAATCGGCTCAATTACAGCCCGGAAATATTTATCTAACTTTTCCGGGGGCTCTTTCATTTGGTTTTTTATCCACCACAATACCATTTCTACAAAACTGCCGGTGATATGGTTTACTAAAAAATCCTGGGGGATATCTTTGTTGTTTCTTCTGTTTTGATTTACAAATTGGTTTTGTAGCAGCTCTTTTAAGTTGTCTTTGAAATAGCGGAGAAAAAGATCGCTGTTTTCACAGGAAAGGAGTTCCAGAATGTTATTCTCATTTTCCTGCAGGTGCTGCAGCAGGTGACAGAATACAGATTCCGGCACATTATTGTTAGAATATAGACCGTGTGTATGGGTGCAGTCCATAGCGCTGCTGATAATATGGCCGAAAAGCTCTTCGCACAGGGCTTTCAATAAGTCATCCTTTGTCTCAAAATGTGCATAAAAGGTTGTCCGCCCGATATTGGCAGCGTCGATAATCTCCTGAACAGTGATCTTAACATTACCCATTCTTACTACGTTTTTTATAGGATTCAGAAAATATAAAATGGCGGAAGTCTGAGAAAGGTTTTATAACCTTATCAGTGCCATTCGCAGAAAGGCGGATTATGAATATGAGGAATTTTGCAAAAACACCACCGAAAGGATGGAACAGCTGGGATGCATATGGAGCTTCCGTAACCGAAGAAGAGATCAGGAAAAATGCCGATGTAATGGCCGGAAAGCTGAAAAGGTATGGATGGGAATATGTCGTGGCGGATATTCAGTGGTATGAACCCACTGCCGACTCGGCTCACTATCATAAATTCGCTGCATTAAATATGGATGAATATAGCCGGCTGATACCTGCGGAAAATCGCTTTCCAAGTTCAAAAGACGGCGCGGGATTTAAGCCTTTGGCAGAGTATATACATGGACTGGGGCTAAAATTCGGAATTCATATTATGCGGGGGATTCCACGGCAGGCTGTACATCAGAAAACAAAGATTAAGGGAACGAGTCTGACAGCCGATCGGATCGCGCTAAATTCCATATGCCCATGGAATTCTGATATGTACGGAGTGGATATGAGCATTCCTGAAGGGCAGCTTTATTATGACTCTCTGCTGGAACTTTATGCGGAGTGGGGAGTAGATTTTATTAAAGTGGATGATATCGCTTATTCGACCATTTATAGGGAGGCTCATTTTGCGGAAATTGCTGCAATACGCAGGGCGATTGACAAAACCGGGAGAGAGATTGTCCTTTCC
Source organism: Candidatus Blautia merdipullorum (assembly GCA_019118685.1). GTDB lineage: Bacteria > Bacillota > Clostridia > Lachnospirales > Lachnospiraceae > Blautia > Blautia merdipullorum. The sequence continues at coordinate 31,342 of DWYL01000267.1, forward strand.
CTTTCCCCAGGTCCGGCGCGGCTTCAGGACGGAAGTTTTCTGCAAAAAAATGCTAATATGTGGCGACTGACAGATGATTTTTGGGATGAATGGGATATGCTTTATGATATGTTTGAACGCTGCGACCGCTGGTCACCGTTTATCCGAAAGGGAAATTGGCCGGACTGTGATATGCTGCCATTAGGGCATATAGGGATACGCTCAGGAGAGAGGGGACAAGGAGACAGGATGACCCGGTTTACTAAAGCAGAGCAGAGAACAATGGTTACGCTGTGGTCTCTTTTTCAGTCTCCACTGATGCTTGGCGGAGAGCTGACGGATCTTGATGAGTGGACCCTCGGACTGATAACTAATGAAGAGCTTAACCGGATGCATAGCACGTTGACAGAACAGCAGCAGGAATTCAGAGATAAAGAATGGATCATATGGACGGCTGAAAATAATGAAAGCAGGTATACGGCTGTTTTTAACGTGTCGGATAAGAGCCAAAAGATTCCTGAGAAAATCAGCCAGAAAGAGCTTGCAGAAGAGGCAGTAGAACTGTGGTCCGGCAGAAAGCTTGCAGAATTAGCAGGAAGCAAAATAGACGCTCATGACTGTGTTATTTTCAGACAACCCAAATAGCCATCTATAAAAGCCGCAGGCAACTTCGAATCATTTCATCGGCTGCACCTTGCTCTGTAAACTGTTCCTGTCCAGTAAATTTATAACTATTCTATAATTCAACGGCAGACGATTATAGTATAATAGAGTTAGTAATAAATCAGAATTTGGAGGGAGGGGCAGGACTGTGGAAAAAATAAAAAGTTTGAACCTCTATCAAAAAGGTGTTTTAATATGTATGATCGTTATGGTAATAACATTTTTGGGGGTTTATTCCATGACAATCTCACGAGTCGGATTTGAATATAAAGACGCAATTCTTGTGCCAAGAGAGGAAAATGGAAGTACAGTCTATTCCGGTAAAATCAGAGGTCAACAAGTATGTTTTACGGTGTCAGAGGATAAGACGGTAGTTTTTCAGCATGGTGATAAAACTTTTGGTCCTTATACCGCAAAAGAGGATCCCACAGCTATTCCAAAGGACGAAGAAATGGCAGAAGATATGGTGGGCATTGAGCTTCTTCAAGGAGATTCCATCTTGTTTCGCGGCGGCGTTTTGGATCTTGGAGACGAATATTGGCTGTACAACGAGGACGGCACCTTAAATAACTTAGAAATGACCTATGTAACCAACGATGGAGTTGAGAGAGAAGAAAATGGAAAGGCAATTGATCCTATGGAGCCATCTGCTTCTGCTATACTTCATTTGACGAATAATTCAAAATTAACACATAAAGGAGAATGGTTTATATGGCTTGGCGGAGTATTCGTTTGTGCTCTCAATGCACTTTTGATTTTATTTGCAGATGAGCTATTCCGTTGGAATCTGAAATTCCAGATCCGCAATGCAGACTATGCAGAACCGTCTGATTGGGAAATGGCAGGGAGATATATCAGCTGGACTGCACTTACAATTATGGCGTTGGTAGTTTTTATTATGGGACTTCAATAGCCCGAATGTCCGGGGAGGATTATCTGGAAACATAGATTTAAGTCCAGGTTTCGCATTTTTATGAACCTGGGCTTCTTTTTTGAGATTGTGCCTTTGATATATTTCATTGCTATTATTTTGCTTTTTCTTTAGGAAAAAGGAAATATCAAAAATATCAGATCATGGTGCGATAAAGAATAGAATACCAGCAAAGTATTAGCAGATTAAATGAAATTATCGGGCTGTTTTATTCTGTGACGATATGCTATAGTATTGCTGTAAGCTAAAGCTAACTTATAAAGGAAGAAGGGCCGTGAGCATGTGGGATATTTCAGGATCAAAGCTATTGAGCTCCTTTATCATATGGATCAGCTCACCCAGGTGAATGGCTGTGATTTCAAGTACTTTGATAAGGGGCAGATACAGGCCGCAAAAGCAATACGGGATTACCTGATACAGCATTTGGATGAGAAAATTTCATTGGAACATCTGGCGAAAGAAGCACATCTGAGCCTTACGGTATTTCATAAGGTTTTTTCTCATATTTATGGTGATACGCCTTATGCTTATCTGAAAAAATATAAAATGAACCTTGCGGCGGATATCCTTTTGAATGAAAATAAAAAGATCGGAGATATTGCTCTGGAATTGGGATACAGTAACGCCAGCAAATTTGCAAAAGCGTTTCAATCGGTCTATGGGGTTCTCCCAAAGGATTATCGGAAGAAAAAATGGAAGAAATGGGCTATTTTTAGCCTGTAAATAAAGGAACAGAGTAGAAGGAACTGACTGGAAACAGTAAAATATTGTGATGAATTTATCCGTGAAATGCCCGATGGCTACCAGACTCTTCTCGGAGAGAACGGAAGCACCTTATCCGGGGGAGAGCGGCAGCGCATTTCTATTGCAAGAGCACTTCTGAAGAACGCACCTGTCATTCTCCTTGATGAGGCTACAGCCTCCCTGGATCCGGAAAATGAAGTTCTCGTTCAGAAAGCGATTGCAAAGCTGGTTGAAGGAAAAACGGTGATTATGATCGCACACCGGCTACGCACAGTGGCAGACGCTGATCAGATCCTTGTATTAGAGGATGGGAAATTGGTGGAAAGGGGAACCCATAAAGAGCTGATGAAAAAGAAGGGACTGTACCAGAGATTGTATCATATCCAGCAGGAAAGTCTGGGATGGGGTGTTTAGATTCGGGTACAGGACAAAAAGATTCTGATAAATTTTAAGCCCGGGTTCTGCATTTTTGCACCTGGGCTTTTTAGATCTGATGTGTGAGTATCCAGTTCAGTAAATCAGAAGATTGAATGGTGCCTGCCGCTAATTGCAGGATAACATCGGACAATTCTGCTTGCGTATGCTGCAATTCAATCCCGTTTAAGGCAAGCAGCACCAGCATGACGTGTGCGCCGGTACGTTTGTTCCCATCTACAAAAGGGTGGTTTTTTACCAGACAAAAGCAAAGATGAGCTGTCTTCTGCAGGAGAGATGGATAGACATCTTCCCCGCCAAAGGTCTGATATCCAAGAATAGGAGAAATTCAACCTATTATTATGATAGGTTTACAGGCAAGGGCGGTCAAAATCTCTACAGCGAAGCAGCCGGGAAACGGACGTGGGGGTAAACTCCCGGGCAAATAATGGGGTGAAACATAAGAGGGTGGCAGCCCAGGAGATCTTTGATAAGTTCGACGCTGAAAACAGTATAATCTACTCCATAGACTATGTTATAATTGGAACGACCAATTTAGCTATGTAGTATGGAATTAAGAGAGGCTGAGATACCACCTGCAATAACCAAGACGGCAGGAAAAGCTAATAAGCAGATTGATGACTTGCGTATTATAACGGTGATAATGAAAAAAGAAAAAGGAATACAAAAGATGGAAGAAACAACATTGAGTCTTGAAAAGAAAAAAACATTTTGAAAAATGTAGAAGATCTCTTGCAACTTTATCATGACGGGAGCCTTGGAGGAGAAATTATGCCAGAGGATGCAAATCCTGGGTTAGGGAAAGGTACGAAGGAAAACTATTTATATTTTACTTTGCCCATGGCCTTAAATTACCAAAGAAATTCATATAAACTTTGGGAAGCGGCAAAAGCTGCATACCTTGACGCTGAAACCCGAGATATATTTTCACCAGAATGTGTTGTAAAAATGAAACAAGAGGAATTGCGTATTAAACTGTTAAGGTATAAGGTGGCACTTCAACCTAATAAACATATAGAGATATGGGAGCGGTTGTGTAGCACATTTATGGATAAATTTCAGGGTGATGTCAGGAAACTGTTTTGGGATAATGATAATTCCGTCAAAAAGATTAAAGAGTATATTCTGAAAAACAAAAAGGGGTTCCCATATTTATCTGGTACTAAGATTTTGAATTATTGGCTATATGTGATGTCCCAATATACAGATGCAAAGTTGGAAGACAGGCAGTGCATTACGGTCGCACCAGACACACATGTTATTCAGGCAAGTGAAAAATTGGGATTGATTACACATGATGAAGCAGAAAAGCCTAATATACGGGAGAAAGTAAGCTCTCTTTGGGAAGAAGTATTTAGGGACACGGAGAGATGTCCAATAGATATTCATACTCCTCTGTGGTTGTGGAGCAGAGGTGGTTTTAAGGTGAAAGTGGGCGAATGCAATGCAGAACCATCTCAAAATTGAGAGTAATTTCGACTGCCAGTTGATTGATAAGATTAAAGAATAAATAAAAAGCACACAGATCCTTACCACTTTTGACAGTCTCCATATGCCGCATTTTGCTTATCCCGTGATTACTTTAGCAGTCTCAGCGGTAATTACATACCCGGCAAATTGCGGTAAAACAGGGCAAACACAGCCCCTCCGTTATTCCT
>DWYL01000005.1 GCA_019118685.1 Candidatus Blautia merdipullorum
GCTGCCAGCAGGTTGTTTGCTGCGCCGATAGCATGGAAGTCGCCGGTGAAATGCAGGTTGATATCTTCCATAGGAACTACCTGTGCGTATCCGCCGCCTGCAGCGCCGCCCTTTACACCGAATACAGGTCCCAGGGATGGCTCACGAAGGGCAACCATAACTTTCTTGCCTAATTTCTGCATACCGTCTGCCAGGCCTACAGTTGTGGTAGTCTTTCCTTCTCCTGCAGGAGTAGGGTTGATGGCTGTAACAAGGATCAGTTTTCCATTTGGAGCATCGGATTCGTTCAGTAAGTTGTAGTCGATCTTTGCTTTGTACTTTCCGTACTGTTCCAGATATTTCTCGTCAATACCTGCTTTCTCTGCAATCTTTGTGATTGGCTCCATGACACATTCCTGTGCGATTTCGATGTCTGATTTGAATCCCATAGTTCAACATCCTCCTTAAAAATAATGATTTCTCTCGCCCCTTTTTCAACTCTTTTGCGGTTGAAAAAAGGGCAACATTTGTTCCTCGCAAATGCTGCCCAGACGGTCGGCTTTCATTATAATTCTGATTCCCCTGTGGTACTCCACATTTATCCGTCAGTAATCAGAATCTTGTTTTTTTGGTAAGCTCTATTTCTTACCTTGGCTTTAATTTATCACAAACAATAGCACTTGTCAACGAATATTTCGAAGTTTGTGATTTTTTTACCAATATTTTTTGTATTCTTTACACAATTTAACGAAGACTATTTTACTCCATTTTGGCTATACCTGACAAGTTTATTTGAATTTACTTGTTGATAAATGCTTCAACCTCTGTTCTCTCAGGCATTACCCGCAGGGCACCTTTTTTGGTGGTCACAATAGAAGAAGCTCCATTGGCAAACCGGAGCATTTCCTGAAGATTTTCCTCTGTCAGCCCCTGGATCCCATGCTCCAGCACATAATTCAAGGCACAGGCGCCGAAAGTATCTCCCGCTCCTGTGGTTTCTATGGTATTCTCCTGGATAAAAGGCGCCTGGAATACTTCTTTTCCTTCATGGAAAGCCATGCTGCCTTCCTTGCCCATGGTCACATTCATCAGTTTCAGATTTGGATACTGAGCCAGCAGTTTATGAGCGCCTTCTTTAATGTCTTTTGTGCCGGTCATAAATTCCAGCTCTTCTTCAGAAATCTTCAGAAGATCACACTGAGATAATCCGTAGCTGATCTGTTCCTTTGCTTCTTCCATAGTTTTCCACAGAGGGGGACGGAGATTAGGGTCAAAGGAGATGAGAAGCCCTGCCTTTTTTGCAATATCAATAGCTTTTCTGGTGGCCTTTCTTACTCCCTCATGAGTCATAGACAAGGTTCCGTAATGAAAAGCTCTGGCAGAAGTGATATAGGCTTCATCAATCTGGTCTTCATTTAACATCATATCAGCTCCCGGATTTCTGTAAAAAGCAAAATCCCGGTCTCCATCTTCAAAAGTATGGACAAAAGCCAGGGTGGTATGTACCTCCGGGTCTTCATACAGATGGCTTGTATCAATGTTCTGTTCTTCCAGAGCTGCTCTCAAAGAAACACCGAACTGATCCTTTCCTACTACTCCCAGGAAAGAAGTTTTCTTTCCAAGTTTATTCAACATAGCGAGAACGTTACAGGGTGCCCCTCCGGGATTTGCCTCAAAAATCGGATTGCCCTGACTGCTGACACCGTTTTCAGTAAAATCGATCAGCAGTTCACCAAGTGCGATAACATCAAATTTTTCACTCATAATCTTAGCTCCTTGATTCATATTATTGCCATAAATTATAGTTTTTTTTCCCTGTTTTCGCAAGCTTTATCGGAAATCTTTCTTCATTATAGCAATTATTTCTCAGATTTTTCCACATTGTACTGGCAGACGGAAATCTCTGCTTCTCCTCTGGCTTCAAAGGCGATCCCTTCTGCTTCCAGTCCTGTATAGGTCAAAGAAGACATTGCCTTTTCCCCGTCATTGACAAAAATTTCGACAGAATACTTGTCTACCAGGATCCGGAGCTTCAGTTTTCCGTCTTTTTCCTCCACTGTCATCTCCCGGGTATGTATCCGGTCTCTCCTGTCTCCGGAATATCTTCTGTCAAAAGTAAGGATGCCTTCTCTTCTGTCATAGATCACAGCTGTATGATGTTTTTCATCCATAGCCAGATAGATTTTGAACTTATCATACTCTTCTCCCTGGATCTCCAGGGCAAGGTCTATCTGCCGTCCTCTGATTCCTTCCAGAGACTGTTTTTCCCGGATTTTCACACCGTCATATTGTATTTTTTCTCTGCGATACTGCTCCAGTTCCCGGACAGGATTCTGGTACAGTCTTCCTTCTTTTACCTGAAGTTCCCTAGGCATAGTCATCATCCCTCCCCATGCTAAATGCTCAGGAGAAAGGTGATTATCCCAGGACTGGAACCAGGCGATCATGACTCTTCTGCCATCAGGAGTTAAAGTAGTCTGAGGAGCATAAAAATCCAGTCCGTAATCAATTGCCTGAATCTTCTCCCGGTGGAGGATAAAATCTTCTTTACTGCAGTTTCCTATGATACAAAGGGTTCCGTTTCCACTGTGAAATTCCAGCCCGTCTGTTTCCATATCCTGAGGAGATGTCAGAAGGACAGCCTTGCCGTCAAGGAAGAAAAAGTCCGGACACTCCCACATTTTTCCATATTGATTTTCACATTTATCCAGAATGCTTACCAGGCTCCAGTTCCGCAGATCCCTTGAAGTATATACCGGTATCTGACCGCTGCCGTCACTGCTCCTGCTTCCCATGACTGCATAGAAGGTATCCCCCTCCTGCCAAATCTTGGGATCCCGGAAATCCTCCAGGCTGCTTCCCTGGGGAAGCCCCTCAGGATAGATCACAGGGTTGTCTTCTGTTTTCTGATAGTCAATTCCATCGCCTATGGCGAGGCACTGGGTCTGGCGAACCTGCTTTCCATTCTCTGTCTCTTTTTCCTCCACGCCGGTATATAACAATACATGCTGTCCCTGGTATTCCAGGGCACTGCCGGAAAAGCAGCCTGCGTGATCATAGTCTTTATCAGGGGCCAGAGCCACCGGAAGATATTTCCAATTTACTAAATCTTTCGATACACTGTGGCCCCAGTACATGGGGCCCCAGGCTTTTGCATAAGGATAGTACTGATAAAAAAGATGATATTCACCTTTATATACGGAAAATCCGTTGGGGTCATTGATCCACCCGATGGGTGCGCATACATGGAAAGAAGGTTTCTGCCGGTTTACTTCTTCTGTTATATTTTTCTGTTCATATTCTCTTGCCTTTTTTAAAGCTTCGCTGACTTCTATTCTGCTTTCCATACTCATATTCTGCTTTTCCTCCTATATTGCCCTAGATTCTTTTCAGGACTGAGTATCCTGGGTGGCTGCTGTATTTTCCTGGGTCAGAGACTCCTGGTACTGGTCAAAATACTTCTGTTTGATAGCCAGATAATCTGACAGACCATAGTCTTCCATCTTTTCCAGATAGCTGTCCCATTCTTCCTCAATACCGCCGTTCAGTATCCAGTCGGCCTTTTTCTGTTCTGCATATTTTTTAATATCTGTATCATACTGAGATACTTTATTCGTATCATCAATACTCATAAATACATTTGGATATACATACTGGCTGTGCATATCTTTCAGGTAGGTTTCGTGCATATTATCAAGGCGCCATTTCGCGTCGTCAGGCTGAGTCACATACACATCATAATAATCGTTCAGTACTGCCAGAGGGCCATTTACAGACTGGGATTCCCGGACTTCTACCGGAGAGTTGTCTCCCAGATCTTCATGTTTTAACATTTCTCCGCCCTCAGAATTTGTACTCATTTCAAAGATATTTGGCTTGCCTTCCTCACCGTAGGTTCCCCAGTTGTTCTGTACAGACTGAAGCGGCGCATACATCTGGTCGATCCAGGCTGCTGCCAGAGCTGTATCCCTGCAGCTGGTAGTCAGTACACACCGGCCTCTCTCAAAACCGCTGGTCTCACTGTTATTCTGTCTGGTAATATTCACCAGTCCGTCAGGACCTGCAAGAGCCGGAAGCATTACATAGTCATCATAATTATCAATATTCGCAATATCCCAGGTAAAGCAAAGGCCATATCTGTGGTTTTTACCTTTTGCTACGTAAGTAGACCACTCCTGAGTAAAGGCTTCAGGATCCACCAGATCTTCCTCTACCAGTTTATGGAGCCATTCAATTCCTTCTTTATAACCTTCCTGAACGGCTGTATAGATAACTTCGCCTTCATCAGTCACTGCAAAGTGGTCTGCAGTATCTCCATATCCCTCTCCAAAGCCGTTGATCAGAATGGCCGGATCCTGGTCGCCGTTATTGATGATAAAGGACATGGGAATCACATCACCCTCGACTCCACATTCTTCCTGGATCTTATCGGCGTTATCCCTGAAAGCGATGAGCACCTGCTCCAGTTCATCTACGGTAGTAGGGATATCCAGTCCCAGACAATCCAGCCATTTCTTATTGATATATGGAATATCACCGATAGCCTGGATGGCCTCCTTTCCTTCACCCAGCTGTTCGATCCAGGGGAAGGAATAAATATGACCGTCTGGCGCTGTACACATGGTCCGGTATTCCGGATATTTTTCAAAAACTGCCTGAAGATTTGGCATATATTTATCAATCAGATTTTCCAGAGGAATGATGATCCCCTGTTTTGCATACCGAAGCAGGTCATAATCACTCATGCCTGCATTAAAAAGTCCGTCAGGAAGATTTCCAAACTGAGCCAGAGCCAGGTTCTTTTTGTCTGCGAACTGATCTGCCACAAAACAGGTCCAGTCTATATGTACATTTGTCTGTTCTTCCAGTCTTTTAAATATCATTCTCTCATTAGGATCCTGGGTGCTGGTAGCCGGAGCGCTGGTGATAAAAGAAAGTTCCGCCTGCTCTTCCAGGGGAAAGGTCACTTCGCTGACCGGTGTATCCGGATCCACATCAGCGGCCTGATGGCCGCTGCCTCCGCAGCCTGCCAGGGAAAGTACAGAAGCTGCGGAAACACATAATGCCACTAATTTTCTTATTTTTTTATTCATCATGTCATATCCCTCCATCAACCTTTTACAGAGCCAACCATGATGCCGCTGTCAAAATACTTCTGGAAGAAGGGATACATGATCAGCAATGGAAGGCTGGACACTACTATAGTAGCATATTTTAAAAGTTCTGCAACCTTTGCCATCTCCGCAGTGCTCTGAATATCTGCGATCATACCAGGCTGAGGGGTATTCTGTACCAGGATAGAACGAAGCACCAGCTGAAGAGGCTGAAGATCAGCGTCATTTAAATAGATCATTGCGTCAAAATAACTGTTCCACATTCCTACAAAGGAATACAATGCCAGCACGGCGATGATCGGTTTACACACGGGCATTAATATTTTAAAGAAATGCTGGATCTCATTGGCGCCGTCAATGGCGGAAGCTTCTCTCAGTTCTTTTGGTGTGGACTGATAATAAGTCCTGGCCAGGATCAGATTCCATACATTTACTGCTCCCGGAAGGAGGATCGCCCATATAGTATTTACCATGTGCAGCTGATTGATCAGGATAAAGGTAGGGATCATACCACCGTTAAAGAACATGGTGATAACAAAGATCACATTAAAAAATCCTCTTCCTACAAATTCTTTCTTAGACATAGGATAGGCCGCCAGCAGAGTAATAAATACGGAAATCAAAGTAAAGGCTGCTGAGTAAAAAAGAGAATTGGCAAATCCTCTCCAGATCATGTCGTTTTCCAGAACACGGCGGTAAGCGTCTATGGTCCAGTCTTTAAAGTTAAAACTGATCCCCTGGTTATTCAGTACATTGGGATCCATAAAGGAAGCAATGACCACGTATACAAGAGGAATCGCAATTGCCAGAACAAATAATCCCAGCAATGTATAACCTATACCCAGAATCACCTTATCTGTGGTTCCCAGTTTAATTTTAATACGGTTTTCCATTTTCACCCCTCCTACAGTCCTTCGCCTTCATTAAGCTTGGACACAACAAAGTTTACAATGATCAGCAGAATTACATTGATCACCGAGTTAAAGAGTCCCACTGCAGTAGAATATCCGTAATCTCCGTTTAACAGACCGATACGATATACATAAGTAGAAAGAATCTCAGAAGCAGGAAGGTTCATATCTGTCTGCAGTGCATAGGCCTTTTCAAATCCGATACTCATGATATTTCCGGCCTGAAGGATAAACTGGATCACGACGATATTTTTAATCGCCGGCAGTTCCACATACCAGATTTGCTGGAGAACATTAGCGCCGTCTACAATGGCTGCCTCTTCCAGATCCTTGCTGGCATTGGATAAAGCTGCGGTATACATAATGGAGGACCATCCTGCTGCCTGCCAGATACCGCTGGCAATGTAGATTGTTCTGAAAGCAGACGGCATGGTCATCCAGTTAGTATCAATTCCCAAAACCTGGTTGATAGGTCCAACCGGTGAAAGGAACATTCTGACCATACCACAAAGGACGATAACAGAGATAAAGTTCGGCGCGTAGATCAAAAGCTGGATTTTTTTCTGGATCCCTTTTCTTCTGATCCTGTTCAGCAGAAGCGCCAGGATAATGGGTATAGGGAATCCCCACAAAAGACCGTACACACTTAGCTTCAGGGTGTTCATCAGATAGCTCATAAAGTCCGGGGAAGATAAGAATCTCCGGAAGTATTCCAGACCTACCCAGGGGCTTCCTAAAACACCATCGATAACATTGTAATCTTCAAATGCGATCAATACTCCGCCCATAGGCAGGTATTTAAAAATAATTGTGAGCAGCAGTGCCGGTAATAAGAAGATCAAATATAACTGCCAGTTTTTCTTTACATATTTTAGTTTTCCTGACATCTTTTCCCCGAATGTCTGCTGCGGCTTTCTATAAGTCTGTGCCTTCATAAAAAGCTCTCCTTTCTTTTCCTGCTCCTTTGTTTTCTTGCAATATGAAACGTTTCATTTTTTGTGATTTAAATATAGTCTTTATCACACTTTAAGTCAATAGTTTCTGGATTTTTTTTAGATATTTAGTACATATTTACAGTTTTTATGTTTGTTTTTTGTGCATTATTTATGTTGTAACGTTTCACGCAATACATTATACTAAAGTTAGTTTATAATAATGTATTTTTAAAGGAGGCGACGAATCTTGACCCCTTCTCATACCCCCACTATGAAAGATGTTGCAGCCAGGGCCGGAGTGTCTCTGGGAACTGTTTCCAAAGTGATCAATCATATAACTGTAGGAGAAAAAAATAGAGTAAAAGTAGAAAAAGCAATCCGGGAACTGGGATATGAAGTAAATACTTACGCCAGAGGACTGAAGACTCAGGAGACCAAGCTTATCACTCTGATCGTTCCGGATACTATGAATCCTTTCTTTGCAGCCTTTACCCAATATGTAGAACGGACCCTTTACGAACATGGGTATAAATTGATCCTCTGCTGCGCCAATGGCATACCAGAAAAAGAAATCGGTTACCTGAATCTGGCTTCGCAAAGTAAAACTGACGGGATCATTGCTCTGACTTATACAGATGTGAGCAGTGCTATTCCTTCCAGAATCCCTTTGGTTTCTTTTGACCGTTATTTTGAAGACCACGACGTGCCTATGATTGCCTCTGATAACTTTCAGGGAGGATACGCAGGCACGAAAAAGCTTTGGGCTTTAGGATGTCATCACCCTGTCTTTGTCCGTTTCCGTTCAAAATTTCCCAGCGAGGCGGATAAACGGCTGGAGGGATATCTCAGCGCCTGTCAGGAACTTGGAATAAAACCGGACTATCTGGATCAGATAGACGCCATAGATGAAAAAAAGATCCTGATAGATTTTATAGAAGCCCATATGGACTTCAGAGGAAATTTAACCTTTGACGGAGTCTTTGCCAACACAGACCGTCAGGGATATCTGGTCATGAAAATTCTGAAAGAACGCGGGATCCGCATCCCTGAAAATGTACAGATCCTGGGATTTGACGGTATCCGCAAATATGGCATTGATGAGGGCGCTTTGTTTATTTCTTCTATGTGTCAGCCAGTAGAAGAACTTGCCCGGCTCTGTGTGGAAACCTTGTTAAAGAAACGGCAGGGAACTGTGGTTCCCACCCTTTCCCTCCTTCCTGTATCTTACTGCTATGGAGGAACCACCCTGCGCGAGCCCTGAAAACATAATATCCAGGAACCGGAAGCTGAATCTGCTCAGCCTCCGGTTCTTTTTTTACAAAAATTAAGAATTTCTTTCGGATTACATGGAAGAATCTTTAATGTGTCCATGGTTAAATATGCTTGCAGACATGTCCGGCTATGCTTTAGAAACTTAAGAGGGGGATTTTTGTTTTGTATCTGATTCAGTATCTGCCATATTTCATCGTACTTATTTTTATACTTCTGCCTGCAATACTCCTGGGACTTCAGGAAAGAAATCTGAATTTCTATGGACTATCCAGCTCTTTTTTAATTCTTCTGATAGTTTTTGGATCACGGCCCATACAGTTTTTCTATCTCCTGCTTTCTTTTGTCTGGTCTGCACTGCTGTTTAAAGCAGCTCTGCTCCTTGCAGAAAAAGGACGGATGGGAAAGGGAAGCTTTCTCCTCTTCCTTTTATTATCCCTTATGCCTCTGGTTCCCAAAAACCTTATGCTTTTTCAAAACCTGCAGCTTCCGGTCTATGCTGCTGTTACCTGTTTTTCCTTAAAAAACATACAGCTTATAGCCTGTATTCGCAAAGGGGAGATCCGGGATCTGTCTCTGGGAGAGTATACAGGTTTTCTCCTTTTCTTTCCCAGTCTGTTTTTTGGCCCTCTAAACAATATCCAGGATTTTCATGATCAATGGACTTCTGTCCCTTCTTCTGAAAAATACCGGCGGCTTATGAAAAAAGGCATCCGGGAATTATTGCTGGGGAGTCTCTATCTTCTTTGTATTGCTTACTTTACTGGCTGGGAGCTGCAGAGACTGGAAAATCAGATCACCCAGGAGCATATCCTCTGGCATCTTCTTCCTCTCTATGCCTACCTATATGCTTTCCATCTCTTTTTTGTTCTGGGAGGTCTTTCCCGGCTGGCTTCAGGCTGTGCCTGTTTCCTGGGCGTAGAGTTAGATAAAAACTATTCCATGCCTTTTTTCAGTGGAAATATCCGGGAATTCTGGAGCAGATGGCATATTACCTTTACCCGTTGGCTAAAGGAGTTTGTTTTCTGTCCTTTCTTAAAAAAGGCAAAAAAAAGCAGGCAGTTATCCTGCCCGCTCCTGAGAAAATGTCTGGCTTATCTTCTGACCATGGGTGCACTGGGGCTTTTATACGGAGTCACCCCTTCTTATCTGTTATTTGCCCTTTACCACGGCCTGCTTCTCTGCCTGTATGAGATTCTGATACACAAAAGCATTCTATATGAGAAATGGAAATCCCTGCCTCTGTTTAGGATTTTTTCCTGGTTTTTCACTTTGCAGCTGCTCATGTTTGGTTTTTTTATCCTGTCGGGAATGTTTCTGCAAATATGCTCCTTATGAGGATTTATCACCGTACATCCACTGGAAAAGGTCTCTTCCCGCCTCTTTGAAGCCATTGATCACTCTGTCAAAAGTGCCTGCTTTGTAGAAATTCAAAACAATGGCGCCTATAGGCACAGCCAGGATCATGCCCAGCACTCCGCCCACCCGGTATCCGATGTACATAAAAATCAATGTTGCCAGGGGGTTCATCCCTATAGAATCCCCTACCAGCTTAGGCTCAATGATGCGGCGTACAAGCTGGGTGACCAAATAGAGGATCACCAGCCCCACCGCATAGCGGATATCTCCGGAGAGAAGTTTAAATACCGCCCATGGAATCAACACCGTTCCTGTCCCAAGAAAGGGAAGCATATCTAAAAAGGCCACCAATATAGCTACGAGGATAGCAAATCTTACCTTCAGGATCAGCATCCCGATAAAAAGGATCACTCCTATTACCGCCATGATCTTAAACTGGGCCTTAAAATATCCTCCAAATACCATTTTAAAGCTTTCTGCCATCATCCTCCATTTTTCCTGAATGATCTGAGGCGTGTGATTTCTGCCGAATTCCAGTATCCGGTCTCTGTCTGCAATAAAAAAATAGGCCGATAATATGCTGAATATGATCGAGATCAATATGCCTGGAATGTTTCTGGCAAATGTGCCTGCCTTATCTACTGTAAACTGGCTGATTTTTCCCACTGCCCGGCCGGTAATGTCCCCAATATCCTTCTGTGCTTCCTCCAGACTCTCCTGGATGTTCTGAGGAAGTTCACTGATGATACTCTCCAGGTTTTTCCCCGCATCCTGAAACTCTTCTCTGAATTCTGAATACATCTCCGGCGCCTGTTCCAGGAAAGAACGGGTTTCTTCTCCGATCTTTACTCCCAGAAAATAAATTGCCACTATAATTACTGCCAGTACGCCTATGATGATTACCATAGAAGTATGTTTTCTGGCAACCTTTAATCTCCGTTCCAGCATACGCACCAGAGGATTTGCGATCATTGCAATGATCCAGCCTATGACAAAGGGCATAAAAAACTGCAAAAACCGTATTCCTAAAAGAATCCCCAGAATAATTCCCAGAAGGGTGATTAAAAATACAATCATACTCTTTACATATTTTTTCAGTTTCATGAAAATCTCCGGATCCTCCTTCGCGATTTCTATAGAAAAAGGCTGCCTTACACAGCAGCCTCTTTACTCCCGGTCCCGGTCTAAGTATATCACAAAAATACAGTCCGCAGTCCGAATATGGAATTTTTTTTATAATCCAGTTCTAAATATTAAACTCATACCAGGTCACAGAGGTCTTGGGAGCGTCCATAGTAATACATAACTTCTCTTTCAGGACATTTTCTTCTGTCTCTGCCATACCGTAAATTGTACCATCATTTCCAAAAAATTCAATTACTTCCTGGTCAATAATCAGAGAAAGTGTTGTTTTCTCCCCTTTTCTTAAAGTAATATAAGAAATTTCCTCTCCTGTATTCCTATCTTGAAATCTCAGGCATCCGGAATTAAAGTCCGCCGTCATTTCTATGTTCTGGATCACAGCTTTCGTTCTTCCTTCCTCAGGAGCATCCCAGGAAAAATCAATCTGTACAGGCCTGCCTTGAAGATTCAGCTGGATCACTTCTGGATCTGTTTCCAAAGAATTTTCTTTTCCGCGATAACTTTCAAGCTCCCGTACAGGACGGAAGCACATCCGGTAACTCTTATCAGTCTTCTTCAATGCCAGCTCAGTGGGGATTGACATAAGGCCGCAATAATGTCCTCTGACATTTTTCAGGCGCAGCCATGCAGTATTTACCACACGTCCTTCTATCCCGGAAAAACTTTGGGCAGCATAAGGAAGTTTGCTGCTGTAAGCATTTTGGACGGAAGATTCTGCCTTAAAAGTATATCCGTCAAAGTCTCCAATAACATAATAACCGTCTGCAGACCAGAAAACCCACTTTTTCTCATTGTCTTCATTAATAACCTTCAGCTCAAAAAGATCTGGACATTCCCACATCCCATGAAAATCCAGTCTCTGTGTTTCCTTCCATTCCAGGAGATCTTCCGAACGATAAAGAGCAAACTCATTTTCATCTAAATATAATACCTGAATATAGGCATTCGTAGGTTCATGATAAAAAACCTTAGGATCCCGGTTCTCGTTCACTATATGTTCCATTTTAAATTTATCTGAAGTTGTCAGAGTCTGTCCGTTGTCTAAAGAATAGGCAAGACGCTGTGTAAAAAGATTTCCTGCGGATCTTGACCATTCATTTCTGCCCCCTGCGGCAGTATAATAGTACAAAAGAGCATCTTTTCCAAAACCTGCCAGATTTTTCTTATCCTGTATTGCACATCCTGAATAGGCAGTTCCCGTCTCGTCAGGTTTAAGAACAGCAGGGCAGTGTTCCCAGCGGATCATATCCCTGCTCACTCCATGACCCCAGTGCATATTTCCCCATCCTACTCCATAAGGATTCCACTGATAATACAGATGATATACGCCATTTGCATATATCAATCCGTTAGGATCATTGTGCCATCCCACCTCCGGGGCAAAATGGAGCTGCGGCCGAAAAGGATACACATGCTGAGGCTTTTGGTGCCAGCAGAAAATCCCATCCAGCATATGCTCTGCTCCATGTCCCACAATCTCCAGCGTTTTGTTTAAATACGGAGAGACATCACAGCAGGCATAAAAGTCACAATCCGTACCGCCCAGACGGATATCAATTTCTTCTATTTTCTTTCCGTCAATATAAAAATGAAGTTTATTCTCTTCTCTCCGGTTATCTACCGGCAGCCATATATAGGGTTCTGTAATTTTAATTTTCATATTTTCTCCTGAATCTCTGCATTTTCATGAAACGTTTCACACTATACCATTAACATACTATCCCCTATTTATTTTGTCAATAGACATATTTTACAAACTAAAAGGGCTGTCGCAACAGCCCTTTCCCGTATTTTCAGATGCCTGGCAAACAGGCATTATATTTCCCTTAAGAAGTCAAATGGTTTCTCATCATGAAGAAAATGCATCAACATATAAGAACACATGATCGCTATATTTTCTTCTTTCAAAATTCTTTTTACTTCGTTCCTGTCCGCCAGAACCACATCGATTTCTTCTGTATCCTCCTGAAACTCTCTGGATATATTTCCTTCAGCCGTCCCGAATACGATCCCGCAGGATTCGTCTGTAAGACCGATGGTAGTAAAGGCCGGTTTCTCATAGGCAGGATCTACTTCTATAGGGGTAAAAGTCAGCCCGGTCTCTTCTTTCATTTCCCGGATCCCGGCTTCTTTAAAATTCTCCCCGGCTTCTACCAGGCCTGCCGGAAACTCGTAGATATAATCATCAATACTGTATCGGTACTGGCGCACCAGCACTACCCTGTCCTGCTTTTCCCCATATAGACTATATATGATCACTCCGTCAGGGGTATTTTTTCTTGTCCGAAGCTTTAGCTCTTCCTGATTTTTTGCCCTGGAAGCCACATAATATTTCCCTTTTTTTCCGGTTTTGGACTCTCTGTCCAGTTCATAGAGATTTACAAAGGGATTCTGGGTTTTCTGGGTAATGCCGTTGATCTTTGCCATACTTATTCTCCTTTTAACAGTACCCGCAGTCTCTTATAGAGAAGCAGGGTAATAAATGAAATCACAATACCTTTTAACAGATTAAAAGGCACCATACAAAGTATAACAAATGTGACCATATTGTCAATGGCCGGATGGATGGCTGTTCCCATAGCGATGAAGCTGTCCATAGGGATTCCCATAAGGGTGCTGTACAGAGGGAACATGATAAAAGCATTGGTCAGACAGCCCATAACCGCCATCAGCAGAGTACCTGTTACCATGCCTTTCAGGGCGTTAGCTCTTGTCTTTTTCTTTCTGTAAAACAGACCTGCAGGAACCACAAAAGCACAGCCGATGATAAAGTTGGATAATTCTCCCACTCCCATGGTGGTGGTTCCATGGATCACCAGATTCAGCAGGTTTTTAAGAAGTTCGATAAACACTCCTGCTAAAGGCCCCATGGCAAAGGTTCCTACCAGCACCGGAATCTCAGAAAAATCCATTTTTATAAAGGGCGGCGCGATAAAGGGAATCGGAAATTCAAAAAACATCAGTACTGCGGCTACTGCCCCAAGCATTCCGATCTGCACGGTAGTTCTCAGTTTCGATCTGTTCTGAGTCCTGATCTTTCTGTTTACTGCTGCTTCATTGTTCATTTTCATTATCTCCTTTACATGATTTTCATAAAAGGAAATTCTTCTTCATATGGCCTGCTGATCGGATAGGAAATAGCCCTTCCCTATCCGCTGGGATACTGCGGACAGCTTCAGACAAAGCCCGCCGCTTGTCGGACGTATCGCATAAAAAGAGGACGCCCCTATTCGGGGTATCCTCCATGAAAGCCACAATGAAATATTATCATTTCTTCTCTCATCCAGACTATACTGTCGGTACCGGAATCTCACCGGTTCAGCCGTAAAATACGGGTCGCGGACTGTTACCGCCGGTAGGGAATCGCACCCTGCCCCGAAGAATTTCTTTTTATTCTGTAGTATATTATATGCCTTTATATATCCTATTTCAAGAGATTTTTCATATAAATCGCAGATTCAACTTTTCACCAATTTCATCCCGGAGGGATACTATAATGTATATAAAGTTTTTCCATCACAAGGAGTCTCCCATGAATCATTATTTTCCTTTTGTAAACACGCCCCTCCCCTACGATTATGATGCCCTTGAACCCTTTATCGATGAAAAAACCATGTTTCTCCACCATAACCGACATCTCCAGACCTATATTGACAATCTGAATTCCTTAATGAAAGAAAATCCCCCTTATCAAAACTGGTCTCTGGAAAAAATCCTGTACTGCTGGTCCGGGCTTCCCTCTGATATCCGGGTTTCCTTTAAGAATAACAGCGGCGGCATTTACAACCATCGGTTCTTTTTTGAAGGAATGACGGATAAGGCCGGCCTTTTACCCAGCGTTTATTTCTCCAGGCTTATCAATAAAAACTTTGGCTGTTTTGAAAATTTCAAAAAATGTTTCAAAAAATCCGCCCTGTCAGTCTTTGGATCCGGCTATGTCTGGCTGGTACATTGCCGGGGGAAACTGATGATCACACAGACTGCAAATCAGGATACGCCTCTGGACCAAGGAGAATGTCCTCTTTTGAATCTTGATGTATGGGAACATGCTTATTATCTGAAACACTATAATGTTCGTGCCGCTTATATTGACGACTGGTTTCACGTGATCAACTGGGATATGGCAGAGCGGCGTCTGCAGAATCTGTTCTGACAGGTTTCCAAGGGCTTCTGGTATATTTTCTACTATGCTTCCCGACTGCATGGCTTTTGTTCTGCAAGGCAGTCCAAAAGGCTTATAGTAATAAAAATACTGTATCCGGTCTCTATAAATCAGATACAGTATTTTTTAAAATAATTTTTCTATTGATAGTATTCTTTTATGAACTTCAGGCTGTCCAGATATTCCTGATCGCTTCCAAGATGTTCCAGGATTACCGGCATATCAGGGTTCACGCTATCGATCAATTCTTTATACTTTTTCAGATTGATCCCGCCTTTTCCACAGGCAGTTTCCTGAAGCTGCAGGGTAAACTCCTGACGCAGCAGTACATCTTTCAGATGGCAGCTCTTGATATATTTTCCCAGCTTTTCAAAGCATTCTTCCATAAATTCTTCATGATAGAAATACCTTTCAGGGGAAATAATCCAGTTAAACACATCCATATGTACTGCAAAATGTTTTCTGTCTACATCCTCTATAAGCTTTACATATTCATCTGGTCCCATAGGATACATCCAGGGCATTGGTTCTATAGTATAAAAAGTATTCTGAGGATCTGCTTCATCTATGATGTTCTGGATACTCTTTACCATATCCTTCCAGGTTTCTTTAGTCAGATTTTCTTTGTATGCTCCATCCCATCTAGCACCTTTTGAGCCGGAAACAGTAACACAGCAACAGGCCCCCAACCTGTCTGCTAATCTAAGCTGCCCCCTGCACCTTATCCGTGCGTTTTCTCTTATCTCCGGATCCGGTGAGATCGGGTTACACCAGGCTCCCACTTCTGCAATCACAAGTCCCTGGTCTTTTGCTGCCTGTTCATAGGCTTGGATTACCTCTTTAGGAGCAGTGTAATCCACAGGAAAATTCACTGCCTGGCAACCGATTTTTTGCATATTTTCCGCCCATTCTTCCGGTGTTTTATGTTCCAGAGGACTGGATAGTCCAAGTTTCATATCATCTACCGCCTTTTCTTATTTGTCACTTTCCAGAAGTTCAATAATACATTTCAGATCCTTATACGCATTCATATAAACATATCTTCCAGACGCATCTCCATACTCGCCCTTCTGTTCTAAGGTCATACCAAATTCTTCACATCGCTTTACAGCCTCCGGCATTTTCTTTCCCCATGGCAGTATCCATACGTCCGGGATGTATCATATAGATGCGCATATGCAATTCTCTTCTCTCTTCTTCCAAAAAGTTCCTTAATTTTTGGGTATACATATTCGCCGCATATTTGGACACAGAATAGGCCGGATAATTATATCCCTTTGGGCTTAAATGCGCAGCTTCTGAAGTAATATTCATGATACAGGGACATACCGACCGATATAGCTGTTCTATAAAGTATTTACACACCAAAGCTGTTCCTACTACATTTACTTCCAAATTTCTTCTCAGCATATCAATATCCAGATCTCTGATACAGTCTCCCGGCATCTTCATTTTTTCAAAAAGCACGCCGGCTTTATTAATCAGAAAATCTATATGTCCATATTTTTTCCGTACCTTATCTGCCGCCTCTTTCACTTCCTCTTCTTTTGTCACATCCATCTGCAGGATTTCCAAAAATTCCGGATAGTCTGTCTTCAAAGTCAGAAGTTCTGTCATCTGTTCTCCGTCAGTATTCCTGCATGCAGCGAGTATAGAATCTCCCTATGCCAGCCCAAGCCGGACCAGTTCCAGGCCAAGCCCCCGGTTTGCGCCTGTAATAAGTCCCAGCATAGTGTTTTCTCCTTTCTCAGGCAAGCCCTGTATTTATAAAAAGCGCCGGCTTTACCCCATTACCATTTCCTGATAATTTTCCTTTGGCGTCCTTTTCAGCGAAATTTCTTTGGTTTCTCCCAGACAGGAGATTTCATACTCTCCTGCAAATCCGGTAAATTCCAAATTTCCCCGGGGGTCTGTGACCAGACTCAGGGAAGTCATCCACTCCTCCTTGATCTTTTTCTTTAATTCCACATAGGCAGGTTTCTGGGAATTGTCCTTGCGGATCAGCCCGCAGGGAGCTCCCAGCCATTTATTATCGTCGTCGAAATCCCAGGTTGTGATCGCCTGGACATAGGGGGATTCAAAAAGCACCGTGTACATCTCCACCGCTTCTCTGGCCTGGCGTTCTTCTCCCTCAGGGGTAGTAGGCCAGTAAGGAATCTGATAGTCATTGAGATCCTTGATTTCCGAAGGCATGAGATGTCCCGAGATCAGGGTGTTTTCTGTAAAGTGCAAAGGCAGTCCGAAGTGAGAGAATCTCTCCAGAACCTCCTGTATCTTCTCTATTCCCCAATACCCCTGATGTTGATGGGATTGGATACCGATAGTCGAAATAGGAACTCCCGCCTCAAGACAGCCCTCTATCAATATCTCATAAGCCTGGCTGGTATTAAAATCATTAATAACCAGCATTGCCCCCGGATTACTTTTTCTGGCTTCTTCAAAGACCCTTTTGACCAATTTGATCCTTCCCATGTCTTTGCATATCCTGGTGATCCCATTATCATATTTGTCAAATACCGGCATGATCACTACTTCATTTATTACGTCCCAAGCGTCAATCGTTCCCTTAAATGCGCCAACATCGCGGCGAATCCGCATAAGCTGCCGCTCCAGGATTTCTTCATTGCTAAGATTCAGAAGCCAGGAGGCTGTCTGGGTATGCCAGCAAAGCGGATGGCCTTTGATAGTGATGCCCTTCTTTTTCAAAAACTGTGCCGCCGCCATTAAATTCTGCTGATTGGTTTTTCCCTCTTCTGGCTCATACTGTCCCCAGTAAAAAGGAAGAGTAGCAAAATTAAAAAGATCCAGCCACAATTCCATTCTTTCCTGCAAGATTTTCCTTCTTTGGCCGTCCAGGTTTTCTCTGCACAATTCTAACGTATCAAAGGCATTGCAGCCAAATAAAAATTCCTGTTTTTTCTGTCTGACCTCCACAGCTTTTCCTGCAAGAGGTTTTCCTTCCCTGTCCTGAAAATGCAGGACTGCCTTCCCTTTTCTGTGCTCTAACCTATCCATAATTCCTCCCCGATTCGTCTATCCCAAAATTTCTGCGGTTCTATTCAATATTTCCAATAGCAAAGGAGAGTCTCATGATTAAATCGGATCTTTCTGATCCCTGGCTTTTCGGTCATAATATGACTATTAATATTTCTTATGGGGATTTTTATACTTCTTTCCCCACCCATTGGCACAATTTTGTAGAGATTATTGCTCCGCTATCGCCAGATCTTATACGGATTTTCTGTCCTGCATACGGAAGATTCTCTGTTTGAAGAAAATCCTTTGCCCCTGCTCCTAAAGCTCCTGGACATCAGCACTAGAGATTTTCCTTTCAAAGAACTTCATATGTATGAAATTCTTCTGCATTTTTTTATTATCATCGGAAATCACAACCTTCTTATAAAAAATCAGCTTTATGCCCAGAAAACCTCCAGACAAAAAGCCGATGACCAAAAATTTGATGCGGTTACGGACTATATATGTGAACACTGTACCCGAAAGCTCACTATGGAAGAGACGGCTGCATTTGCCGGTTTCAGCAAATATCACTTTTCCCGTATCTTTAAAGAATATTATCAGATGTCCTTTCCGGAATATATTGCGTCTCTGCGTATTTCAAAGGCCACAGAGCTACTGGAAAATTCCTCTCTTTCTATCTTGGAGATTGCCATGCGGTCCGGATTTTCCAATCTTTCCTCTTTTAACCGGGCATTTAAAGAAATACATAACTGTACTCCTTCTCAGTTCCGGAAAATGGCAGAGTTTTCCCCGGATTCATAAAAGAACCGGGGTGTTTACCTGCCGGCAGCATAAAACCATAGAAAGTCTGCCCATGAGCTGCTTTCTTTTCCATAAGAAGATGCATATAGACCAACCGTACAGCCTACAAATCCTCCAGATGCTTCTGTAGTGTAATACTCCAGAGAAATCCCTTCTGCTACGGATACTCTTCCTTTTCCCTGATCCAAAAAGATTCCCGCCTTCTGATTTTCTGTTTTAAGATGTATTTCCAGTCTTTTTTTCTCTATCTGTTTTTCTGCCAGAACCTCTTCCTTCCCTTGTACCACCTGCGTCACACAAAAAAGAAAGGTTTTTCCCTTTTTTATCACTTCCATTTTCAAATGATTTTTCTGGTTCTGAAACAGTAAAAGTCCGGCTGCGTCTCCTTCTGCTTCTAATTCAAATTCCATCTGTGTTGATACGTACATAGAATAAGAACACTGGCGTACACCCAAATATGAAAAGGCCGCACAATCCTTTGCCTGTGTCTTACTGGCATAGATGCGCAGATATCCTTTTCTGGCTTTTAAAGAATAATTTTCTTCAGATCTTTGGCATACTCCCAGCAAACGCTGATCCAGCTCCTCGCCCCAAAAATGAAACAGCACATCTTCTCCCGTTTCTTTTGGAAAACGGCATTCCTCCAAAGGAATCTCCAACTGATTCTCCAGAATCCCTTTCCCCGGACTGATAACTGGCCATCCATCTTCCCAGTCTACTTTTGCCAAAAAAGTCTCTCTTCCCAGACTGCTTCCACCGCAAAGAGTACGGCTGGCAAGCATAACCATATACCATTCTCCATTTTCATCATCAAATAAGTCTCCATGACCTGCGCAGGTTATAGGATATTTTTTTCCCAAATGACGATGTGTCAGGACAGGATTTCTGGGACAGCCCTCAAAGTCTTTTTGAAGACTCTTACTTCTTGCAGCCATAACAGAATGTTCATATCCCGTTCCGCCTTCCGCATAAATAAGATAGTAATATCCGTCCTTTTTATATAAATGAGGGCCTTCCGGCCAAATCACATGACGGGCAAATCCTTTCCAGATGCGTCTGCTCTCTCCCACAAGTTTCATTTGTTTTAAATCCAGTTCCTGAATCCATATTTCCCAGTCTCCATTATGCTTTACTCCATTTTGATTCGGTCTGGTTCCTACATAATAGCAGGTGCCATCTTCATCAAAAAAAAGACTGGGATCAATCCCTTGGGCTTGCGGACCTAGATAATAAGGTTCCGACCAGGGTCCTTTCGGAGTGTCTGCTTTAACGACAAAATTACCTCCCTGATCAATATTTGTAGTAATCAGATAAAAGGTATCCTCATGAAAGCGTAAAGTAGGCGCAAAAATACCCCTGGATATTTCATCTCCCTCTAATAGAAGCTGAGACGGCCGGTCCAGAACATTTCCCAGCTGTTCCCAGTGAGCCAAATCTCTGCTGTGAAAAATCGGCACTCCTGGAAAATAAGCAAAGCTGGAATTTACTAAATAAAAGTCATTTTCTACTCTGCATATGGAAGGATCTGGATAGAATCCTCTCAACACAGGATTTTTTGCTTTTGTCATTGTCATTCTCCTATCATAATACATAGCCAAATCCAAGAATTGTAAATTTTTTCTTTTCTTCCCCCGGCGCTGGTAAAATTTCTACTATATGTTCCCGGCTCTCCGTCTCAGAAAAGAGGATTACAGCATTGCAATGTATCCAGCCATTTATCCTAGGATCTGCTGTCATTTTATAATGGCCGTCTACAAAAACATCCGCTTTGCCTGTATCGGTTTCTCCTTCATCTTTAAAAATCAAAAGCAATGCGCGGCATAAGATTTTCAGTGTGAAAGCCTCTGTCTCTTCTGCCTGGCCGGTATACTGCCAGTTATAAGGAAACTGTGGAGTCCCATATATATCCATGTCAATTTCAACCTCCTGCAGTTTCTGATCTGTACCGCAAAAGCTTCCTTCTGAAATCCTGGCCTTTTGGCAAAGTTCCTTTTTATCTAAAAGCCTTACTGTTTCAAAGTCCTTTCCATAGACCGGTTCTCTTTCCAGAAGGCTTCCATCTGTGTCTTCTTGTCCATATCCCTCTTCATTCACTTTGTCAAAAAGATATCCCAGACATTTTGCCATGATCGTATGTCCCAGATTTGTAGGATGGAACATATCATAAAAATACTGGTTTTTTGAAATCACCCGGCCTTCTTCTCTTTTAAGAGAAAATTGTGGCGATACCGCATCTAATACGCTGACCATCGGCAGCCCGTAACGTTCCCCCACTGGCGCAAGCCGGGTCTGAAGGTTCCAGTCATTGGCAAATACAGAAAACAAAAGTACCACTGCTGGATTCCACGGTAGCCCGAGGATCTTTCTCACAAGACTTTCAAAACAGATACCTTTTGTCTCATCGCCTTCATCATTTACTGCAAATTCTACCACTACCAGATCCGGCTGTTCTCCATTTCTTAAAACATCACGTTCAAACCGTATCATACCAAGTTCCGAAGGTGTTCCTCCAACCCCGGCTTTTATATATCGTACATTATCTCCAGTCCCGAATTTTTCCGCAAATGCTTCACAGGATTTCCTTGCATAACATTCTGTGTGAACAGGTACAGCTCCTGCTCCCTGCGTGATAGAGCCACCCAGATAAGCCAGTGTAACCGTCTCTCCCCTCTTTGCTTTTTCTATGACTCGTTTCAAACGATAAGGATTTCCCAGAGATAAGAGGGAATGAGCGATCATATTCTCCGCTGCTTTTCCGGAAAGATCCACTGCATCTTCCTCTCCCTGATCTGGTATTTTCCATTCCTCTCCCACATAAAGTTTAACACTGACAACAGCCGTCTGTTCCGGTATATCAAAATAAAACTGAATCTGCCCCGGCTCCTTGTCATCCTCGCTCCAGGAAATACCAGACAGGGAAATCCAATGCTCCACTCCGTCTGCTGGTATCCTTCCTGTTATAAGAGTTCCGCCGCCATAGATATCCTTTTTCCCATACATCTGAAAAACAAATTCCAGTTCTTTACAGGCTCTCCCTGCTTCTACGCAGATACCGATACACTTTACCAGATTACGGAATCCTTCTGCTGTTTTCAATGCTTCCAGTATTCTCTCATCTGTAATATTTCCAGAAATCTGGGCGCTGTTAATTAGTCTTCCATCATTTTCGTATAAAAAATGCCCCCCTCTTTTATCCGGCTGCTCTGTACCAAAAATCTCCTTCTCACGTACAATATAAAATCCCGGCAGTTTCTTCTCCGGATCTTTCGGTGCTTTAGGTCCTTCCATTTCTCATGATCCCGTCCTTTTCACTCTTTTCTCATATAATTAGTGCCTGGTCTGCACCTTATTTCCAGATTCTGTAATTCCCGCTTAATGCCAGCCATGCAAATATATATAGGAAATTATCATAATAACGCCGGCTCCCTTTTCTAAGCGGGGTATTCCAAAATTTTTTTATACATTCGCCTGAATAAGGGCCGTCCGCTGCCAGAGAGGCCTGTGCATTTGCTGCAATAACAGCTACCGGATGTAGTGCCTTTTCCTTAAGTTTTGTCCCGTCTATAAGAAAAACTCCGTCCCAACTGTCTTTTTCTTTCACACAGTAAAATTCCTGCAGTCTTCCTGCGATTTCTTTCTGCCATGGATCTCGGTGAAACCAAAGTGCATCCAGGCCGATATTAGCCATAGTGCGGTATGCGTCACTATAATACCAGTCATGACGTCCAAACTGAACTTCTGTACCCGTATGGGGTGTGCCATCGTATTCTGCGTATTCCGCCGAGAGTCCTGTGTCCGGATTGCAGGCCAAATGCAGGAATACCCGGCTGTTTCCCGCTGCTTCCCTCCAAAACATTCTATCTTCTTCATCTGCCCACAAAGCAAACAATTCATAGAAATGCGGCAAATGATAAGAAGGGTCCGTAAATTCCACACCGGGAATAAACTTGATCAACTTGTTGTCCCGGTTCCACATAGGCTCTCCGGAATGTCCCGGTTCTCCCTTATGGATACACTCCCGAAGGATTTTTCTGGCCTCTCCACTGTAATCAAAAATCCCTTCTCTGTCGCCCCATCGATTAGCGGCGAAGAAAAGAGCCATTGCAAAAAATTCTTCCCCATCTGGCGCCGGACCATCAGCATTAGGCGTTCCATCTGTACCGCAAGACCATATAAAATAATTTTTTCCTGGTCCTTCCTGTATCCGCATATAAGTGCATACCCATTTCCATAACCTGTCAAACTCTTTCTGTTTATTCATCTGAACACAGACCATCATGCCATAAGACATTCCTTCCGTACGCACATCATGATTTCCTGTGTCCTCCAGGTATCCCATATCAGATCCTGATTCATGATAGAACCTTTCGTCATCTGGCCCATAAAATATTGTTTGGAAGATTTTCTCAAGGCGGCTGGTGATCTCCTCGCTGTTGTATCCCTGTTCTTCAAAAAAATTTCGATATTTTCCTGTATAAAATGATCCTTCCATTTCTCTTTATCTCCTTTCTGTTTGTTCTGGATACTCCTCCCAATCCAGAACAATAAAAAACTGCCGCATTAAGCATGTCAAAGAGTTTTTCTGTTCTCAATATCTGCTTAACGCAGCAGTTTATTATAGACTTGCTGCTTATTCTTTTACCCCGCCAATAGTCAGGCCTGTCACAAAATATCTCTGAAGGAATGGATACAGACAGATAATTGGCAGCATAGTCAGAATC
>DWYL01000268.1 GCA_019118685.1 Candidatus Blautia merdipullorum
ATCCGCAAGGATAATGAAAACAGGATGATAGACAGGATAATAGAAATGCCGGGATATCAGTTTTATTGTCATGAGCAGATCAGAAATGAGCTGGCGAGGAATACCATAGGAAATCCTGATGAGTGTCCAATATGTGGAATGGTTTGAGAATAGTGTAAATTTGTAGATGGCTTAATAGAACTTTTTAAAGCATATGAAAAAATGTTTTTTGTAGATAAAGAATATCATTGAATGAATGACAATCCCAAAAAGAATAGTTTATGTCCGATTTGTTTTGTGGAATATACCGTTGGTCAGAAGAGACCGGCGGTATTTTTATGGAAGAAAACTTATGGTGGGAAGTTTTTTTTAATTCACAGGAAACGGAAGATATGATTATGGCGGCATATCATAGAGAAACTAATTGAATAAGCATCTGCGGACTATTATAATAAAAGTAACCGTATACAATGACTTTAGAACTTTAAATCAATATATATAATGAATAGGTTTTAGTTCAAATGATGGGGAAATCATCTATAGAACGCATTTACCGCTATGCAGATGTTTTTCATTGTGAACCAATCGAAAAGACTGCTGATGATTTTATCGTAAACCTGAATATTCCAGAAGATAATTTTGATAACGTGACAGATTGTCGGTATATGCTGCCAGATTATTGGACGATAGGGGAAGTGTACGAACGTCTTATTGAAGATATTTGCGGAGATAATGAAGCGCGGGTTATTGAGTGTCTGATAGAAGTGTACACTTCCTGGATTGACGGAGCAATTTCCAACTATAATACAGATTTTTATTATCAGTCCCTGGATTATATATACGAATGTTATAAAGAAGGCAGGGTTCTTGAGTAAGGTAAATATGAGAGAAAAAATCTTTAAGTACGTAAAAGAAAAATATAAGATCAAACCGGATTACCCGTTTTCTACGTTTCCGGATTATCCTGTTCTCCGCCATGAGGACAACAGGAAGTGGTTTGCTCTGATCATGGAGATTTCCGGGGAAAAGCTGGGACTAAAAGGTGCAGAATATGTTGATATCATGAATGTGAAGCTGGGAGATCCCATGCTTGTGGATGTGCTTGTACATCAGCCCGGATATTTTCACGGATATCACATTACCAGGGGAAACTGGATCTCCATTCTGCTGGACGGAACGGTCCCTTTTGAAGAAATATGCCAGTGGATCGACGAAAGCTACGCAGTGACGGCTTCGAAACAGAAAAAGCAGAAGATGAGACCGCCGAAGGAATGGATCATACCTGCCAATCCCGACTACTATGACATCATCCATGCCTTTGACGACGCTCGGGAAATTGAATGGAAACAGGGCAGGGGGATCAAGGCCGGGGATACGGTATTTCTCTATGTGGGAGCCCCTGTTTCGGCGATTTTATATAAATGCAGAGTGATAGAGACGGATATTCCATACCATTACAGTGACGAGAATCTGACCATCACTGCGGTAATGAAGATAAAACTGCAGAAACGGTATAAACCATCGCAGTTTACATTTGAGAAACTGAAAGAAAAATATGGGATTTACGCTGTCAGGGGACCGAGAGGAATACCGGACAGCCTGAGCGAGGCGTTGAAGAAATAAATGGTTCAGTTTTTTCAGAACCGGCAGTAAGGGAGAGCCAGCGTGAATAGAAAAAAAGACGAAATAAGTATCCGCTCCAGTGCGGCGGAATATCTGACCTATGTAGCATCGGTCGGAGATCAGCAGGACAGCATTGAAATGCGATATGAGGATGAGAACATATGGCTGACACAGAAGATGATGGCCACATTGTATGATGTAAGTGTGGCTGCTATTAATCAACATATAAAAAAAATATATGAGGATTCAGAATTGGAGCCAGAATCAACTATTAAGAAATTCTTAATAGTTCAAATGGAAGGGACCCGGCAGAGTTGATCTACGAACGGGCCGATGAAGGGAAACTGCACATGGGCCGACAACATGGGCGTCTGCGCCGGAAGGAAAAATAGTAAAAAGCGATGTCAGCATTACCAAGAACTATCTTACCGAGAAAGAAATGCGTTCATTGGAACGAATTGTATCTGCATATCTCGATCTGGCGGAGGATCGTGCCGAACGACACATTCCCATGACAATGGAAGACTGGTCGAAACGACTGGATTTGTTTCTCATGGCAGATGACAGAAAAGTTCTGCAGGATGCAGGAAAAATTACAGCAGAGATTGCGAAGGCAAAGGCTGAAACGGAATTTGAAAAATACAGAGTGATCCAGGACAGATTATATATGTCGGATTTTGACAGATATCTCCTGGAATTAGAGGACAATATGAAAAATCAATTCTGAAAGATTAAAGATTGTTTACGGAGATGCGGGAGCTCCTGTTTTAGCGATTTTATATAAATACGGAGTGATGGAGACAGAAAAATGAAGGTAATTGTGATACCAGACGTTCACCTGAAACCGTGGATGTTCCGGGAGGCGGCAGAGATTATGAAATGCGGAACAGCAGAAAGAGCGGTATGCCTTATGGACATTCCGGATGACTGGAATCAGGAAAGTAATCTTGATTTATATGTGCAGACATTTGACTCGGCCATTGCATTTGCAAAGGAATATCCGGATACCCTCTGGGCATACGGAAATCATGACCTTTGCTATATGTGGAATGAACGGGAAAGCGGATACAGCGCACAAGCCGCGCAGATCGTACCGCAGCAGATAGCGGAACTACAGAAAGCATTGCCGGAAGGCAATGAGATCAGGTATATCCAGAAAATAGATAACGTCCTTTTCTGTCATGGCGGAATTCTGGATTACTTCGTGAAAAAAACAGTGCCCGAGTCCAAATATCACGAGGTGGATGATGCAGTCAGGGCGCTGAACAGCCTGGGGCATGAATATATGTGGAACGATATTTCTCCTGTATGGCACAGACCGCAGTATACATACGGGAAACTGTACGGATCGGATAAAGTCCTGCAGGTAGTGGGACATACTCCGGTTGAACGGATATACAGAGAAGGAAATATAATTTCCTGCGACGTATTTTCAACCTACAGGAACGGAAGACCGATCGGAACAGAAGAGTTTCTGCTGCTGGATACGAAGACGTGGGAGTTTCGGGGAGTGAAGGCAGGGAGATAATAAAAGTGCCAATACAATAATATTCATGTAAGGAGAAACAGCATTGAGTATATTCAATGAAAAATTACTAAAAGAAGGTTTTACAACTGCATATCTGGACAGATCTTATTCGTCTAATCTTGCATATAAACCCCAATTTATTTCCAATAATTATAAAGAAGGCCGCAAGGTTCTCTCATCCATTGAAGATGAACTTTTGTCATGCGGTGAGTTCTTTATCAGTGTTGCGTTTATTACCATGGGTGGTATTACACCGTTGCTTCAGACGCTGAAAGAACTGGAAAAACGTGGAATACAGGGTAAGGTTCTTACAACCGATTATCAGAATTTCAGTGAGCCGCGAGCTTTGAGAAAGCTGGCGGAGTTAAGCAATATTACTCTGAAAATGTACCGGACAGAAGAAGCTAATGAGGGATTTCACACCAAGGGATATATTTTCAAGAATGAGGAACTCTATCGTATTATTGTCGGCAGTTCAAATCTGACATTAAACGCGCTGACGAAGAATCGAGAGTGGAATACAAAGGTGGTTTCCACTACTCAGGGTGAATATGCAGAGGACCTGATGGCCGAATTTACAGAACTGTGGGATTCGGAATATGCGGTTCCTTTTGATGAATTTATAGAAGAATATACGCTCAATTATCGGATTATCCGCAAGCAGAGAAAGCTCGCGAAAGAAGCACGGATTCCTTCTCTTGATCAATATAAACTGCAGCCTAATTCCATGCAGTTGGGATTTATCTCCAACCTTGAGAAAATTCGGGCAGCAGGTGAAACAAAAGCTCTTCTGATATCAGCCACGGGAACTGGAAAGACCTATGCCTCTGCATTTGCACTGCGTGAAGAAGATACGAAGAAGGTATTGTTTCTGGTGCACAGAGAGCAGATCGCGAAGCAGGCCATTGCCAGTTATAAGAAAGTATTTGGAAAGACAAGAACCTTCGGATTACTTTCCGGAAACTCCAAGGATTATGATGTAGATTACCTTTTTTCCACGATGCAGATGATGGCAAAACCAGAAATTCTCACAAGATTTCGACGGGATGAATTCGATACAATTATTATTGATGAAGCCCACAGAACCGGCGCTGCGAGCTATCAAAACATCATGAAGTATTTTGCGCCGAAATTCTGGCTGGGGATGACAGCTTCTCCTGAGAGAACCGATGCATTTGATGT
The DNA here is from genome assembly GCA_019118685.1 of Candidatus Blautia merdipullorum. Classification (GTDB taxonomy): domain Bacteria; phylum Bacillota; class Clostridia; order Lachnospirales; family Lachnospiraceae; genus Blautia; species Blautia merdipullorum. The sequence continues at coordinate 4,313 of DWYL01000268.1, forward strand.
ATACGATGCTTTTGATCATAATATCGCTTATGAAATTCGGCTTCAGCAGGCGTTGGAAGAAAATCTGCTGTGTCCATTCCATTATTTTGGAATCACAGATTTGCAGATTGATGGGGAGACAGTAGATGAAGAGACGGGACTGCGAGATTTTAATAAACTTACCAGTGATGACCGTGTCAGTTATGTGATTGAGCAGATGGAGTATTATGGATACTGTGGAAGGAAGCCCAAAGGATTGATTTTCTGCAGTTCTAAGAAAGAGGCTGGCGTATTAAGCGAAAAATTCAATGAACGTGGATACAGGACTATGGCGCTGACCGGAGACGACAGCCAGGAGAAGCGTGAGCAGGCGGTTGAACGCCTGGTGCTTGAAGACGGTGAAGATAAGCTGGACTATATTTTTACGGTTGATATTTTTAATGAAGGCGTGGATATTCCGGAAGTAAATCAGGTAATTATGCTGCGGCCCACAGAATCGCCGATTGTGTTTGTACAGCAGCTGGGACGTGGTTTGAGAAAAGCCGATGATAAGGAATATGTTGTGATTCTTGATTTTATTGGAAATTATAAGAATAACTTTATGATACCGATTGCGTTATCGGGGGATCGAAGCTACAACAAAGATAATATCCGGCGTTATGTGTTGGAAGGAGAGCGGATTATTCCGGGATCGTCTACGATCCATTTTGATGAAATATCGCGGAAACGCATTTTTGCAGCCATTGACAGTGCGAATTTCAGTGATATCAAACTGATCAAAGAGAACTATAAAAATCTGAAAAACAAACTGGGACGAATTCCGGCTCTGAAGGATTTTGACACATACGGAGAAATGGATGTCCTGCGTATTTTTGACAACAACAGTCTGGGTTCCTATTATAAATTTCTTGTCAAATATGAAAAAGAATATACAGTTCGACTTTCTTCTACAGAAGAAAAGGTGATTGAGTTTGTTTCCAGAAAACTTGCCAGCGGAAAAAGAATTCATGAACTTGCTATGCTGGAACGTATTTTGATTTATCAACATGGATTTTTCCTACGTTGGCGGCAGGATTTACCGAAAGACTATGGGATTGAACTGCAGGATAAAACAATTAGAAACGTTGTCAATGTGCTGACTAATGAATTTCCTACCGGATCAGGTAAGAAAACCTATGCAGATTGTGTTTTCATCAAACAAACTGAAAACGGTGAATATGAATTGTCTGAAGGGTTTGGCGCAATGCTGAAGAATCCCGAGTTCTATAAAATCCTGAAAGAACTGGTGGATTTTGGTATTTCCAGATATAAGGAAAATTACAGCTGCAGATACCGGGATACTAATTTTGTCCTTTACCAGAAGTATACATATGAGGATGTCTGCCGGCTTCTGGAATGGGAAAACAACGAAGTCCCATTAAATCTCGGCGGTTATAAATATGATCGCAAAACCAGGACATTTCCGGTATTTATCAACTATGATAAGGATGAAGACATTCAGGATACCATTAAATACGAAGATCATTTTGAAAGTCCCAACAGATTGATTGCCATATCTAAGCAGAGCCGGACAAAAGATTCCGAGGATGTGCAGAATTTTCTTCATGCACGGGAACGAGGTATTGATGTAGAATTGTTTGTCCGCAAAAATAAAGACGATAAAATTTCCAAGGAATTTTATTATCTGGGCAGGATGACAGCGACCGGAAACGCGGAAGAGTTTATTATGGCAAATACAGACAAAACGGCGGTGGAGATCGAGTGGGATCTTGACACACCAGTCAGGGAAGATATTTACGAATATATTGTAAACAACTAATGGAGGAATAACATGAAAACCATAAAAGTAGCAGCGGCTATTATCATACATGAAAATAAAATTTTTGCGACACAGCGGGGATATGGAGAATTTAAAGACGGCTGGGAATTTCCGGGCGGAAAGATCGAGCCGGGTGAGACGCCACAGGAAGCGCTGGTCCGTGAGATAAAAGAAGAGTTGGATATTGATATTGAAGTAAAAGATTTCCTGGAAACGGTGGAATATGATTATCCGACATTTCATCTGTCCATGGACTGCTTCTTCTGTACTATAAAGGCTGGAGAATTGGTGTTGAAAGAGCATGAAGCCGCCAAGTGGCTGACAGTGGAGACACTGGACAGTGTGGACTGGCTGCCTGCGGATAAAGGGCTGGTAGAAGGGATTAGGGGGTATATGGAAGGAAATGTGGGAGAGGATAACTAAATAATTATAGATATGTATATACGATATATAAATATGGTTTTTTGAGAGGGTAATTTAATGTCTCAAATATTTGAAATTCTTGTTGCAAAATATACATCTGAACAAACATGGCTTCCATATTATGCTCATTTAATGGATACTGCTGGAATTATGCATAAACTTGTTAATCACTGGCTTCCATTAAGTGTAATAGAAAATATCGAAGAGCGTAATGCCACAATCAATATAGACAAACTGTGCATGTTTATTGCGTTAACGCATGATATAGGAAAAGCAACGCCGATTTTTCAATCAAAAATATGTGAACGTTCAAAAGATTTAAAAGCAAGAATAGAATTAGCTGGAATTGAATTACAGAGTGTTTCTGACTTTCTTGAACCAAATAAAGTTCCGCATGCATATGCAGGTGAAGCAATATTGCTTCAGGAAGGTTGCCCTGCAGGAATTGCAGCGGTTGTTGGAGCACATCACGGCACACCGTTTCCAGGAACCGAGGATCCTGAAGATTATATTATATATTACGAAGAAAATTTTTATGGAAATAAAGGAGAAGTAAGCCATCAGGGGAAACTATGGAAAAGAATTTGGGAAAACTGGATTAAATTTTCGTTAGATTACTGTGGATATACAGATATTACGGAATTACCGGAGATTGATGTTCCGACACAGATGGTATTGAGCGGGCTTTTAATGATGGCCGATTGGATTGCAAGTAATGAAAATTATGCTGCATTGCTGTCTCTGGATGATATGGGGATATTATCATATCCGGCTCGAGTTAATGAAATCTGGGGAAAAGTGTCTTTCCCAGATCAATGGATGCCATCCTGCTTTTATATGGACGATGATTGTTTTAAAGATAAGTTTGGATTTTTACCAAACAAGGTGCAAAAGGCAATGATCGAAGTCGCAGATAATTCTACAACACCAGGAATCTATATTTTAGAAGCACCGATGGGCGTAGGAAAAACAGAGGCGGCACTTTCTGCTGCTGAGATTTTAGCAAGTAAATGGCACTGTGAAGGGGTGTTTTTTGGATTGCCGACGCAGGCTACGGCAAATGGTATTTTCCCGAGACTAAGAGCCTGGTCATCTACACAGGCTGAAAATGTGCAGTTAAGTATCAGATTGGCTCATGGAATGGCAATGATGCAAGAAGGGTATAGGCAAGTATTTCATGGAACGGCTCATCAGGAAGAAGATATGGAAACAGGTCTTTTGGTCCATCCATGGTTTGAAGGGCGAAAACAAGCACTTTTATCGTCTTTTGTAGTTGGAACAGTAGATCAGCTCCTTATGGCTGCATTGCAACAAAAGCATGTAATGCTTCGCCATCTGGGACTTGCCGGGAAAGTGGTAATTATAGATGAGTGTCATGCTTATGATGCCTATATGAGTTGCTATTTAGAAAGGGCATTGGAATGGATGGGAATATATAAGATACCGGTGATCTTACTTTCTGCCACACTTCCGGCACAGCGTAGAGCAAGACTTATTGAAGCGTATTGCGGTAAAAGCTTTCCAGAAGAACCAGATGGATGGAAGAAATCGGAATCATATCCTCTATTAACTTATACAGTCGGAAAGAAAGTACAACAGCAGACTATCTTTGTAGGTACAGAGAATAAGACCGTGACAATTGCAATAGGGAAACAAGAAGATCTTATTAGTGTATTGAAAGAAAGACTGAGTGAAGGCGGAAATGCGGGAATTATTGTAAATACAGTCGCTCAGGCACAGGAAATAGCCCGTTGTCTGAAAGAAGAAATGAAGAATTATGAGATACTTTTACTTCATGCCAGATTTTCTATGGCTGATCGTCAGCAGAAAGAGCAGGAACTTTTAAATAGACTCGGAAAAAGATCAACTGCTGAAATGAGAAATCTTATTGTTGTAGGAACACAGATTTTGGAACAGTCTTTAGACATTGATTTTGATCTTCTTATAACACAGCTTGCACCTATGGATTTATTATTGCAAAGAATAGGACGACTCCATCGACATAATAATCGTATCAGACCTGAAAAGTTAAAAGAGCCTTTATGTATTGTGCTAAATTGTAATGAAATGGACGAGGGATCAAAACAAATTTATGGTAGTTGGTTACTGGAGCGAACAGCGCAGATTCTTCCAAATTTAATAAAGCTGCCGAAGGATATCT
>DWYL01000269.1 GCA_019118685.1 Candidatus Blautia merdipullorum
TATAATAATAAATCAAAATTATGAAATTACTTTCCCGCTTTAGCATAGTATAATTCAATCAAACTTTTTTCTATGCTAAAAAATATCAAACAGTCCATGTTTTTGCAGATACATGGCGGAAAGGAGAACTCTTTTATGAATCAAGCTATCATTCCCACCATTGTGGTCGTGCTGGTCATTTATTTCGCAGCCATGGTTTTTATCGGCTGGATGGGAAGAAGTAAAGCCAGTAACTTTGAGGGCTACTTAAGTATGGGACGTACAGGAGGTGTCCTCCTCCTGATGGGCGGCGCCATCGGCGGACAGATCGGAAACGGCTTCGTGGTAGGCGGTGCGGCAGAAGGCGCCGCATCCGGCCTTGCCGGTTCTGCTTACGGCATCGCCTGTGCCCTGTCTCTTATTCTTGTGGCTCTTTTCCTGAACGATTTTATATATAACAATGGTTATATGTCCATGGCGGACTATACACGGCAGCGTTATCACAGTGAAGTTCCAGGCACTATCTATGACCTAAGCACTGCAATTTCCTCTATCGGACTGATCGCAGGACAGATCATGGCCGGCAAAGCTCTGTTCGAAGCTCTGGGACTGCCCGGCACAGTAGGAGCTATTGCCATTGCTGTGGTAGTCCTGCTCTACTCTCAGCTCTCAGGTCTGTGGGGTGCTTTTGCCACCTCAGTCGTTCAGACCGGCGTAATTATCGTAGGACTTGTAGCTACTACAATTGTCCTTATCAGCAAAGGCGCTGTCGGCGAAATGAGCACGGCTATCCAGGCCGGTGAGCTGGCAGGTTCTTCCCTGGATATGAGCGGACTTTCCGCTTCCGGATTCGCCGCCATGATGCTTCCCCTGCTGTTTGGTATGGTAACAGATCAGCCGACTTACCAGCGTATCAACTCTGCAAAGAGTGCGAAAATTTCCAAGATTGCCTGTTATCTTTCCTGCATTATTATGATACCTCTGGCGCTGATGCCGGCTTTTATCGGATCCTTCGGTGCATATAAATACAACGCCAGCGGAAACAGCGCTTTCTTTGACGTAATCTTAAATGAACTTCCTGCCATTGTCTGTGCCTTGATCATCGCTGCCGTACTTGCTGCGGTTATGTCAACTATAGACTGCGGACTGATCACGATGTCCACTGTTCTGACCAGAGATATCTGGCAGGGAGCTCTGCATAAGAACCCTTCTGAAAAACAATTAAAGAAGATCACTCTGGTGATCAATATCCTGTTTATGGGTTCTTCTACAATTCTTGCCCTTTCCTCCGGCAGCATTCTGGGACTGTTAAATTCAGTTTACTCTTTCCTTGCTGCCGCATGTTTCGTTCCATTCGTGGGAGGTATTATATGGAAAAGGGCAGATGCAAAAAGCGCTATCGCGGCTTCCGTTGTGGGTGTGCTGACTGTCCTGATCAGCTGGATCCCCGGTGTAACATTCCCGCTGGGAAATATTATTCCCTCCGGTCTGTTCCCGATCATCCCTTCAGCTATCGCATTTGTCCTGGTCGGCCTGTTCACAGGCAGCAGCAATACGGCCGCTGAGCGGAATTAAAAAGCTACGTCAGGTCCACTCATACCACCAGGACCTTGTCAAATAACAAAATTCCCGCAGAAATGCATACTTCTCTGTATGTATCTGTGGGAATTTTTTGATACACAGGCAGCACTAATTTACACTGTGCACTTTCTCATTAGCATATCCTGTTTTGAAAGAAGATAGTTGGATATCTTCTTCCTTTTCCGTCCTTCTTATGCTAGTATAACTAGTGAAAATCCATACAGAAAGAGGCATAAACAGTTATGAATAGAAAACGCATCCGTGATTATGGAATCACCATCGGCTCTCTGCCCCCTGGAAAAAGAAATACCATTACAGATATTCCCGGAGTCACTGTGGGACATTGTACCATTGATACTCCCCGGCACAAAACAGGAGTGACTGTGATTCTCCCATCTCCTGAAAATATTTTTCAAAACAAGCTTCCCGCATCCGCCTATGTACTGAATGGTTTCGGAAAAACCGCCGGCCTTCTTCAGGTTCAGGAATTGGGAACTCTGGAATCTCCCATTGCTCTTACCAACACCTTGAATGTGGGGCTGGTCCAGGATGCCTTGGTAGAATACATGGTAAACCGCTGCAAAAAAGAGGAGGTTCAGCTCAAGTCTTTTAATCCTGTTGTCGGAGAATGCAATGATTCTTCTCTGAATGACATCTGTGACAGAGCAGTAAAGCAGGAGCATGTTTTCTCCGCTATAAAAACAGCTTCCGAGGATTTTGATCAGGGAGATGTAGGCGCCGGAAAAGGTACCATCTGTTTTGGCTTTAAAGGGGGGATCGGCTCTGCTTCACGGGTCATTCCCATAGATGGGCAGGATTATCATTTAGGAGTTTTGGTCCAGTCCAATTTCGGCCGCACCGGCGATCTGATGGTCAACGGTTTTCCCTTAGGGCAAAAAACAGAAAAAGAAATCGAAGCTGCCAGAGAAGACAAGGGTTCTATTGTATCTGTCATTGCCACAGACCTCCCTCTGTCCAGCCGCCAGCTTCATCGAGTTTTAAAGCGGGTCTGCATAGGCCTTGGAAGAACTGGTTCCCATATAGGAAATGGAAGCGGAGACATTATGATCGGATTTTCCACTGCCTGCACCCTGCCCTTCGACAGCGAAGAGTCCTTTCACAATGTAAAAATTTTAAATGAAAGCAAAATGGATCTGGCATTCCGGGCAGTGATTGAGGCAGAGGAAGAAGCCGTGCTTAATTCTATGGTGGCGGCAGATACGGTAATAGGATATAAGGGAGAAGCCCGCCTGGGACTCCTCCCTTATCTGGAAAGATATCTTGATTTAATCAAATAAGTCTTTTCTCTGGATTTTGGAAACCAGTTCCGGAGTCAGGCTGCGGATTACCTCCGCAGCCATTTTTGCAGCTGCATCCAGATCTTTCAGAGTGCAGAAATTGTAATGGCTGTGTACATATCTGGAAGGTATTCCCAATACCAGTACAGGAACCGCCTGGCCTTCCAGACTGATTTTTGCGGCATTGGTGCTTCCTCCTCTTCTTACCGCATCCTGATAAGGAATCCCCAGTTCTTCTCCTATTTTATGAGCCTGGCGGATAAATACAGGATTGGAAATATAGCTCTTATCTATATGCCGGATCTGTACGCCCTTTCCTAAAGCTCCCTGGGCGATCCCCTCCGCGTAGTAAAAGTCGTCTGCTGGAGAACCTTCAAAAACAATGGCAAGATCTGGTTTTACAACCTGAGAGGTAACTGCCGCTCCTCTTGTTCCCACCTCTTCCTGAGCTGCAAAGGCCCCTACCACATCCACACTAAGATCTGTCTCCTCTTTCAGAAGTCTCATGGTTTCAATAATGCAGGCACATCCCAAACGGTTGTCAAAGGCTTTTCCAAAGCAGAGCCCTCTCTTCTCCTGATATTCAAAAGAAACATCTGGCATAATAGGATCCCCTGGACGGATTCCATAGTCTTTCAATACCTCTTCTCTGCTGGATGCGCCTACATCTACCGCCAGTTCTTCAATGTCCAGATCATTGCTTCCCTTCTCACTGTCTTTCAGAAAATGCACAGGCTTCGAAGTGATGATCCCTTTTATTTTCTCTCCCTCTCCATTTTTGATGATCACAGAATGGGCCGGAAGACTGGTCAGATGAAATCCTCCTAAGGTCAGGATATTTAGCAGTCCGTTTTCTCTTATGGACTGCACCATAAAGCCGCACTCATCCAGATGAGCATCCAGCATCAGAACCGGCTTCCTTCCGGAAAAATCCTTTCTCTTCATATAAACATTGCACATAGCGTCGTTTGAGACCTGAAATTCTGAAGTATTGCGGTAGATCGCCCTGCACACTTCCTCCTCAAATCCACTTGGCCCAAAGGCATTCGTCAGCTCTTCGATTAATTTAATATCTGCCATCAGTCTTCTCCTTTCGTCTGTTCATTAATATACAATAAAAGAATGAGCTACTACGATATCCATATAATTCTCTGTTTCCAGACAGTTTGTCCTTGCATCCAAAGCTTTTACTCCTGGGAAAAAAGACATTTGATATGCCTTTTTCAAGTCTTTATAATTTGCCTTATAAACAAATTTTTCCGGAAGTTCAAGCCTGCAGGAAGAAAAATCCATAGCCACGGCCTTCTTTACCTGGCTTTCTAATTCTTCCAGCACGGTATCTGGATCCTTGTTGATCGTCGAACCACCTGCCCCCCATTTCGTTTCCACCGTAACAATTTCAGGTATCAGTTCTTTAGACGCCCGGCAGATGCCCCTATCCCCAGAGATAAATATTACCGGAACTCCCAGCATAGCCGCCGTATAACTGTTCAGCATAAATTCGCTGAAAGGCCTGTCGTTTAAGGTTATATAATTTGTGTTTCCTGTAGATGTATGGCTCAAAGGGCTTTCCGGACTCCCGGCAGGAGAGTGATATCCAATATACATAACCCCGTCAAAACTTTCATCCAATCCAAACATCATGTTATAAGGATGGCCGCTTTTGCCCCGGATCAAAGTAACGCCCTTTGGCATTTTCATGGGATCAATGTTCGTGGCGCTTCCATGTCCGTCCTTTACCACAATTTCATCAGCCCCTGCTTCCAGAGCAGCTTTGCAGACAGTTACAACTTCTTCTGTCATCCTTTCCGCAAATTTTTTATAAACTTCCTCTTCTTTATGGGTCTCTGCTGCCAATGTTGTTCCTGTACAGCCCTCAATGTCTGCGCTTATAAACAATTTCACTTTTCTTCCTCCTGCTGATCTAATATGTATGTATAGAGTATACTCTTACAAAGTATTTTTTTCAATCTGAGGATATTTTCCCTGCAATAAGGCTGCCTCAGAAGCCACATATCAACTGTGTTTTCTGGACAGCCATATTTTACGCTTTTTCTTTGCTATATAAGTGACAGTAAACCTCATGCTCCGGTGATAATATTGTTCTTTCCGGTGCTTTTTTCTTACAGATCTCCATACACTTAGGACATCTGGTATGGAATTTACAGCCAGTAGGCGGATTCAGTGCAGAAGGGATGCTTCCTTTCAGAATGATCCGCTCTCTTTTTGCCGTAGGATCCGGAATAGGAACTGCCGACAACAGAGCCTGAGTATATGGATGGCAGGGATTTTTATACAGCTCTTTTTTATCGCCTACCTCTACAAAGTTCCCCAGATACATGACCCCTACTCTGTCGCTGATATGTTCTACAACACTCAGGTCATGAGCCACAAAAATATAGGTAAGGTTGAATTCTTTTTTCAGACTATTCATCAGGTTAAGAACCTGAGACTGGATAGATACATCCAGAGCAGATACCGGTTCATCTGCAATGATCAGCTTAGGCTCTACCGCAAGGGCTCTGGCAATTCCGATCCTCTGTCTCTGACCGCCGCTGAATTCATGAGGATAACGGTTTACATGGTAAACATCCAGCCCCACTTTTTTGACCAGATCAACAACACGGTCATCAATTTCTTTTTTCCCGGAAACCAGATTATGCACGATCAGTGGCTCCGCAATAATGTCTCTGACTGACATTCTGGGATTCAATGAGGCATAAGGATCCTGAAAGACCATCTGCATCCCTTTCCGGATCGGGCGCATCTGTTTCGGTGTATACTTTGATATTTCTTCACCGTTGAAATAGATCTTGCCCGCTGTAGGTTCAATCAGTTTGCAAATTGCTTTTCCAAGAGTAGATTTTCCGCAGCCGGATTCTCCTACTACTCCGAAAACCTCTCCCTGCCTGATCTCCAGGTCTACGCCGTCTACTGCTTTTACATAGGCAGATTTTCCAAGAAGTCCGTCTCTGACGGGATAATATACCTTTACGCCTTCTGTTTTCAGTAAAATATTATCCTGCATGTCCGCTGCCCCCTTCCTGTTTCTGGCATCTGAAGCATTTGCTCAGATGTCCTCCTCCTACGTCATAAAAAGTCGGTTCCTCTTCCATGCATCTGTCCTGAGCATATTTACATCTGGGAGCAAATTTGCAGCCCTTAGGCATATACTTAGGATTCGGCACGTTTCCCGGAATAGACTCTAATTCATCTACCTGCTCTCCCATCTTAGGAATAGAGGCCAGAAGACCTTCTGTATAAGGATGAGAAGGATTCTGAAATAAGTCAATTACATTAGCCTTTTCAACCACACGGCCACAGTACATAACCACAACCTCATCGCACACCTCGGCTACAACGCCAAGATCATGAGTGATAAAGATAATTGAAGTTCCGCTGTCTTTTTTCAGCTGGTTCATCAGGTCCAGGATCTGTGCCTGAATAGTAACATCCAAAGCTGTAGTCGGCTCGTCTGCGATCAGAATTTTAGGATTGCACACCAGCGCCATGGCGATCATAACACGCTGTCTCTGACCGCCTGAGAGCTGGAAAGGATATTCATTTACAATTCTGTCCACCCTTGGAAGCCCTGTTTTGGTCAAAATATCAATGGTTTTCTTTTTGGCTTCCTCTTTAGAAAGATTCTGATGAAGAATAATGCTTTCCATAATCTGTTTTCCTATTTTCATAACAGGATTCAGACTGGTCATAGGCTCCTGGAACACCATGGAAATCTCTTTGCCCCTGAGCTTTCTTCTCTCATCCTCTGAAAGCTTCAAGATATCCTGGCCATCCAGAAGGATTTCTCCTTCCACTACTTTTCCTGTTGTTCCGGCAAGAAGCCCCATAACGGAAAGGGCAGTGACACTTTTTCCGCTTCCGGACTCGCCGACAATCCCCAAAGTAGAGCCTTTTTTTAATTCGATATCCACACCGTCTACTGATTTGACCACACCATTATCAGTAAAAAAGTAGGTATGCATATTTTTGATTTCTAAAATGTTTTTCTTTTCCATACATTCCCTCACTTCTATTCTGATAATTTTGGATCCAGAGCATCCCGCAGTCCGTCTCCCAACAGGTTAAAGCTTAATACTGTCAGGAAAATAGCCAGACCTGGGAAAAAGGTGATATGCCAGCTTGACATCATATAGTTTCTTCCGTTACTTAAAAGAAGCCCCCATTCAGGTGTCGGCGGCTGAGCTCCCATTCCAAGAAAGCTAAGGCTTGAGGCGGTCAGGATAGAATTTCCGATAGACATTGTGTACTGAACAATAATATTCGGTATAGCCCCAGGAAGGATATGTCTGAAAAGGATCCTTCTGTCGCTGCTTCCTATATTTCTGGCTGCCTGTACAAACACACTGCTTTTCAGAGAAAGGGTCGTACTTCTTACTAACCTGGCAAAGGTCGGCGTACTGAAGACTGCCACTGCGATCACCACATTATACAGACCGCTGCCTAATATTGCCACAATGGCAATGGCCAGGATAATTCCCGGAAATGCAAATAATACATCACAGACTCTCATAATGCAGGCATCCAGAAGCCCTCCGTAATAGCCGCCCAGCAGACCTAAAATAGTCCCCAGGATAGCGCCGATGGATACTGAGAGCAGACCCACACTTAAAGAGATTCTTGTACCGCAAAGAATACGAGAAAACAAATCTCTGCCGAATTCATCGGTTCCAAATATATGTTTTGCAGAAGGCCCCTGCATGATTGCGCTGTAATCATACTCATTAATCCCATATGGAACGACCTGGTAACTGATGACCGCGATGATCGCCAGTAAACAGATAAATGCCAGTGCCACAAGAGCCGTTTTCTGTTTTTTAAACTTTCTTACAAACTCTTTAAAGGGAGTTTTGATATCATTAGATTCTGTAACTGTTTTTTCTTTTGTCATTACTCTTGCCATTCTTCTTTCCTCCCTTATCCTAGCTGTATCTCCGGATTCAAGAGTGCATAAAGCACATCTACCAGCAGATTAATAATAAGAAAATGGAGAGAAAATATAAGAATCAGGGATTGTATCGCAGGATAGTCACGATAGTTCACAGATTCGATCAGCAGACTTCCCAGACCCGGGAATGCAAATACGCTCTCCGTTACAACTGAACCGCCTAAAAGATAGCCAAACTGCAGACCAATAACAGTCACTACAGATATCATAGAATTTCTGAAAGCATGTTTCCATATAACAGCTTTTTCACGAAGTCCTTTTGCTCTGGCCGTGCGGATATAATCTTCTTTCATTACTTCGATCAGGGACGAACGGGTAAATCTTGCCACAACAGCAGCTACACTGGTGCCCAGAGTAAATGCCGGCAAAACCAGGCTGGAAAAACCGTCCGCCCCTGTAGTCGGAAATATCTTTAAATTCACGGAAAAAATAATGATCAAAATAAAGCCTATCCAGAACGACGGAAGGGAAATCCCGGAGACAGCCAGTGTCATTCCTGTATAATCCTGCCATTTACTCCTGTGCCTTCCTGACCACACACCCAATAAAATTCCTACCACTGAACTCCACGCCAGGCTCAGCAAGGTCAGCTGTACTGTATTTCCATAGCGGCTTGCAACCTCTACCGCTACCGGGCGTTTTGTCCGCAGAGAAGTACCTAAATCACCGTGGAACAATCCGCTGACATAATTTACATACTGTTTAGGAATCGATTCATTCAATCCCAGTTGTTCCCTTACAAGCTCCACATCCTCCTGAGTAGCCTGAGGCCCTGCAACAAGTCGTGCAGGGTCTCCAGGTATCATTCTGACAAAGAAAAACACAAAAGTTACTACAAGAATCAGTGTTGGGATCACTCCTATTATTCTTTTAACAATGTATCTAAGCATTTTATCCACCTTTCACTGCTTCATCTCGCCTGTGTTACTCTGCTGCCATTCTTGCGTTTCGGATATAAAGACCTCCGTCAGGTGTATTTCCAACATTGACGATATTTTTACTGTTTGCCCAGGTATTATAGTCATATGCCAGACACACTAATGGAGACTCTTCCCAGATAATGTCCTGAGCTTTTGCATAGGCTTCTGCTCTCTTGTCAGAATCAGAGGTGCCGAGAGCTTCGTATAACAAGTTATCTACTTCTTCATTTTCATAGTAGCAGATATTATAGCTCATAGGCGGTTCGGACTCTGTTGCCAAAAGAGGACGGATACCCCAGTCAGCATCTCCTGTAGATGTAGACCATCCGATCACATACATCTCTACTTCTGCTTCAGATCCCGGAACATCCACATCCTGGATCTTCTGGTTCAGAATAGCGCTTTCCATTCCGTTTAGCTCTACTTCGATTCCAACTTGTTCCAGCTGCTGTTTCAGGAATTCACACTGTTTCTGGTTGGCTGTAGTATTGGCATACATGATGGAAGTAGTAAATCCATCCGGATATCCTGCCTCTGCCAGCAGTTCTTTAGCTTTCTCAATATCATATTCATAAGGCTCATTTGCCTTAAAATACTGCACATTCTGTCCGATCACTGACTGAGCCACTGTAGCGTTTCCATCTTTTACTACAGCGATGTACGCATTCTTATCAATGGCATAATTGATCGCCTGACGCACTCTCACGTCATTAAATGGCTCTTTCTGGTTGTTCATCATCAGATAGCGGACAACGTCTCCTGTCTCAGCTCCCAGATATACACTGGAGTCTTCTCTTAAAGAGTCAATACTTTCACTTGGAACCGGCCAGATCAGCTGTGCATCGCCGGACTGGATCATAGCAACTCTTGTTGCAGATTCTGTAACCGGTCTGAATGTAACGCTCTTAAATCCTGCATCAGCTTCTACTAAAGCTTCTCCTCCGCAGATATCTGCATCGTAGCCCCACCAATCAGGATTCAGCTGAACCGTCAGATGATCTCCTGCAATCCATTCTACAAAAGTATACTGCCCTGTTCCGACAGGATCGCTGGCGCATACCTCACTGCCGGCTGCAATCTGTACCGGGCTCATACATACACAGGCAGGATGTGCCAAAGTATTGATAAATGCACCAAAAGATTGAGTCAAAGTAACTTTAATGGTATATTCATCTACAATTTCTGTGGAGTCCAGGATATTACATAATAAAGTTGTTCTCTTTAATCCTAAGCTTTTGTCTCCCCAGCGGTCAAAGTTTGCTTTTGCAGCCTCGGCATTCCAGGGCGTGCCGTCTGAAAAAGTAATTCCCTGACGCAGAGTAAAGGTATACTCTGTCGCTTCTTCGTTGGCTTCATAGCTTTCTGCCAGCATAGGGATCACGTTCATCTCTCTGTCAAATCCAAAAAGGCCGTCCATAAGCATTCTCTGAATATCTCCGGAAAGAGTATCGCTGGTATCCAGAGGATCAAGGGTTGTAAAGTCCACATTAACAGCCGCAACGATATCTGTATCCTGTGAAACAGACTCCCCCTCTGGAACTTCTACTGTTTCTGCACTGGACTTAGCTTCTTTACTCACACCTTCCTGCTGAGTATCTGTGGATCCTGAGCTGTCATTTCCTGAATTCGATCCGCATCCCGCAGCAGCAATGCCTAATACGCTGGCAAGCAATACTGCCAAAATTTTCTTTTTCATTCAATCTACCTCCTTGTACTTTTAGATCTCCGTCGCGAGTCATAATCTGGCTTCGGTTCAGTTATCATTAGCATAATGCACTTCCCAATTCCTGTATATTCTCGCGGTATTTTCATCAGATGGGCAGTTAAAACCAGCCACCTGTGAACTGGGATTTTTTCCCTTTGATAAAGTGTCCATAAAATTTGTCAAACTTGTATGATTTAATTTATATTTAACAAACTTTATTTTTTTATAATACCATTTCCTGGAAGCTATCGTCAATTACTTTTTTATCACTTCACAGCAGTAATAAGTTTTTTTATTGAAATCCTCTCTCCTTAAAGGTATAATATAATCGTTTTATTAACTTTTAAATCATAAAGGAGTAAATACCATGAAACCAGTGATCGGTCTTACCTCTCACATTGATAAAGCGCAAAATAGCCCTTTAGGGAAAAGCTCCATTGGTAACACTTATGTAGAATCCATCATGAATTCTGGCGGGATTCCTATAATCCTCCCTGTTTTTATTCCGGAGTCTGAAATGGAGGCATACATAAATTTATGTGATGGTTTTTTATTTAGCGGAGGTATTGATATATCTCCAAATTATTACGATGAGGACGCCCATGAAAAGCTAGGGGAAACTCTTGCAGAACTTGATCGGACACAGATTCCTTTCATGCAGAAGGTTCTTGCTGCCAAAAAACCTGTCCTGGGTATTTGTCGTGGCTGCCAAGTCTTAAATGTAGCCTGTGGAGGAACTCTATATCAGGATCTTTCAGAACATAGCGGCACTTATATTAAACACTTTCAGAAAACAGGTCCCTCTGATATTTCACACCAGGTTATCCTGGAAAATGAATCTATCCTCAGTCAGATGTATGCCAAAACATTCTGGGTAAACAGTTACCATCATCAGGCTGTAAAGGAACCTGGTTCCGGCGTTCGGATCATTGCCTATTCTAAAGATGGGATCCCGGAAGCCATCCAATTGAAGGATTTCTCTTATGGACTTGGAATCCAGTGGCACCCTGAAGCTATGTTCGCCCATGGTGATTCCTCCATGAAACCTCTCTTCGAATCCTTTGTTCAGGCGTGCATGAAATTTTGTGAAAATGATTAAAAAACATGAGAAAGAAGGAACTGAAATGAAAACCGTAGGATATTACAACGGCAAAATTAATACAATAGAGGAGTTGAGCCTGCCTGTGAATGACAGAGCGGTATATTTTGGAGACGGGGTTTATGATGTTGCAGTCGCAGAGAACTACCGTCCTTTTGCCTTAGAGGATCACATCAACCGCTTTTTCTGCAGTCTGAAGCAGTTAGAAATCCCCTTTGAAATGGAGAAAGGTCACCTCCATGGATTGATCCAGGAATTGTTAAATAAACTTGATGCCCCAGGCAATGCTATGATCTACTGGCAGGCTTCCAGAGGTACAGCTCCCCGTTCTCATTTATTTCCCGGCACTGATGTCAAAGCCAACCTTTTAATTATGATCAGCCCTTTCAACACACCCAAGGAGCTGAAAACCATCCATTTAATCACCACTCCAGAAACCCGCTATTCTTATTGTAATGTAAAGACTATCAATCTGATTCCTAATATTATGGCGGCTCAAAAAGCGGCGTCACAAGGCTGTGATGAGGCTGTCTTCCACAAAGACGGTATTGTTTCTGAATGTGCTCACAGCAACATCCATATTTTAAAAAACGGCATTTTACATACCGCTCCAACAGACGGTAAGATCCTTCCTGGCATTACCAGAATGCATATGCTGGCTTTGGCGCAAAAACTCAGCATTCCTGTCATTGAATCTGCTTTTACTGTCAGCGATTTAATGGCAGCAGATGAAGTACTCATTTCCAGCACTACAGGGCTGATACGCAGAGCCGATCATGTAGACGGCATTCCTGTAGGGGGAAAGGATCCTCAGACACTTTCCCTTTTATTTAACGAATACATAGAGCAGTTTCTTCGGGAAACACAAAATACTCTCAATCCATAGTAAAAACGGCTATCAGCAGGAAATAACTTTCTTTAAAGTCACCGGATCATACAAAACAAAAAGCCGTTATGCAGAGTATTTTCTTACTCCGCATAACGGTCTCTCTGTAAAATCTATTACTGAGCTAACTTAACAGGGTTAACCTTTACACTTGGTCCCATAGTGGAAGCCAGGGATACACTCTTTAAGAACACACCCTTTAATGCGCTTGGTCTTGCCTTGATGATAGCTCCCATAAGCGTCTGGAAGTTGTCCGCTAACTGCTCCTCTGTGAAAGAAGCTTTACCAATTGGCACGTGAATGATGTTTGT
>DWYL01000270.1 GCA_019118685.1 Candidatus Blautia merdipullorum
GTCTGCCATATAAATCTTAGATGGTTTCTGGTTTGGATTACAACCGTATTTCAGAGCTAATTCTTTCATAATTCTAACTTCCTTTCCGTGGTCCCGGATCATTCCGGATTTCTGTATTTTCCCCTTATGAAAATCTGTTACTGGTTTTTATTAACAATCTTTGTCTCGTATTTTCCTGTCGCAATGTCAATAAAACGAACAAAGAGAGATACCTTATTCTCCTCATTCAGGCTCTCCCATACTTCCTTGGTAAAGGCATCGATATCACCGGAAATCTCCACCGGTTTGGGCTCTCCCTCAAAACTTGGAAGAGGATCGCCGTCATGCATGTAAGTATGGATAAAACGTCCTTCTCCGTCAGCAGGATTCTCATAAGCAAAAGTAAATCTGCAGCAGGATTTTGGATCTCCGTTGTTGCTCTTTAAGATAGACATTGCATAATTATAATGTCCGTTTTCAATATGCATAATTCCAGAAATTCTAGGGGTGTAGTTTGGTCCGTCAGGCTCAAACTCACGGCTTCTTAAAGACTGCTCAAATGTCATCTGTTTATCCATGCCTTCATAAATAGTATCTGTCTGATCCCCATTGGTCACAATCGTCTTGTTTCCCAGTACACGCACCGGCGCATAGATGATCAGGCTGGGATCTTCCATTTTAGAAGGGTCAAATGCCTGGGTGCGGATTCCCTCGCCGTCTTCTACGAATACACGGTTTCTGCTGTTGCTGCTCCTTCCCATAATGAAATAAGCGGCTACAGCCTTCTTTCCATCCGGCGTTTTGCCAAGGACAATCCCTCTCCCCGGATATGCATTATTCTTCAGTTCTTCTGACAATGACAGCATCTTCATGAATTTCTCTCCTTTTCAGATAAATTATAAACAACAGTAATGAAAAAAGCCCACTATCCGAGCATTCTGCCCAGACGGTCGGCTTCCCTCGCTTATACTCCCCGTGGTCATTTCCACTTCCGTCAGTCATATAAGCACTTAAAACATAACATCTATGGTAAAAAAAGTCAATGATTTTTGCGGAGGAAAATAAAATCCTTTAAAGAAAAAATTTTTCTCCCGCAGGCTTACCCTCTTCTTTCCAATCCCTCCATTTCCAAAACATATCCGGATTTTCTTTTAACTTTTTGCTGGCATTTAAGAGATAAGGATCATCACAGATATCT
The DNA here is from genome assembly GCA_019118685.1 of Candidatus Blautia merdipullorum. Lineage (GTDB taxonomy): Bacteria > Bacillota > Clostridia > Lachnospirales > Lachnospiraceae > Blautia > Blautia merdipullorum. The sequence continues at coordinate 1,178 of DWYL01000270.1, forward strand.
ACCACCTTGATCCGGTCAAGAGGCGCATAGGGAAAAGGAATATAATCTGTAAACCAGCCTGCCAGATTCGTAAGATCCAAGCCCTTATGATCTTCTGATTCGTAAAGACATGGATGTTCCCGTTTATAAAATCCATACTCCGTTTTTGTCCATTCAAAGTGATCCCGGTCCGACATCGTCTCCCCGCAATATACCACATAAAATGGTCTTCCAAAAGGATTGGCATCTATATACAGGATATCTCCCGGATGGTAAGGCAAAACAACATTCATTGGTTCCTCCACCAGTTGTGCATGTTTCAGAATAAACTTCTGCTCCTCCGTAAAATATTTCAGATAGTCCGGATGCCGAAACATTTTTCCCTCAAAGTGATAGGGATATCCCTGGACACTCAGCATTTCCAGTTTCAAAGAAAATGTGACTGCATACTGCTCATAGATGCAGTCATCTAACTGGATATATTTCGTGACTTCCCAGTAAAATTTATCTTCCATCGATTCCTCAAATAAGTCCTGATCTTCCAGAAACCTTTCCGACTCTTCTTTCAGGTATTTCCAGAGATGGGGATGGAGTCTTGTAAATGCCTGATATCCCATAGAGGAACAGTCCGCATACAGGCAATCTTCATCATCCCGATACCGAAATCTTACTCCTAAAAAAGAAAACGCACACTCAACCCCTGAACGATTTTCTTTTTCCGGGAAACTATCCATATCAAGAAGAGCAATTTGCTTCATCTGCTCAAGGAGTGTCAGATACTCTTCCAAGGAAATATTCTGCGTCATACTGGAAAATATTGACATTTTTATCATCCCCCTGCCTGTGTTATTTTTCAGCTTTCCATCCCGCATCCAAATGACATTTATAATGTCTGCTGTGATCGTAAATCACCCGGGGCTGCTCTGGAAGTTGGAATTTTTCTATGATGTCCGTTAGATATTTAAGATAGATATTGGGATTCATATACACAACTACTGTTCCGTTTTTCTTTACTTCAACTCTGCCTCTGGGATAATAGTTATAAGGTTTCTTACATGCTTCCGGCCTGACATATTCCCATATTTTCTTGTGAACATAAGTATCTCCCGACCGGGATACCCCATAAGGAAATTTTTCATCGTATGGAACGGACAGAATATTTCCTTCGATCAACCAGAAAACTCCTTTTAATGGCTTACTCATATTTCACCTCTGTCCTTTAAGTCACTATTCGCACCAAAACAGATTGTCTCTGTCCTGACACCATCTTTCAAACTCTCTGCTTCTGTATTCATGGTAGTTTAAATGATCGCTGCAATAATATGAAAGCAGATATAAAAGCTGTTCATCATCTAATGTATCCAGACAAATTCTTTTTGTCTCGTCAAGCCATTTCTTAAACCTCTTAAAAAAATCTGTAAACGTTGTTTTCTGATATCTTTTACTAACCTTTTCAGATAATAGATAACAAATTTCTCTCATTCTGCTTTGATTTTTTTGTTCAACAGTTACACATCTATCTGCAAACTTCCTTCTCCGATATTCATAATAGTTTAAATTATTGGTACAATAATATGAAAGCAAACATAATAATTGTTCATCATCTAATGCATCCGTCCGAATTTTTTTAGGGCACTTGAGCCATTCCAAAAATCCCTTGAAAAAATTTGTAAACGTTGTTTTCTGATACCTTTCACAAATCTCTCCTGATAGTAAATGACAGATTTCATTCATTCTGCTTCCACTTTTAAATTCTGCCGGTATTGGGGCATCCTGAAATTCTTCCCTGAATATTTCCCGTACCTTTTCTCTGATATCATCATTATGGGTAATCTCCGGATTCTTTAATAACCGGCTCGCTTCCATAAGACAGTCATAGCCACAGTTTTCCACTATTTCCACATGATAATAGGGAGGAGCAGGTTTATGATACTCTAAAGAAACCCTGCTCAGATTATGGCTTCTGTAGTCCCGCTTTGGAATTTTATATTTGATAAAGTCAGCCAGATGCTCTCCATTTTTTATATAAAGAAGTCTGTCTCCGCACCAAACGGCATAAAAGGGCCTTTCATGTGGACTTCCATCTATATACAGGATGTCACCTTTATCATATGGTAGCTCAACATCCGGATATGATCCAAACAGGTAAAGATTGTCGGAAATGATCTTTTCTGGTTTGGACAGTATATAACCTTTTTCCTCATATCCGTCAAAACCTCTGTAAGATCTGGTAGGGTCATCTATGGAGACTATTTCGCCTTTCAAAGAAAAATCCGCACGGTATAGTACAGTCATATTTCTATCAATTTCCGCATACTTTGTTACTGTAACATAATACTTTTTACTTATCCGCTCTTTAGAATATAATTCCTGATTATACTTTCTCCATACTTCTTGATATACGCTTTTACATGGTTCTTCACTTGGCTGATGCCACTTTTTTAACTCCATATACTTTTCATGAATCCAGTCTTTTACATCCGGGTCAAATCTCCGAAACAGCATAACCATATATGGACTGAAATCATAATGACAGCACAGATTAAATCTGTCCTCATCATCTCTGCACCGAACCCGTGCTTTTAAAATAGATTTTCTTGAATCCAACTCCGTCAGATCATCCTTAACTGCTTTTTTCACAAACTC
>DWYL01000271.1 GCA_019118685.1 Candidatus Blautia merdipullorum
GGACTTTTAAGTTCCCACAGCCGTCTTCACGGTTCCGCTTCTTACCGTGTGCCCTGGCTTTTTGATGAGGAAGCCTGCGATATCCTCCGGGAGTTTGTAAATCTGAAATGCCGGCTTATGCCTTATATTTATGGGCAGGCAGTGAAATCTCACGTAAAGGGCACTCCCCTCCTTAGGCCTATGTTCCTGGACTTTCCTGAAGACAGGGCCTGCGATACTCTGGACCGCCAGTACATGCTGGGAGACTCTCTGCTGGTAGCTCCAGTCTTTAAAGCATTCGGAGAAGTAGACTATTATCTGCCGGAGGGAACCTGGGTGAATATCCTCACCGGAAAAAAGAAAAAAGGGGGAAGATGGTTAAAAGAAACCCATGATTATCACTCTCTGCCGGTTATGCTCCGGCCCAATACGGTGCTGCCTGTGGGGAATAATGATCAGGTTCCGGATTATGACTTTGCAGATCAGGTAACTCTCCTGATCGGAGAATTTGAAGAAGGAGCCCAGACCTGCGTAGAGATTACGGATACCAAGGGAAACACTGTGATGAAGGTACAGGCCAGAAGACAGGGAGAGGAAATCTTTCTCCATGTAGAAGGGGAAAATGGAAACTTCCAGGTCAGAAACCTGGGAAGCCAGGCTGTTAGAGTAGAAAGCTAAAAAGAATGGCAGGGAAATTGGAGCTGCCATGGCTCCGATTCCCCTGCCATAACTTTTTTTACATGGATATGGTGCGCCTGGCAGCGCAGATATCCAGAAGTGTTAGTCCAGATTCAGTTTTTTTGTCAGAATGTACCGGCTTCCAAAGTAGAATACTACCGATAAAACCAAATACCAGGCAAGCATGAATATCATCTGTGCAGTTCCGTTTCCTCCCGTGCTGGAGATAACCTCTCCGCTTTCTGTGGTGACCATGGTGCTGATGGGACTCAGGGGCGGGACGATAAATAATATAATCAGCATGACGATGGACTGTCCGATATTGATCCCAAAGAAAGAGACTACGGCCCCTAAGGTTTTGTGGGTTTTAAATAAGCTGCCAAGACAGATAGAAAATAAGATCAAAGCAGTAAAGTAAAAGAAATATTCGATGATCACTCCCAAGACCAACATAATGGTATCTGTCATAGCGCCAAAGCCTTCAAAGCCCAGGAGGCTTGTGAAAAACGTCTGAAAGCCATTTACGATATCCTGCATAGTATCCGGATAGCTGACCAGTATCAGGATAGACAGAGCAACGCATAAGAAGTTAATGGCTGACCAGGTCCAGAATACCAGGATCTTGGACCAGAGAAGCTTATTTGAGGATACAGGCAAGGTGTTGGTAAGATAGCCTTCATCGGAAAACAAGCTTTTCTGCATCCGTACTGCAAGATAAAGGATGGTGGCCAGAACAATACCCACGATGAAGATGGCATAGATCAGGATGTAAGCCACTGCTCCCATACCGAAAATAGTAGTGGAAAGGGAGGCCGGGGTATCTATATCTGTGCCGGCTCCGGAACTGAAATTCTCGGCAATGGCAATGGCCAGTCTTCCGATGATGCTGTAGGCCAGTAATACTCCATGCAGGACCAGAAGAAGCATGGAAACAGATTTCCAGTCATACTTATATAATTTCTTTAACATTTGAATACCTCCCTGAACAGAGCATCCACAGATTTTCCCTGATTAAAGCGAATATTTTCCACGCTGTCCACCATGCGGATATGCCCGTTCTGAATAAAAACCACATCATCCAGAATATTTTCTACATCAGAAATCAAATGTGTGGATATAATAATGGTAGCATTTTCATCATAGTTTTGAATAATAGTGGAAAGAATATAGTCCCGGGCAGCAGGGTCTACTCCTGCTATGGGTTCGTCCAGACAGTACAGGCGGGCCCTGCGGCTCATGACCAGGATCAGCTGAACTTTTTCCTTTGTGCCTTTAGACATGGTGCGGAGCCTGTCGGAAGGATTAATATTCAGCCTCTTCAGCATATCGTAAGCCCTGGCTTTATCAAAGTCTTCGTAGAAGTCCTGAAAAAAGTCGATGATGTCACAGACTTTCATCCAGGAATTCAGATAAGTCCGTTCTGGAAGATAGGAAACAAATTTTTTTGTTTCTGTTCCTGGCCGCAGGCCATCTATGAAGATCTGTCCTTCTGTGGGAACAAGAAGACCATTGAGAAGTTTGATCAGAGTAGTCTTTCCGCTGCCATTAGGCCCAAGAAGACCAATGATCTTTCCGGGCATCAGAGAAAAGGTAATCTGATCCAGGGCAGTTTTGCCGCCATAGCGTTTGGTAAGGCCTTTACATTCTAAAATAGGGTTCATGACTGCTCCTCCTTTTCTATTTTTTCAATAAGCTGTATAGTGGCTTTTTTGGTAAAGCCGATATACTCCATTTTTTTCAGAAATTCCTTTACCTGCTCAGAGGCAATGGTGTTTTTTGTCTGTTCTATCATTGTCAGATCCTCCGTGATAAACCGCCCGCTGGTCCGCTGACTGTACAGAAGTCCTGTACGCTCCAGCTCAGACAAAGCTTTTTGCATAGTGTTGGGATTTACTCCGGCATCCTGGGCAAGATCCCTTACAGAAGGAAGTTTGCTTCCGGGAAGATATGTGCCGGAAATAATATCCAAAGTGATCCTTTCCATGATCTGAGGATAAATGGGAAGGTTGGAGTCCAGAGTCCAAGGCATATATGCGGCACCTCCTTTTAATATGCGCATCATATTTTGTATTATTGTACTAATTGATTAATACAATAATACGAAAAGAAAAGGAATTTGTCAATAAAAAATTTAGGAAATCTTTTCAGAGAATTAAAATTTCTCAAGAAAATAAACATTGCATTTCAAGAAATGTATGTTACAATGATGTTACATGGAGAATAAGGGTGATAATATGAATTTATACGAAGCGATTTTTCTCAGAAAATCTGTGCGGAGTTATGAGATGGAACCTGTAAGTGCAGAAGTTCTCCAGGAGATCAGAGAATTTTATGGGGAGATTGAAGGACTGAATCCTGGGATCCACACAGAGATTTCGATTATAGATAATACCAGAGGAAAGAATAAAATGATGCATCTGCTGGGAGCTAAGGCTCCGTATTATCTGGCATTCTATTCTGAAGAAAAGGATTTGGCCCAGATGAATGCAGGGTATATTATGGAGCAGATTGCGCTGTTTTTGTGTACGAAAGGATTAGGTACCTGTTTCCTTGGCGGAGTGAAGCCCAAAATGGGAAATCTTCGAAAAGGGAATATGAAATTTATTATTATGCTGGCTTTTGGAAAGAGCAAAGGAAGCTATACCAGAAAGGCAGTGGACGCAAAGAGAATGGATCTTAAAGATTTATGTGTTTACAAAGAGGTGCCAAGACAATGGATGAAACAGCTCCTTCAGGCGGCACGTCTGGCGCCTTCCAGTATGAACAGCCAGCCCTGGCGTTTTGTAGTATACGATAACCGGATCCATGTATTTGCCAAGAAGCATAACATGAATCATTTAGGAAAATTTGAAGAGCTGAATTTCGGTATTATGTTTTCACATCTTATGGTAGTCGCAGAAGAGCTTTGGCTGGATGTGGATCTGATCCGGCTGGAAGATATTACTCATAAAAACTTCCCCAATAACCAATATGTCCTCAGCGCTATCCTGAGAACCTGAAGAGAGAAGCCCCCGGAAAAGGAAAAACGGATTTCTTTTCCGAGGGCTTTTTGGCTATTTTTCTTTGGCCTGTGTAAAGGACTCTTTGGCCTGGGCGAGAAGCTCAGGGTCTGTAAGAAGCTCTAAAACACAGGAAGAAAGGATTTTTCCTGCGGTAAACATTCCCTTATGTGCGATGGAGGATTTTCCCTGGGCTGTTACGGTCCAGTGGTGAAGGGGGGAACCGCTGGCATAACAGCAGACCATAAAAGAGGAACAGGGAAGAAACTGGCTTACGTTTCCTACATCTGTGGAGATCCCTGTTTTTCTGGAAGGAGAAAGATCCGGAACAGGATCAACAGCCAGGTCCGTATCCGGCAGATTTCCATAGGGAACAAATTTTTGGGCGTAGGCTTTTTCTTCCGGGGTATAGGATGGGACAAAAAGTTTCAGATATTTCAGGACAAGCTGATCTAAAACCGGGTTAGACAGGATGCTGTCATAGATACAGGCAGTTTTAATATCAACGGAAGTTTCTGTCATCAGGGCAGCTCCTCTGGCAATATTGTCTACTCTTTCTCGCAGCAGCCGGGCGTCTTTTCCTCTGGGAGCACGGACTGCATAAAAAAGCTGGGCTTTGGCAGGGATGATATTAGGGGCAGTTCCGCCTGCGTCTGTGTAGGCATAGTGGACTCTGGCCTCGTCCATCATATGCTCCCGGAGATAGTTGACCCCTATGTTCATCAATTCACAGGCATCCAGCGCGCTGCGTCCAAGATGGGGCGCCTGTGAAGCATGGGCACTGGTTCCGTGAAAAGTATAATAGACACGATGATTTGCCAGAGCCTGGTTGAAGATTCCGGATTTATAATGGGGATGCCAGGAGAAAGCGGCGTCCACCTGATCAAAGAAGCCCTCCTCGATCATGTAGGCTTTCCCGGCTGCATTTTCTTCTGCCGGACAGCCAAGGTACAGGATGGTTCCGGAAAGCTGTTCCTGTTCCATGATCTCTTTCAGAAAAAGAGCCGCTGCCAGGACTCCGCAGCCCAGAAGATTATGGCCGCACCCATGTCCGGCCGGAGCATCCAGAGGAGCGGGAGAAGAGACGTCTGCTTTTTGTGCCAGTCCCGGGAGCGCATCGTATTCGCCCAACAGACCAATCACAGGCTTTCCATTTCCCCAGCGGGCTGTAAAAGCGGTAGGAAGCTGGGAAGAAGGGGAAGAGACCGTAAATCCCTGTTCCTCCAGAATAGATTTCAGCAAAGCGCTGGAACGATATTCCTGAAAAGCAGTTTCCCCATATTCCCAGATAGAATCTGCGGCGGAAATAATCAAAGGTTGGTATTTATTAATCAGAGAGGTATAGTCAATATCTGAAATATTCATGAAATAGTTGTTCCTCCTTTTTTGATATGCTATGATAATTAATCATAACATATAGAAATAAAAAG
>DWYL01000272.1 GCA_019118685.1 Candidatus Blautia merdipullorum
GCCTCATCGCTTCGATCATGATGTCCTGTACAGAAACTATTTTTTATACAGTTTCTGTATACTTTATCGCAGCCAGAGTGAATAAGACCAGATATACCATAGCAGGGGCCCTATTGGCTACTTTTGGAGGAATTGCAGCCAGTGTGGTCCTGGCGGGGCTGATGCTCAGGTAAACAGATCAGAGATATAAAAACTGAGAGACAGGTGGATTCCTGGCTCTCAGTTTTTTGCTATACAATAAAATCTGATTCTGCTATAATAAAAACATAGTTGTGCCGCGTTAACATAGTAAAAATGAAAAATATTGACATAAAAACTCTATAATGATAATATGGTAGCACGTTAAAGTGAAGGGGACAAAATCATGAGATATTATGACAAAATAACACCAGACGGAACCAGGGACCTGCTTTTCGGCGAATGTGACCAGCGTTCCCAGGTGACGAAGACGCTTAAGGATTTATTTGTAGCTCAGGGATACCGCCGGGTTATGACTCCGGCTCTTGAGTTTTATGATGTTTTTGGAAAGGCAGCAAAATACCTCCCAAAAGAATCTATGTATAAACTGACAGATGCTAAGGGAAGGCTGATGGTACTATGCCCGGACTGTACAGCTCCCGTGGCAAGGCTGACTGCTACGAGACTGAAGGGACTGCCAAAGCCTCTCAGGCTGTATTATAACCATAATATATACCGTGGATTTCCAGAACGAAAAAGTAAAAGCGTGGAGATCAATCAGGTAGGGATCGAGCTGATCGGAGGTTCTCCTCTTAGGGGTGATCTGGAGGTGGTAGAACTGGCTGCCAGAAGTCTTGACGAAGTCAGCGAAGGAAAATACCGTCTGGAACTTTGCCATATCGGATATTTCAAGGCGATCATGGACAGTCTGGATGCCGACGAAGACACAAAAGAAGAGATCCGGCAGCTGGTGGAACAGAAGAATTATGCAGCCTTGTCTGATATCCTTGGAAAGGCCAAGGACAACAAAGCTGCGAGAGCCCTCAGAAGACTGCCCAGACTTTTCGGAGGGGCTGAAGTCTTCCAGGAGGCTTACGAACTGTTTGATGAGAACGGGGCAAAAGAAAGCCTGGATTATTTAAAACAGATTTATGAGTATCTCCAGGAACTGGGGCTGGGAGATAAAGTACTGATCGACCTTGGGCTGGTAAATCTGGCGGAATATTATACAGGGATTATTTTCAGGGGATACTTCCGGGGCCTGGGAGAACAGGTACTCTCAGGAGGAAGATACGATACACTTCTTGGACAATTCGGAGAAGATCACTGCGCCATCGGATTTGGATTTAATGTAGATCTTGCCAGTCAGGGAAAAGAACCGGAGCCGGAGCCTGTGCCTAAGATCCTGGTATATACCCAGGATCTGAAATATATCCCGGCTAGTGTTCAGTACCGGAAGGAACTGGAAAAGAAGGGGATCATGGCGGAAAACAGTGTTTTTGACACTTTGGAAGAGACTCTGGAATATGCCAGAAAAAGAGGAATCCTCCGTGTCCATCTGGTAGGGGAAAAAATAGAAGAATATCAGATGGAGAAAGGAATCGGGGAAAATGAGACCAATTAGAATTGCGCTGACCAAGGGACGTTTGGAAGAGAAAACTGTAGAAATGCTGGAGCGTCTGGGATATGACTGCAGCAATGTAAGACAAAAGGGAAGAAAGCTGATCATGCCTATAGGAGACGGATCTGTGGAGATCGTCCTGGCAAAAGCGGCAGATGTGGTCACCTATGTAGAGACAGGGGTCTGTGACATGGGTGTTGTGGGAAAAGACACGATCATGGAAAAAGGGGGAACCTTTTATGAGGTGGCTGATCTGGGATTCGGCAGATGCCGGTTTGCTCTTGCTGCTTTAAAAGGAACAGATATTTATCAGGGATATCGGACCAGGACCATTGCCAGTAAATATATGAATGTGGCAAAAAATTTTTTTGAAGGCAAGAATATGGATGTGGATCTGGTGAAGATTGAAGGCTCTGTGGAACTGGCGCCTGTTTTAGGGCTGGCGGATGCTATAGTGGATATTGTAGAAACCGGGACAACCCTTAGAGAAAACGGACTGGAGGTCATTGAAGATATCTGCCAGATCAGTGCCAGACTGATCGTAAATATCGCAAGCATGAAACTGAGAAAAAGAGAGATCGAAGATTTGATCAGCAAAGTGGAAAAAGATATAAAAGAAAGAAACTGAGGGGAGAGGATAACATGAGCTATGAATTGCCGGAAAAGCTGAAGAATCTGCCAAAGTATGATCCGGTTACAGAAATCTATCGTGTGCGGCTGGATGCCAATGAAAGCTTTCTGGAAATGCCGGAAGATATAAAAAAGGAGATTCTGGAGGCTGTTTCAAAAGTAGAATTTAACCGTTATCCTGACCCCAACGCCACAGAACTTTGCAGAAAATTTGGGGAGCTGTTTGATGTGAAGCCAGAGCTTCTCACCGCAGGTAACGGTTCGGATGAGCTGATCTCTATTATTGTGCCTAATTTTTTGGGAGAAGGTGACACTATGCTGACCATTCTTCCGGATTTCAGTATGTATACCTTTTATACCCGCATGGTAGGCGCCAGAGCAGAGGCCCTTAATAAAGATGAAAATATGAAGATTACGCCGGAGCAGATCATTGCAAAAGCTGCTCAGTGCAATGCAAGGCTTCTGGTATTTTCAAACCCCTGCAATCCTACGGCCGTGATCATGAGCAGAGAGGATATCCTGAAAGTAGTGGGAGCTGTGGACGCAATGGTAGTGGTGGACGAGGCTTATATGGAATTTACAGAGGGATCCGTGCTTAACGAAATTGAAAATTATGAGAATCTGATCGTTTTGAAGACTTGCTCAAAAGCTTTTGGAATGGCTGCTATCCGGCTGGGGTTTGCCGCGGCAAACCCCCGGATCACCAACATTTTAAAAACTTTGAAAGCGCCTTATAATGTGAATTCTATGACCCAGGCTGCCGGCTGCGTGATCCTGAGCCACAGAGAGTATCTGGAGAACTGTACTGCCCGGATCAAGGAATCTGTCCGCTCCCTTTACCAGGAAATGAAAACTCTCGCAGAGAAGAAAAAGGATATCCAGCGGCTGTATCCTACAGCTACAAATTTCCTGTATATAAAGACAGAACGGAGCGGAGAAATTTTTGAAGCCCTGAAACAAGAAGGGATATCTATTCGGAATATGAACGGATATCTGCGGATATCCGCAGGCTCCAGAGAAGAAAACCAGGAACTGGTCCAGGCCCTGGACAGACTGTTTCAGTAAATACAGGAGGAGAAAGGAGGAAAGAGCCGTGAGAATAGGAAAGGCAGAGAGAAACACCAAGGAGACCCAGATATCCCTTAGCTGGAATCTGGACGGAGCGGGATCCTATAAAGGAAGCTGCGGAGTGGGATTTTTTGACCATATGATGCAGGCATTATGCGTTCACGGAGGTTTCGACATCGAACTGGCTATGAAAGGAGATCTGGAGGTAGACTGCCACCACAGCATTGAGGACCTGGGAATCGTTCTGGGCATGGCGCTGAAAGAGGCTCTGAAAGACAAAGGAGGGATTTTAAGATACGGAAGCTTTTACATTCCTATGGATGAGGCTCTTGGATTTTGCTCTCTGGATGTCAGCGGAAGAGCTTTTCTGGTTTATGATGCCAGTTATGAGAACCCTTCGGTAGGAGCCCTTGACTGCTGCATGGTCAAAGAGTTCTTCAGGGCTCTGGCCTTTCAGGCAGGGATTACCCTTCACCTGAGGGTCCTGTACGGGGAAAATGACCATCATAAGATTGAAGCAATATTTAAAGCCTTTGCCCATGCCCTGAAAGAAGCAGTGACAGAAACAGGCAAAGGCGTGCTGTCTTCAAAGGGAGTGTTGTGATGATAGGTATAATTGATTATGGAGCAGGCAATCTGTTCAGTGTGAAAAATGCCCTGGATTATCTGGGAGTGGAAAACTGTGTGACAGGAGATAAAGAAGAGATCGAAAAGGCAGACGAGCTGATCCTTCCCGGGGTGGGAGCTTTTCCGGACGCTATGAATATGCTGGAGAAGAAAGGGCTTACAGAAGTGATCTGCCGGGAAGCCCAAAGAAAACCTCTCCTTGGGATCTGTCTGGGAATGCAGCTTCTTTTTGAAAAGAGCAGCGAATTTGGCGAGACAAAGGGGCTGGGGCTGATCCCCGGTCAGGTGATCCAGATTGACAGTAAAGGATTAAAAATTCCTCATATGGGCTGGAATGATCTTCGGATTCTGAATCCTTGTGCAATGACAGAGAGAATGAAAGAAGACGCCTATGTCTACTTTGTCCATTCCTTCCGGGCAGATACGGAAGAGGAAAATATTTCCTGCTATACAGTTTATGGAGAAAAAATTCCGGCGCTGGTACGTCGGGGAATGGTGTATGGAGCTCAGTTTCATCCCGAAAAAAGCGGAAAAACGGGATTGAAAATGTTAGAAAATTTTGCGAGGCTGGTGAGAGTATGATTGTATTACCTGCAATAGATATAAAAGATAAAACCTGTGTCCGTCTCTTTAAAGGAGACTACGGCACAGCACAGAAGGTGGCCGAAGATCCCTTTGAGACAGCCAAAAGATTTGCCGGAGAAGGGGCCAAATGGATACATATGGTAGACCTGAACGGAGCGAAGGACGCTTATCCGGTAAACCAGGAAATATTTTTAAAAATTGCCGGAGAGACAGGGATGAACACGGAACTGGGCGGCGGCATCCGGGATATGAAGACTATAGAATTTTATCTGGAGAATGGAATTTCCAGGATCATTCTGGGATCTGCGGCGGTGAAAAACCCGGAACTTGTAGCAGAGGCGGTAAAAAAATTCGGAGATAAAATTGCCGTAGGAATTGATGCCAGAGACGGCATGGTAGCTACAGAAGGATGGATGGAAACCAGTGCGGTATGCTATCTGGAATTGGCTATGGCCATGGAACAGATGGGAGTTAAGACCTTGATTTATACGGATATTTCCCGAGACGGCACCCTTACGGGAGTGAACCTGGATCATCTGGAGCAGCTGAACTCTGCTGTGTCCTGCAGAGTGATTGCCAGCGGCGGCGTCAGATCTATAGAGGATATTGAGAACTGCGCAAAACTGGGGTTATATGGATGTATCTGCGGAAAATCCATTTATTCCGGGGCTATTGACCTGAAAGAAGCCATTGAGAAGGCAGGTGAGTTCTGATGCTGGCAAAGAGGATTATCCCCTGCCTGGATGTCAGGGACGGAAAAGTGGTCAAGGGCGTAAACTTCGTCGGGATCAAGGAAGTAGGAGATCCTGTGGAATGCGCTATAGAATATGATAAACAGGGAGCAGATGAAATCTGTTTCCTGGACATTACCGCTACCCATGAAGGAAGAAAAACTATGACAGATGTAGTCCGGAAAACAGCACAGCATGTGTTTGTTCCCCTTACAGTAGGCGGCGGCATCCGTACAGTAGAGGATTTCCGGGAAATCCTCCGCGCAGGGGCAGACAAGGTTTCTGTAAATTCTGCCGCGGTGAAGAATCCACAGCTTATCGCAGATGCCGCAAGAATCTTTGGAAGTCAGTGTGTGGTGGCGGCTATTGACGCCAGAAGAGACGAAAAGGGTGTTTTCCGCGTTGTCGTTCATGGAGGGCGGAAAGATACCGGTCTGGATGCTGTGAAATGGGCGAAAAAATGTCAGGAACTGGGAGCTGGAGAAATCCTGCTGACTTCTATGGATACGGACGGATGCCGGGATGGATTCGATCTGGAACTGACCAAGGCTATCTGCTCCCAGGTGACGATCCCTGTGATCGCCAGCGGAGGCTGCGGTAAACTGGAGCATTTTTCAGAAGTATTTCAAAAGACAGGAGCAGACGCTGCTCTTGCAGCATCTCTGTTCCACTTCCGGGAATTGACAGTGGAGCAGGTAAAAGAACATTTAAGAGAACAGGATATCCCTGTGAGAAGGAATTGAAAATGATAGATGTAGAGAATTATTTTAAAAAAAGCGAGCTTCTGCCTGCGATTGTTCAGGAAAAAGATACAGGAGAAGTGCTGATGCTGGCCTATATGAACAGAGAGAGCCTGAAAAAGACCTTTGAAACAGGCTATACCTGGTTCTACAGCCGCTCCAGACAGGAGCTTTGGAATAAAGGCGCCACCTCCGGCCATGTGCAGAAGGTAGTGGATATAAAAGGAGATTGTGATGAGGATACCTTGCTGATTACGGTGATCCAGACCGGGGCAGCCTGCCATACAGGGGCTCACAGCTGCTTTTTCAGAGAATTATGGGAGGAAGAGAAAAAATGATGGATGTTTTAGAAGGACTGTATCAGGTAGTCCAGGAGAGAAAAGGAGAGAAAAGGGAGGGATCTTACACCTGTTATCTTTTTGAGCAGGGACTGGATAAGATCCTGAAGAAATGCGGAGAAGAATGCAGTGAAGTGATCATTGCGGCAAAGAATGGGAAAAATGAAGATACTGCAAATGAAATCTGCGATCTGATCTACCATCTCCTTGTTATGATGGTAGAATCCGGAATTCCCCTGGAGGATGTGGAAAAAATACTGGCAGAAAGACGGCAGAAGATCGGAAATCTGAAAAAGTTTCATGTAAGTGACCATAATACATGAAAATAGGGGATTGGAAAATTGTTAAAAATTTATCCTGTGAAAATCCTGCCGGATATGATAAACTAATCCTGTAGATAAATTGTAATGCTTAGAAACGCAGGTAAAAAAATGAAGAAGATTGACGGCAGACGTATCCTTGAAATTTTATTGACCATAGTGAAAGTGATTCTTGCGGTTCCTCTGGCAGCGGCTTTTTTGCTGATACGCTGTGTGCAGTACTTTTTAAAAATATCCGGAACCGTGGTTTCTTTTGTGTGTATGCTGTCTTCTGTTGTTGTCTCTTTAGCAGCTCTGGCAGAGATAGTCCTTCAGCTTCAGGGGAGGGGGCCCGGCTTTGCTGCAGTGGTACTGACCATTTGCGCGGCAGGAGCGCTTATTTATGTGCCTGTTGCCGGCGTCGGACTGGTGATGGTTGTTCTTGAAGCCGCCTGCAGCTGGATCTGGCGTTTTTATATGGGGAAATCCAAGACCTGGAAAGCTTTCTACAAAAGGCCGGATTTTCAGTGGTCGGCTTTTGACAGCGGATATAAAAAGCATGATCTGGAGGAAGCCGATTCAGGCAGTCATTATTTTAAAGGACTGAAAACAGCAGAGGAACTGGATAAAAGATATGCTGCCCTTTTGCGTATTTACCACCCGGATGACGAGCAGGAAGAAGATGAAATCACCAGAGGCATTGTAGAAGAATATCAGTACTTAAGGAACAAATTTACAAAAAATGAAAAAGAGAAAGAACCAGAGACAGATACTGACTGAGAATAGGACAGGCAGTATCTGTCTCTGATTTTTTTGTATCCTGAAAAATGCAAAATTCCCTGTAAGAAATCTTTTTATATGCGTTGACAAGCTTTTGGAAAAAGCTATAATTAAAGGTAGTGAATAATTATTTAATAATTATAAAAAAGTGGAGGATTTCAAAATGAAAGTATTAGTAGAAACATCTGCAAGACACGTACATTTGTCACAGGAGCATCTGGAGATCCTGTTTGGAAAAGGCCATGAGCTGACAGTGAAAAAAATGTTAAGCCAGCCGGGACAGTTTGCCTGTGAAGAAAAAGTAGAAGTTGTAGGAACAAAAGGCAGCCAGAAAATGTCTGTACTTGGCCCGGTGAGAAAAGATACACAGGTTGAGGTTTCTCTGACAGACGCAAGAAGTCTGGGCGTTACAGCTCCTATCCGTGAGTCAGGAGACATTGCAGGATCAGGATCATGTAAGCTGATCGGACCTGCCGGAGAGGTAGAGCTGAAAGAAGGAGTTATCGCAGCAAAACGTCACGTACATATGACACCGGAAGATGCTGAAGCTGCAGGAGTAAAAGACAAACAGATCGTAAGCCTTGCTATTGAATCTCCAAATGGACGTTCTCTGACTTTTGGTGATGTGGTTGTCCGTGTAAGCGCATCTTATGCTACAGCTGCTCATATTGATACAGATGAATCTAATGCTTTAGCACCAGGAAAAGAATGCTACGGCGAAATGATCGTGAAATAAAGATCGTATTTTGAAGAAAGAGGCTGCCGCATTAATGCGACAGTCTCTTTTTTCTATGATCAGAGGCTTGTATGAAAAGGTTTTGTAAAAATATTTTGATTATCAAAAAATTTGATTGTAATTAATACTTGAATCGGATATAATAAAACCATCAACGAAACAGCCCGCAGACAGCTGAGAGGAGTGATGGCGTGAGCAATTACGATGTACTGCATGACATTCTCGTAAAGCTTTTTCAGGAAGTCCTGGATATTGAGAGCAAAGCATTGATTACTCCAGAATTTAAGGATATTTCTGTTAATGATATGCATATTATTGAAGCGATTGGTGAGAAGGAACCTAAGAACATGTCTTCTGTAGCGAAGATCATGTCGGTTACTGTAGGAACCCTCACCATTGCTATTAACAGCCTGGTAAAAAAGGGATATGTACACAGAGAGCGGAGTGAGGAGGACAGGAGAGTAGTCCTTATCTCTCTTACAGAGAAAGGCCGGAAGGCCAATGCACACCATATGAAATTTCATGATGGAATGATACAGGCTGTGCTGAAAGATCTGGATGAGGAACAGCAGAAGATTCTTGTAAAATCTCTGCTGAACCTGAGAACTTTTTTTGATTCTTACCGTAAACCTAAGTGAGAAAACGGAGCTGACGTATGACTGATGCGGCAGCTCCGTTTTTTTACTGGTATTGAGCAAGAAGGTATTTTTTAACTACGGGAAAGGGGCCAGGCCCGATTTTCAGAAGATTTTCATGAAAGTCTTTCAGCTGGAAGCTGTTTCCCTCCAGGCTTTGGACTTCATTCCTCAGGGATATGAAGTTCAGATATCCAAGATAATATTTCAGATAGTTGGCGGGATTTTCTATGATATACTGGAAGATTTCCCTTCCGGTCTCCTGATTCGTGATTCCAAATGAAGCCAGAGTATCGGATACGGTATCGGAGTTCCAGCCCTGGCAGTGAATGCCCATATCAAGGATAGAATAGAGGCACAGGCTGATAGAACGGTTCAGACAGAGCAATTCCATTGTCTCGGCATCAATATCCAGAAGAGGAGAGGCATACCCATAAGCAAGGGATTCCACATAAGTGGCCCATCCTTCTGTATACCCGCTGCAGCTTAAAAGCTCCCGCACAGGGTGATGATCCTGGCTGGAAAAATAAACAGTCTGGTATAGGTGGCCTGGAAAGCCTTCATGGGCAAGGGTGGTAAAAAGTTCCGCCTGGGATACCTGGCTGGAGGAATTGATGTATATAGTATTGGGAGAGAGGGTGTCTACAGGCGGGGTGAGATAAAACGCAGGACTCGAGAAATCCTCCATAGACTCCGGCACATATTTTACTTCATATTCTTTAACAGAAAGATCCGGAAAATCATCGGTGATAATATGCTGCAGGTATTCCAGCATCTGTTCAGGAGAAAGGTCTGAGTCTGGGAGGTGAGATGCCTGGGAGATGATCTGAGGATTTTCTGCGAGAAGGTCCTGTACCCGGCCGTAGTCAGCCTGAAGCTGCCGGAAGAGATCCTCCAGAATTTCATTCACAGAACGATAATCTCCTACATTGCTTTTCAGAAGATATTCATAATATTCTTTCCCGCCTTCCCAGTTAGCCAGTCCCTGAGCATTTTTTCCGCTGCCTTTCAGATTCTCCAGCCCCTCAGCAAGAGAACGGTATGCTGGAAAAATATACTGATCCATAAGTTTATCATGCATCTCTATGAAAGAATCCGCCTGATGGCGGCTGATCCGCTTAGCGTTTAATAATTCTTCTATCCGCTCATTGAACGTTCCGTACAGGTAATTGTCTTTGCTTGTTTCCAGAAAACTTTCACATTGGAGGATGATCCTGTCTGCGCTGGCATCGCTCATAAACAATCCTTCTTCAGACTTCTTTCTTTCAAAGTCCAGGATTTCTTCAAAATATTCAGGAACTGAAGCCAGAAGAGAAAAGTAATCTTTGATATCTGCGGAAGTGCGGAAGGCATATTCCGCCAGAAGAACAGGAAGCTGTGCCTGAATGCCAAGATTTGGCCCCAGGGGCTCCTGGAGGAGATAATTTTGGCCAAGAGAAAGCCGGGAGGAAAATTCCAGAGAAAGGATATCGTAGATGATCCGGTTTTCTTGAGAAAGCCTGGCGGAGTCAAACCTTTCCAGCTCCTTATTCAGTTTTTCTGTCCGTATCAGATCATCTTCCAGGGCCTTCGGCTCAAAAGTTCCCAGGCTGATCTGATAATCCCTGATCCCATAGTCCTCGGGATAAGCCAGAGTATAGTGAAGATTCAGTGTATTGGAGCTTATTTCCTGATAAAAAATTTTATCAATATATTTTTCAAATCTGGTATTTTCTGATCCGGACAGACAGCTTTTTGCCAGAAATATAGAAAGACCTGCTGTCCCAAGTACGGCAAAGATAATGAGGTATTTTAATTTTCCACCCAATAATTTTTTCAATAGGAACCCTCTCAATCTCAGGACTTCTTTACAGTTTATGAAAAAAGAAAAAGGGTATGTGTATTTTCTTGGAAAAGTATGCTATGATGGAGAGGAAGATACTGGAGAAATATAAAAGGTATCATGGCAAATAAAGCAGGAGGGATAAGATTATGGAAAACTCCAGAACATTAAGAGAAGAACTTTTACAGGGAAAATACCAAGAGCTTTTCCAGGACATTTATCAGGACAGGGCAGGGACAGAAGCACAGAACAGCAGATATGCCCAGGCAATCGAAAAGTTTGAAGAGCTTTTCGGGGAAAAACAGGTAGAGATCTACAGCGCTCCCGGAAGAAGCGAAGTAGGAGGAAATCATACGGACCATCAGCACGGGATGGTATTGGCCACCTCTATTAATCTGGATGCTATCGCAGTAGTAAGTCCAGGAGACTCTTCTGTAATGCAGGTAGTTTCAGAAGGATATGATATGATAGAGGTAGATACCAAAGATCTGGAAGCCAAATATGAAGAAGAGGGGACCACAGCGGCTCTGATCAGAGGAGTGGCAGCGTCTCTGGCGGAGAAAGGATATAAGGTAGGAGGATTTCAGGCATACATTACCAGCGATGTACTGATCGGCGCCGGACTTTCTTCTTCAGCAGCCTTTGAGGTTCTTTTGGGAACGATTCTTTCCGGACTTTATAATGATATGAAAATCGATCCTGTGGAGATCGCTAAGGCCGGACAGTTCGCGGAAAATGTTTATTTCGGAAAACCCTGCGGCCTTATGGACCAGATGGCAAGCTCCGTAGGGGGCCTGATACATATTGATTTTAAAGACACTCAGGCGCCTTCTGTAAAAAAGGTTCCTTCTGATTTTCAGGCTTACCAGTACAGTCTGTGTATCGTGGATACAAAGGCTTCTCACGCAAATCTCACAGATGACTATGCAAAGATTCCTGAAGAAATGAAAAAAGTAGCGGCATTTTTCAAGAAAAATGTGCTGAGGGAAGTAGAAGAAAAGGAATTTTTTGAACAGATTCCAGGGTTGAGAAGTATTCTGGGAGACCGCCCGGTGCTTAGGGCTCTTCATTTCTTTGAAGAGGAAAAGCGTGTGGAAAAACAGGTGGAAGCATTGGAAGAAGGAGATTTCCAAAGATTCCTGGAGCTGGTAAAAGAGTCAGGAAACTCTTCTTTTAAATATCTCCAGAATATTTATATCAACCGGGACGAACAGAATCAATCCATGTCTATTGCTCTGGGAGTTAGTGAAAGTATCCTTCAGGAACATGGAGTAAGCCGTGTGCACGGAGGAGGATTCGCAGGTACGATACAGGTATTTGTAGAAAACAGTTTTGTGGAAGAGTACAGGAAAGCCATTGACCATATATTCGGAAAAGGCTCCTGCCATGTATTGAAAGTACGTCAGGTTGGCGGGATCAAGGCGATTTGATTTTCTGCACAGAAGACAAAGGCTGTATGGATCATCCGGAAACGGAGGCCATATAGCCTTTTATTTTCAGAATATTCACGATTGTAAAAAATGTACAAAAAATGTCGAGGGTGGAAAGTTCCCCACATTTTATCCTCAAAGTTATCCACACAAAAAATGGTGGAAAACAGTGGAAAACAGGAGTTATACACCGAGTTATCCACATTGTCCACAAAAAAAAGTGTGGATTTCTTTGATTTACATAATGAAATAAAGAACATAAGTTTTGTTCAGTTGTTATAAAACTGCTTTTTTGTGGAAAAAGATAGAAAAAAGGTTGACATTTTTGAAATCAAATATTGGATGGGATTTAGATGAATTTGTTAGAACAAAAAGAAAAATAGACAAATTATCTGAAAATATAAGTTTACAGCAGTGAAACGGATAAATGCAACAAATTAACAATTTAA
>DWYL01000029.1 GCA_019118685.1 Candidatus Blautia merdipullorum
AAAGAGAAATATTTTATTTTGTGGATATTCCACAGAAATTTACAAAAGTTTAAGAAATGTGTCCTCTTTTTCATAATGTTCATATTGACTTTATAATCCATGAATCTTTATAATATAAAAGATAATGTGAGGAGGAATGAAATGAATCAGAATCAGAATAATGATCCGAAAAATGACGGACCTAAGAATAAACAGTCGCTGCTGGTGCTGCTGATCTGTATTATGGCTTGTCTTGTATGTGTCAATCTTCTGAGCAGGATGACCCGCAATATGACCAGTGAAATTCCATACAGCCAGTTTATAGAAATGCTGGAGAACGGTGAAGTAGAGAGTGTGGTTTTAAGATCAGACACCCTGACGATTACTCCTAAGACTCAGCAGTCTATGGTCGGAACCACGGAAATTTATACTACACTGATGGAAGACGAAAGTGAGCTAACCCAGCGCCTGGAAGAAGCCGGGGTGGAAAATTATTATAAAGAACCGCCGGATATGACATCTAGTATTATTTACAGTCTTTTGAGTATTGTTCTGCCGGTAGTGATCATGGTTGGCTTATTCAGTTTCCTTTTCCGGCGGATGAATAAAGGCGGCGGAATGATGGGCGGCGTAGGAAAGAGCCGGGCAAAAGCTTATGTGCAGAAAGAAACAGGCGTTACTTTTAAAGATGTGGCAGGAGAGGATGAGGCGAAAGAATCTCTCCAGGAAGTGGTGGATTTCCTTCACAATCCGGGTAAGTATGCTGCTATAGGAGCGAAACTTCCCAAGGGAGCCCTTTTAGTAGGCCCTCCGGGAACGGGAAAGACCCTTTTGGCTAAAGCTGTGGCAGGCGAGGCCCATGTGCCTTTCTTTTCCCTTTCAGGTTCAGACTTTGTAGAGATGTTTGTAGGTGTGGGCGCTTCCCGTGTCAGAGATCTTTTTGAAGAAGCAAAGAAGAATGCACCCTGCATCATCTTTATAGACGAGGTAGATGCCATTGGAAAAACCAGAGATTCCCGATACGGAGGAAATGACGAGCGAGAACAGACCTTGAACCAGCTTTTAGCGGAAATGGATGGTTTTGATACTTCCAAAGGCCTGCTGATACTGGCAGCTACCAACCGTCCGGAAGTATTGGATCCGGCATTGCTTCGTCCAGGGCGTTTTGACAGAAGAGTGATTGTAGACCGTCCGGATTTGAAGGGACGTGTCAGTATTCTGAAAGTTCATGCGAAAAATGTGCTGCTGGATGAAACCGTGGACCTGGATGCGATCGCGCTGGCGACTTCCGGCGCAGTAGGGTCTGATCTTGCAAATATGATCAATGAGGCTGCGATTTTAGCAGTGAAGCATGGAAGAAAGGCAGTTTCCCAGAAAGATCTGCTGGAAGCAGTGGAGGTTGTTCTGGTAGGAAAAGAGAAAAAAGACAGGATCCTAAGTCCGGAAGAGAGAAAGATCGTTTCTTATCATGAGGTAGGACATGCTTTGGTCAGCGCTCTTCAGAAAGATGCTGAACCAGTTCAGAAGATCACCATTGTTCCCCGTACTATGGGAGCCCTTGGCTATGTTATGCATGTCCCTGAAGAAGAAAAGTATCTGAATACCAAAAAGGAACTGGAAGCTATGCTGGTAGGCTATCTTGGGGGCCGCGCGGCAGAAGAGATTGTCTTTGATACCGTAACTACAGGAGCTGCCAATGATATTGAACAGGCCACAAAAGTAGCCAGGGCTATGATCACCCAATACGGAATGTCTGACAGGTTCGGCCTTATGGGTCTTGCAGAGACTCAGAACCAGTATCTGGATGGCCGCGCAATGCTGAACTGCGGAGATTCTACGGCTACAGAAATTGACCATGAAGTTATGAAGCTCTTGAAAAAATCTTATGATGAGGCAAAACGTCTTCTGCGTGAAAACAGAGAAGTAATGGATAAGATCGCGGCCTTCCTCATTGAGAAAGAAACGATTACAGGCAAAGAATTTATGAAAATATTCCATGAGGCAAAGGGAATAGAAGAGCCTGAAACAAAACAGAGAATTGAAGAGAAATCAAAAGAAAACGGACTGGACCGGTCAGAGCAGAAATAAATAAGAAAAGAAGGAACTGCTGCATTAAATCGTATTCGGAATCATTTAATGTAGCGGTTCTTTTTCATTGGATATAATAAGAAAGGTGGAGCGCTATGTTTGACATAGAAGAAGAACTGAAAAAACTTCCTGCCAGACCAGGCGTGTATATCATGCATGATGAGAAGGACGCCATTATTTATGTGGGAAAGGCGATCAGTCTGAAAAACCGGGTACGTCAGTACTTCCAGAAAAGCAGAAATCTGGGGATTAAGAAAGAGCAGATGGTAGAGCAGATTGCCAGATTTGAGTATATTATCACAGATTCGGAGCTTGAAGCTCTGGTTCTGGAATCCAATCTGATCAAAGAGCACAGACCTAAATATAATACTATGCTGAAGGATGACAAAAACTATCCTTTCATAAAAGTGACAGTGGGAGAAGAATTTCCAAGGATCATGATGGCCAGAAAGATGAAGAAGGATAAATCTAGATATTTTGGCCCTTTTACCAGCGGAGGAGCTGTAAAAAATGTTATAGAACTTACCAGAAAACTGTATCATCTCCGGTCCTGCAGCCGAAGTCTTCCCAAAGATGTAGGAAAGGAGCGCCCCTGCCTGTATTACCATATCAAGCAGTGCAATGCCCCATGTCAGGGCTATATTTCCCGGGAAGAATATAAAAAGCAGGTAGATGGCCTTTTGGATTTTCTTAACGGCAATCATAAAGAAATCCTGAGAGAACTTCAGGATAAAATGTATCAGGCTTCTGAAAGCCTGAACTTTGAGGAAGCGGCTCAGTATCGGGATCTGATACAAAGTGTGGAAAAAATTGGAGAGAGACAAAAAATCACAGATCAGCATAAAGAAGATAAAGATATTATTGCGGCTGCTATGGATGGAGAAGACGCGGTGACTCAGGTATTCTTTGTAAGAGACGGAAAGCTGATAGGAAGAGACCATTTTTATATGAAGACTGCTCCCGGAGATGACAGAAAAGGAGTTTTGTCCAGTTTTTTAAAACAGTTTTACGCAGGAACTCCTTTTATTCCTAAGGAGATCATGCTCCAGGAAGAAGTGGAAGATATGGGTCTGATCGTTCAGTGGCTGGAAAAGAAAAAAGGCCAGAAAGTAAGGATCACAGTCCCTAAAAAAGGTACCAAAGAGAAGTTAGTAGAACTGGCATATGAGAATGCACAGATGGTCCTTCAGAGAGACCGGGAGAGGATCAAAAGGGAAGAGGGACGTACTATCGGAGCAGTAAAAGAACTTGCTTCTCTCCTTGGGTTGAGAGAAATAAACCGGATCGAGGCATTTGATATTTCCAATATCAGCGGTTTTCAGTCAGTAGGATCTATGATCGTTTATGAAAAAGGCAAGCCTAAAAAAAGTGATTACAGAAAGTTCAGGATCAAATGGGTAAAAGGAGCGAATGACTATGCCAGTATGGAAGAGGTACTGACCAGAAGATTTGTCCATGGGCTTGACGAACAGGAAGAAAGAAGAGCTGAAAATCTGGAAGAAACTTATGGAAGTTTTAACAAGTTTCCGGATCTTCTTATGATGGACGGAGGAAAAGGGCAGGTAAACATTGCCCTTGAAGTACTTCAGAAATTAAATTTAAATATCCCTGTGTGCGGTATGGTCAAAGATGACAGGCACAGGACCAGAGGCCTCTACTATAATAATACAGAAATCCCCATCAACAAGGACAGCGAAGGATTTAAGCTGATCACAAGGATCCAGGATGAAGCCCACAGATTCGCCATAGAGTACCACCGTTCGTTGAGAAGCAAAAGCCAGGTACATTCCCTGCTGGACGATATCCCGGGTATCGGACCGGCCAGAAGAAAGGCTTTGATGAAGCATTTTAAAGGGTTGGAAGGTGTTCGGGATGCCACTGTGGAAGAGCTGGCGGGAGTAGAATCTATGAATGAAAAAGCAGCTTCAGAAGTCTATGACTTTTTCCATTCCCGGGAACAGTAAACTTGCCTGGGATTGTTGAACTCGTTCGAACCTTATGATAAAATAGGAATAGATTTTGATAAAGAAACTGAAGGAGAGAGAGACATGAAAGGTGTAGAATTAAAAAAAATGATACAGGAATTAAAACTGTATAATAAGACACCGGATATTGATATATCTGCAAAAAGAATCAACACACCGGAGATCAACCGTCCTGCTCTGCAGCTTACCGGATATTTGGAGCATTTTGCCAATGAGCGTGTTCAGATCATCGGTTATGTAGAATATACTTATCTTTTGCACTTGGATAGAGAGGAAAAACTGAAAGCCTTTGAACGCTTTGTTTCCAGTAAGATTCCATGTATAGTATTTACTACGATGACAGAGCCGGATGAAGATATGCTGAATCTGGCCAATAAATATGATGTGCCGATTCTGGTGACCCAAAACACCACCTCTGCCTTCATGGCTGAAATTATCCGCTGGCTGGGTGTGCAGCTTGCTCCCTGCATTTCTATTCATGGAGTGCTGGTAGACGTATATGGCGAAGGCATCCTGATCATGGGCGAGAGCGGCATCGGAAAAAGCGAGGCTGCCCTGGAATTGATCAAAAGAGGACACCGCCTTGTCAGTGATGATGTTGTAGAGATCCGTCGAGTCAGTGATGTGACCTTGGTGGGCTCTGCCCCTGATATCACCCGTCATTTTATCGAGCTGAGAGGTATTGGCATCATAGATGTTAAGACTCTTTTCGGTGTGGAAAGTGTAAAAAATACCCAGTCCATTGACCTGGTGATCAAACTGGAAGAGTGGAACCGGGATAAAGAATATGACCGTCTGGGAATGGAAGAAGAATACACAGAGTTCTTAGGCAATAAGGTAGTATGTCACTCATTGCCGATCCGCCCCGGACGTAACCTGGCTGTTATCGTAGAGGCTGCTGCTGTCAACCACAGACAGAAAAAGATGGGCTACAATGCGGCACAGGAATTATACAGACGTGTTCAGGAGAACATGGCTAAGAAAAGAGAAGAGGGGGATGAATAACATTGAAAAAATATTGTTTTGGTATCGATGTAGGAGGAACTACGGTTAAATGCGCTTTGTTTTTGGACGACGGGACACTGATAGATAAATGGGAAATCAGGACCCATGTGGAAAATGAAGGAAAGCAGATCCTTCCGGATATAGCACAGACTGTTCTGGCAAAGATCCAGGAGAAGGAATTGGATAAAGCGCAGATAGAAGGTATCGGCATCGGCGTTCCCGGCCCGGTGGAAGAAAGCGGTGAGATTGCCTGTGCGGTAAATCTTCATTGGGGGAGAAAGAATATTGAAAAAGAACTGGAAGAAATGACTGGACTTCAGGTAAAAGCAGGAAATGATGCCAATGTGGCTGCCTTGGGTGAAATGTGGAAAGGCGGCGGCCAGGGCGCCAAAAACCTGATCCTTGTTACTCTGGGAACCGGAGTAGGAGGCGGAATCATTATCAATGAAAAAATTGTAACCGGAGCCCATGGCGCCGGAGGAGAAATCGGTCATGCTCCGGTTAATCCGGAAGAAAAAGTACCTTGTAACTGCGGAAATAAAGGATGCCTGGAGCAGTATGCTTCAGCAACGGGGATCGCCCGTCTGGCAAGAAAAGCATTGGATGAGGCAAATAGCCCTTCGGCACTCAGAAAACATCCGGATGTGACAGCAAAAGATGTATTTGATGCTTATAAAGAAGGGGACGAGCTGGCAGAGGAAGTAGTGGAGAAATTTTCCGAATATATGGGAAGAGCCCTTGCCGCTTTTACTTGTGTCACAGATCCCGACGTGATCGTTTTAGGAGGAGGCGTATCCAAAGCTGGACAGCCCTTGATCGACTGTGTGAAAAAATACTATAGAAACTACGCTTTCCCTACATGTAAAGAGACGCCCATCCGTCTTGCTACCCTAGGAAACGACGCAGGGGTATATGGAGCTGCAAAGCTGGTCTTAAATAAATAATAAAATAACAGGATTAAAAAATCTGTTCCAGGATTATTCGCTGGAACAGATTTTTTAATACATATTGCCTTTTTAATCCTGATTTCCGCTTCCTTCTTCTGTAGCAGGGGTTCCTCCAGTGCCAGGATCTGTTTCTTCAGGCTGGCTTTCTTCGGGCTGGGTTTCTTCTGGAACTTCAGCCGGTGTTTCAGGTACAGGCTCGTCTATACTTTCTTCGTTATCCATATTGCCGGTATCCTGACCGCTCCTCTCATTCTCATCTTCGCCGTCATTGTCTCCGCTCTGGGTATAACTATCGCTGTAATTATAGTTATAGCTGGAAGAGTAATGGCCGGAACAATATTGTGTAGGAATCTGATCTATATCGAAATATTCAGTTACAGCATTACAGCTTGAAGTTGCCAGAAGTCCCGTTCTGGTACAGATAGAAGCTTCTTCTACAGTAGAGGGCATCTTAAATTCTGTATCAACAAGATTCTCATGGATCCGCTCCATGATGTTTCTCCATAAAGTCTGCTGGTAAGTTCTGGATTCACCGGCAGGAAGAACTGTATTATCATCATAGCCTGCCCATACAGAACAAGTATAGTAGGGAGAAAAGCCGCAGAACCAAAGGTCTCTGTAATTATCCGTGGTACCTGTTTTACCAGCCAGGTGCATACCGTCAAATTGTACTCTGGTACCAGTACCTTCTGAAATGACATCTTCCATGGCACTTGTCAGAAGATATGCGGTACTTGGTTTTATCACCGTTGTTTTTTCAGGCGTATTATCAATTACTACATTTCCGTCAGAATCCAGGATCCTTGTATAAAATACAGGTTTTATATAAACGCCGTTGTTGGCAATGGCAGCATAAGCAGCAGTCAGTTCAAGATTGCTTACACCGTATGTGATTCCTCCGATTGCCGTAGAGGCGTTTAGATCATCATACGACTCGCCGTTGATATCAACAGGCTCTGTGACTAAAGAAGAAAAACCGAATTTTTCCAGATATTCCACTCCCAGTTCCGGAGTGATATCAATCATACATTTTACAGCCGGTATATTATAAGAATGAACGATCGCTTCCCTCATGGTAACAGTTCCGTGATACTGGCGGTCTGCATTATAAAGGGGTTCTCCGTTATCATAGGTAAATGGCTCGTCCTCAAAGGTAGTGGCAAGGGACATATCGCATTCATTCAATGCCGCAGCATAGGCTGCCAAAGGTTTAAAGGTGGAACCAGGCTGTCTGGTGGTATTTGTTGCCCGGTTCAGACTCAGGCTGGTTGATTTTTCGCCTCTGCCTCCTACAATTGCTTTAACATACCCTGTATGCTGGTCAATAATGCACAGAGAAGACTGAGGTTGAGGCGTGAAATGCACGGTTTCCGCAACTACTTCACTGCCGTCAGAGAGAACATAAGCTTTATAAGCATCCACATGAGCCTGCGCACTTTCCTGACTGTCAAATAAAAGGGAAAAATCCGCACTTTCATTTTCTATGAAATATTGTTCCAGCATTTCCGCACTGTAGTTTTCTTCCTCTCCGTTGGGATGCCTTACGGTAAGAGCATAATCCAGCTCTACCTGGCTTCCGGAAGGAAAATTGCTGGAATCGCTGTACTCCTCATCACAAATCTGCTGAATGTCAGGGTCCTGAGTTGTATAGATCCGCAGTCCGCCGCTCCATAAAGCGTTATAAGCCTGCTGCTCAGTATAGCCCCGCTTGTCCTGAAGATCCTGGATGACCTGTTCCGTCAGCTCATCTATAAAATAACTGTAAGTGGTATCTTCATTTTCCTCTTCCTGTTCTATGCTCTGGATCCGGTCATAGACATTGTCCGCCAGACATTCGTCATACTGCTCTTTGGTGATATATTCCTGCTCCAGCATATGATCCAGAACTTCCTGACGGCGCTGGGCGTTGTTTTCTGGATTAGTTATAGGATTATACCGGGTAGGATTCTGGGTGATACCTGCAAGGACCGTACATTCAGAAAGTGTTAATTCACTTACGTCTTTCCCAAAATAATCCTGTGCGGCTGCCTGGACTCCATAATTGCCATTTCCCAGGTTGATGGTATTCAGATAGTTCTCTAAGATCTCATCTTTATCTACTTGTTTTTCCAGTTCTAGTGCAAGATACCACTCTTGGAACTTACGCTGAAAACGCTGAAGTGTGGATTCATTTACCCAATCGGTGAAAACATTATTTTTTATAAGCTGCTGGGTGATCGTACTGGCCCCTTCTGAAAAAGTGCCGGTGGTAATGCCTCTGACAGCTGCACGGAGAATGCCTCGTATATCAATCCCGTTGTGCTCATAGAAACGTTCATCCTCAATAGCCACTACAGCATACTGCAGATCTTTTGGGATTTGATCAAGGTCTACGGGCATACGGTTGGAATCCGGAGCTGTTAATTTTTGAAGCTGGTTTCCATCTGCGTCGTAAACAAACGTAGCTTCTCCTACAGGAACGATATTTACATCGGAAATATCAGGGGCGTCATCGATAAGGCCTTTCATTACCCCTATTCCCAGGCAGCCACCGATAACCAGTATTGCGATCAGAGAAATGAAAATGATACGCAAAACAGAAACGTGTGCCTTTTTTCCCATCATAGTTGACCGGGAAGCCAGAGCATTACGTTTCTGGTTCGTGGCTCGTTTTCCAAAATTCATGTAGTTTTGCCTCCTTTTCCCGTCCATTATAACAAATGAGATACCCTAATTCAAGAAACTTTGGATTTGCTCACAGTATTTTCATTTTTTCATCATAAATATTCCCTATTTTATGGGAAATATGCTAAAATGCTTAAGAACTGTTGATCGTTAGAAATGAGGTGTTTTATGCTGGA
>DWYL01000273.1 GCA_019118685.1 Candidatus Blautia merdipullorum
TTGTCCGAATACCCTCGATCTCATTGGATGCCTCAGTGCTCTGGGTTTTGGTAATCTCTATCAGCTTATCCAACTTCTCCGGCTTTTGCTTAAGGTACAATTCCTGCCGGCCTTTGTAGTCGCGGATTTGCGCAACTGATTATTCCGATGCTCTTTGATTCTTCCTCAAATATCCGTAAATCTAACTGCCGCACTGCTGTAGATCATTTATAAATATTGTTTTTCGAAACAATTATATTAATTCCAATTCATCATCTCAACAATTTCTTTCAGAGATTTTATCTTCCGTTCCTTACCGTCAATGCTCCACAGCTCCTCTTCCTGCTCCTTGGCAGGTTGTCTGGTCAAAGTTGACAGTTTAGCACGGAATTCCACACACTTCTTTTTCCGCTCCCGATACAATCGGATCCGTTCCGCATTGGCAGACAGCTCATCTAACTTGTATGGAATCTTGGTGTATGGGAGATAGGAGTGTATGGAAGCACGGCTCAATCCTGTGGCGCTCATGATCTGCTCAATCTTCATCTTCTTAGAATGCAATTCCTTGATCTGGCGGCTCAGAGCTGTAGAATACACGCCGGCGGTGATCAGAAGCTTCCGGGCCTTCAGAGCTGTGATACCAAACTCGGCAGCCACAGCATTCAGACCGGGCGGGGCAGTATCCTCCCGGTCATCATAGGACCCAAAGGCATCTGCCACTATGTCTCTGGCAATAAGCTGTTCATGCTTCTCAGACTTATTGCAATCGTAGATGTATTGTGCAACAAAGCCGATGTTGTTGGCTGGATCAGGCCTGCCACTCCCAAAGCTATCAGTGCTCCATTAATGCTTACAATACCTTTATAATTCCCCTGAATCCGCCGCATCATGGCATCAGACAACCGTTTCAGCATTACGATTCCACGCAGGTCTTCTGCAGCAATGGTAATATCTGCGATCTCCCGGGCAAGCTCCGCTCCGTCACTGATGGCAATCCCTGCATCTGCAGCTGAAAGTGCGGGAGAATCATTGATCCCGTCTCCGATCATCACGACTTTTCTCCCCGCAGCTTTTTCTTTTTCAATATATGCTGCTTTATCTTCCGGAAGCACCTCTGCATAATACTCGTCCACACCTACGCGTCCTGCAATGGAAGCAGCGGTACGTTCACTGTCTCCAGTCATCATGACAATCTTAGAGATTCCTTCTGCCCGCAACATCTCCACCATATCTTTTGCTTCATCCCTGAGCGGATCTTCAATACAGATCACCGCAGTCAGTTCTCCATCAATGGCAAGATACAGATGGGAATATTCCTCCGGAAGCGTATCAAACTTCTCCTGGTATATCTCTCGAATTTTACATTTTTCATCTTCAAAGACAAAATGACTGCTTCCGATCACAGCTTTCTTTCCGTCAATATAAGAGGAAATCCCATGTGCCACGATATATTCCACTTTGGAGTGCATTTCCTCATGATACAGTTTTCTTTTTCTGGCAGCATCTACAACAGCCTTCGCCATGGAATGAGGAAAATGTTCTTCCAGACAGGCAGCAATGCGGAGAGCTTCCGGTTCCGGATAATCACCAAATACAACAATCTGCTTTACCGTTGGTTTTGCCTTTGTCAGTGTTCCGGTCTTATCAAATACAATCGTGTCTGCTTCAGCCACTGCTTCCAGATATTTTCCGCCTTTCACGGTAATCCCAAGCTGTCCCGCCTGTCGGATGGCGGAAAGAACAGTAAGCGGCATGGCCAGTTTCAATGCACAAGAAAAATCCACCATAAGAACTGAGAGCGCTTTTGTTACATTGCGCGTCAGCAATCCGACTATGCCGGTCCCAAGAAGTGTATAAGGGACCAGACGATCTGCCAGATGTTCCGCTTTGCTTTCCAGCTCGGATTTCAGTTTTTCTGAATCTTCAATCATAGTCACGATCTTCTCATACCTTGTAGATCCTGACACAGCTCTGACTAAGATTTCCAATTCACCTTCTTCCATGACCGTTCCAGCAAACACAGACTGTCCTTTTGTTCTTCGTACCGGAAGGGATTCTCCTGTTAAGGAAGCCTGATTGACCATTCCCTCTCCTGCGGATACCTCTCCGTCAAAAGGAATTACATTTCCCATATGTATCACAACGGTATCTCCCGGCATAATATCCGAAGAGGGAACAAGGATTTCCTGCTCTCCTCTTTTCAACCATACTTTCTGCACATTCAATGACATACTGCGGGCTAGATCCCCGACAGATTTCTTATGTGTCCACTCCTCCAGAAGTTCTCCGATTCCCAAAAGAAACATGACAGAACCTGCAGTATTAAAATCCCCGCGCAGCACGGATACTCCGATTGCCGTGGCATCTAATACCGGAACTTCAATCTTCCTTTTGGCCAAGCACCGGATCCCCTTTCCAATATATTGGACAGCCTTGAAAGTAAGCCATAGTTTTCTTATTGGATTTGGAAGAATCAGTTTTCCTCCGTAATGAAGGAGTACTTTTGCAATCAGCTTTTCTCTGTATGCAGAATTTAAAGCACGCCCTGAGCTTGATAGTACATTTTCCGGCACATCTTTTTTCTCAAAACGAAACTTTCTTAATCTGTCAATCAGTTCTTCCCGGTCTCCTGTATAATAGATCACAGCGTCAGCGGTGCGCTCATATACTTTGACACTGGTAATATCTTCCTGTTTTTCAAGAGTCCAGCAAAGAATATCCGCCTCCGCACATGTCATCCTGTTTCGGATAACATGAATGCGGAGACGGCCTTTCACTTCATGTTTAATAATAAACTTCATTCTTATTCCTGTTCATTTTCTTCCTGCTCTGCCGCACCATCTTCCTGTAGAGCATCCTCTTTTACCCTATCTGCTTCTTCTGCCGCACGCTTTTCATTGATCTGCTGCGCCTCAGCAAGAATATCTTCTGCATTCTCCTGTATAACAGTAGCTGTCTTCATTACACAGTCCTTTGCCCGCAACGCTGCTGCTGTACAATTCGTGTACACTTTCTTTGCATCTTTACTGGAAAGAACTTTTACACCTGCAGTTCCAAACAGAACTCCTCCTATAAAACATCCAATTTTCTTTAATGCAGAATCACTTAACATAATACATTCCTCCTGATTATTTGTGTTTGTAGCCTGTATAGAATAACATCAAAAAGCAAAAGACAGATGCCCATGCCCAAAATTTGTGTTGTTTCACTATTGTATCCCTTCCTTCTATAAGACTTTTTATTAAAATAACAAGTTTGATTTCAGATAGTCAATTCTAACTGCTCTTATTGAGAAATTTAGTCACTTTCTCCTTCTACTTGTACACAATTTGTCTGCTAAGTACCCCGATCTTCTCCAGTTCCTTTACCAGACGGTAAACCGTTGCCATCCCAATGCTATGATCCAGCTTTGATGCCTGAACATAGATTTCTTTGCAGCTGGAACACCTGTTTTCCAGGATAATATCTAAGATCATTTTCCGCTGTTTCGTTATCCTGCAGCCGTTTTCTTTTAGTTTTATTATTATTTTTTCTTTTTCGCCATTCATCCAAAACTTCTCCATGCATCCATATTCACTGGTTTTACAGATTTCTAACATATCTGGTTCTGAACAGAGTCCACGGAAAATCCTTCTTTTTCCACTGCAGCAATCAAAACATCGTCTTCTACTTCACGATCAAGAGAGACTTCTGCCCATCCTTTTGCAAGATCTACTTTGGCAGAGACCCCATCAATCTGATTCAGACTGTCTGTCACACTTTGCACGCAATGTTCACAGTGCATTCCTGAAATAACGATAGTTTTCTTCGCAATGATGGGCCCTGACAGTTTTTTTCTTTTCCTTTTCCGTCGGTCAGAACAGTTTCCTCCTGCCGGACACCCCACGCATTTCACTCCATTTCTTTTCGCTCTGATCAGATACGCTGCTGCTCCCCCGATCAAAACAACCAGGATAAGTACCGCGATCACATCCGCCATGGTCTCATCACATCCTTTCTTTAACAAAAACGGCGGACAAAGTTACTCTCCTCTGTCCACCGTCTGCTATTGATTATTTCTCTCTTATGATCGAACAGAATGCAAACTGTATTCTGAAGCAAATTCTTTATCAGACTTGCGGATCCTCCAAAGAATGATCAATGCAAAAGCGATGACTGCGATCAATCCCGGTACAAATGCAGTGCCAAGAGATCCCGTAGTGATCAGTGTACCGATCTGGTATACAGCAAAAGCTACAGTATAACCTGTTGCCAGCTGAAGACAGATGCCTCCAAACAGCCATTTTCCACTCTTCATCTCCGAATTCATTGCTCCAAGAGCTGCGAAACAAGGAGGTGTATAAAGATTAAACATCAGATAAGCCAGCGCTGCCGCCTTTGTAAGTCCCATAACCGTAGCAACTTCGCTTCCGCTGCCAACCAGTGCAAGCTCATCCGTATCGATCAGGTTTGTAACACCATAAACAACTGCCAAAGTTCCTACTACATTTTCTTTTGCAATGAATCCTGTGACTGCTGCCGCTGCAAGCTGCCATACTCCAAATCCTAACGGGATAAACAGGATAGCAAACGGATGGGCAATGGATGCCAGGATAGATGTCCCCTCTGCACCTTCTTCCACAAGCTGGAACTGCCAGTTGAAGCTCTGCATGATCTGTACGATTGTATTACATACCAGAATGATCGTTCCTGCTTTTACAATATATGCCTTTCCTCGCTCCAGCATAGATCCGCAGGCTCTTTTTAAGCTTGGAACTTTATATTCCGGAAGTTCAATGATAAAGAAGGATTTCCTGTATTTCTGTCCTGTGATCTTTTTCACCAGTAAAGCTCCAAGTAAAACTAGCAGAATGCCTACCAGGTACATGGTCGCCGAAACCCACCATGCGTCTGCAAAGAAGGCCCCTGCGAATAAAGCAATTACTGGAATTTTTGCTCCACACGGCATAAATGGTGTCAGCATTGCTGTCGTGCGTCGTTCTCTTTCATTCCGGATCGTACGGGATGCCATAACTCCCGGAATTGCACAGCCTGTTCCAATAACCATGGGAATCACTGATTTTCCGGAAAGTCCTACTCTCTTAAAGATCGGATCCAGTACTACAGTAGCCCTCGCCATATAACCGCAATCTTCCAGCAGTGCGATCAGAAAATACATAACCATAACAAGTGGAAGAAAGCCAACAACCGCACCAACTCCGCCGATGATACCATCTACAAGAAGCGCATACAGAAGCGGGTTTGCATTTTCCATCAGTCCTCCTACCCAGCTCTGGAAAGTCTCGATCCATGCCACCAGCCAGTCTGCGATCCAGGTACCCAGAGTTGTCTGAGATATGTAGAATACAAGAAAGATAACAGCAGCAAAGATAGGAATCCCAACGATCTTATGTGTGATGATACTGTCGATCTTATCCTGTACGTTTTTATCTTTTGTAAAAACCTTTCTTTTTTCTACTTGTTTCACAATACCATTTACAAATTCAAAACGTTTCCGGTCAGCAGCCTCTACTGCAACTTTGTCTTTCAGATCAATATCCGCCTGCATATAAGGTGCTTCCTGCCCTTTTCCTTTTAATTCGGCTGCAGCGTGAACAGCCTCTTTAAGTCCTTCATGACCAGAAGATGTAGAAACTGTTTTTATGACTGGACATCCTAGTTTTTCGGACAGAAGTTTTTCATCAATCTGCGTCTGTTTCTTATTGACAATGTCACTTTTGTTAAGTGCAACAACTACCGGTATTCCAAGTTCCAGAAGCTGTGTGGTAAAGAACAGACTCCTGCTGAGATTTGTAGCATCTACGATATTAATGATCACATCCGGATTCTCATTTTTAACATACCCACTGGTAATACTTTCTTCTGATGTAAAAGGTGACATAGAATATGCACCCGGCAGATCCACCGCGATCAATTCTTCTGTTCCCTCATAATACCCTTTCCTTATCGGACTTTCCTTTCTTTCGACCGTAACTCCCGCCCAATTCCCGACACGTTCATTCCTGCCGGTCAGTGCATTGTACATGGTCGTCTTTCCACTGTTTGGATTCCCTGCAAAAGCAACCCTCATACTTCTCCTCCTTCTTGTCATTCGTAATTATGCACATCTAATTATGATTAGTTCCTGCTAACGCATGTGCAAAAAAAATAGTGATTCCACTATTTTTTATATTGAAATAGCTTTCGCCAAATCAGTATCCATATTATAACGTCCATCCTTGATAGAGACTACGCATCCACCTTTTAAATGGGAGATTACTGTAATTGGCTCACCACTATAACAACCCAAAGAAAACAAAAAAGCGTTCAATTCTTCATCATCCGTCAAGATTCTCTTAACGATATATTCCTTCCCTTCTTCTGCTTCCAATAAATTCATCTTTTATCACTCCTTGCGACATCATTGTAAGTGTAGCTATGATGTTCATGTCTATTCGATATTTTTTCTCATCTGCACAAAGTTAGTATATTCTCATTATAGTAAGTTGTCAATAACTTTTTTCACTAACCCACCAAACTATTTTTAAATACCTCTGGCTGAATCCAGCAAATCATGATACAATAAATGTACAGTTTTTGTAAAAATATACTTAGCATCTAAGAGAAGAGGTAATACTATGCATATAAATCCGTCCGGTGAAAACTATCTGGAAACCATCCTGATTCTGAGCAAAAAACTCCCGGTTGTACGTTCTGTTGATATCGCTACAGAATTAGATTTTAAAAAACCCAGTGTAAGTGTGGCAATGAAGAAATTACGCACAAGTGGGCATATTGCCGTGTCTCCTGAAGGGTACATCCAGTTAACCGAATCCGGGAAAGAAATTGCAAGCCAGATTTATGAACGTCATCTTCTCTTTTCTTCCTGGTTGGAACGTCTGGGCGTTGACCCCAAAATTGCAGCACAGGACGCATGCCGGATCGAACATGTTATCAGTTCCGAAAGCTTTGAAGCTATTAAAAAGCACATCAAATACCATATTGATTAATATTAGAAAAGCATGAATATTAAAACCGGGAGTTGTCAAATAAGACAGCTTCCGGTTTTATTACATACAGACACTCCCGAGTATTTCCTGTAATGCGTTTTTACTGCTGGTGTGACACCTTACCACATCGGCATTGCATCGCTCTGCTTCTTCTACTGCACATCGGACCATTTTATGAGAAACCGTATTTGTAAATAGTACGATCAGATCTGGATTGCCAATCTGTTTGCTTAAAGTTGCAGACATCTGAGTAAATACTTTTGCCTTGCAATTGAAACTCTTACAGATTTGCTTGTACTGGCACACCATCCTGTCATGACCACCTATGATAACAACACTCATATCAAACCTCCCAATTCGCAAAACGTTAATTATCGGAAAGCTGCTATCCACTCTTACAATCATGCGCTTTAGACAACAGCTTTCCTTTTAATCTAACCAACCAGCATCTCTCCCAATGTTCTACAAGACTGAATTCCCTCGTCATCGGGCATTTCATTACAGATCACACTTTCACAAGCTAATACAGCACCCGCTTGTTTACAATTCGTCTCCCATTCTCTCATCCACTCTCCGTCTCCCCAGCCATAGGATCCAAACAAAGCAATCTTTTTCCCGGAAAGTTTTGGTTCACAGGAAGAAAACATAGGCTCAAATTCACTTTCTTCAAGCACTTCATCTCCCATAGCCGGACAGCCAAATGCAACTGCATCATAAGCATCCATCATTGAATCATCAAATTCTGCAGAAGTAAACAAAACAGCATCAGCCCCCTTGCCTTTTGCTCCTTCCAAAACTGCATTTGCCATAGCCTCCGTATTTCCTGTTCCACTCCAATAAACTACTGCAATTTTACTCATTGCTGCTGCCACCCTTTCTTTGTAGATAAATATTTAACTATTTACGGCAAGCCGTTCAATAGTCATTCCTTTTTTCCATTGTGCGCAATATATACCTGCACATTTCTGATATTTTTCAAAAAGCTTTA
>DWYL01000274.1 GCA_019118685.1 Candidatus Blautia merdipullorum
TAAATGATAACGATCATGACGGGATAGCAGAAGTCATCGAAAAGTTTTTTTAGGAATAGAAGGAAAGAGGAAAATGGCATTACAGTTTATTTTCGGACCCTCCGGTTCGGGGAAATCTTATTATATTTACAATAAGATCATTCAGGAATCTATGGAAAATCCGGATAGGCAGTATCTGGTGCTGGTGCCGGAGCAGTTTACTATGCAGACCCAGAAGGAACTGGTCATGCTCCACCCCAGGAAAGGGATTATGAACATCGATGTTCTCAGTTTTGAACGTCTGGCCTTCCGGGTGCTGGAGGAGACAGGGGCTCTTTCCCAGGAACTGCTGGAAGAGACAGGGAAGAGTATGGTCCTGCGGAAGGTGGCCCAGGAGAAAAAGAGAGAACTGAAGCTTCTGGGATCGAAAATGAATAAACAGGGCTATGTGTCCCAATTAAAATCCATGGTCTCAGAGCTTCGCCAGTACGAGATCGGGGCAGAGGATCTGGACAGACTTTTGGAGAATGTAAAGGAAAAACCAGAGCTTTTTTACAAGCTGAAAGATATTCAGACGTTGTATAAAGGCTTTTTTGATTATCTGGAGGGGAAATTCATTACTCAGGAGGAGGTTCTGGATGTGCTGGCCCAGAGGGCGGAGCAGTCGGGAAAATTAAGAGACAGTACAGTGGTCCTGGACGGCTATACAGGTTTTACTCCGATTCAGATCCAGGTGCTGGAAAAGCTTCTGAAGCTCTGCCGGCAGGTATATATCCCTCTGACTGTGGGAAGAGGGGAAGATCCCTACCGCCTGGGCAGTCCCTACGGGCTTTTTTATCTCACCCGGCAGACAGTGCATAAATTATGTAAACTGGCAGAGGAGACGAAAACTTCCTGGAGCGAGATATGGATCCCGGGAAAGGGAGAGAAATACCAGGGCAGATTTCGAGAGAATAGGGCTCTGGATCATCTGGAGAGAAATATTTTCCGGAAGAATGGAAAGCCCTATGGAGGCAGGGAAAAGGCGGTATTTATCAGGGAGGCTCTGAATCCCCAGGAAGAAATGGAGAAGACTGCCTGCCGGATCCGGCATATGGTACGGAAAAAAGGTTACCGTTTCGGGGATTTTGCTCTGGTGACCGGGGATATGGAAGTTTATGCTCCGGCGGCCAGAAGGGCTTTTGAAAAATATCAGATCCCCTGTTTTATAGATGAGAAACATTCTCTTTTTATGAATCCCTTTGTGGAATATATCCGCAGCGCTGTAGATATGGTGGTGGAGGGCTTTAGTTATGAAAGTGTATTCCGGTTTCTCCGCTGCGGACTGACAGATATCACAGAAGAAGAAATGGACAGGCTGGAAAATTATGTGATCGCCATGGGGATCCGGGGCCTTGCCCGGTGGGAGCAGGAATGGGTCCGGTCCTATCGTGGAGAAGATCCGGAAGAATGTGTAAAACTAAACCCGGTAAGACAGCGGCTTGTGGATATGTGGCGGCCTTTTGCAGAAAGCCTGAAGGATCCACAGGGGACTGTTAAAACCTGCTGTCAGGCTCTGTATAAATTTATTTGTGAAAATCATATTGAAAAGAAATTAAAGACTTATGAGGAGGGATTTGCAGCCGTAGGAGATATGGCGCTGGCCAAAGAATACAGCCAGATCTACCGGATCGTTATGGACCTTCTGGATAAACTGGTGGAGGTGCTGGGGGAGGAGCAGATCCGGCCGGGAGCCTTTAAGGAGATCCTGGAAGCAGGACTTTCCGAGGCAAAGGTTGGCGTGATCCCTCCTGCCGCAGATCAGGTCCTGGTGGGAGATATGGAAAGGACCAGGCTGAAAGACATTAAGGTTCTCTTTTTTGTAGGAGTCAATGAGGGAAAGATACCAAAGGAAAAGAACGGAAGCAAGATCCTTTCCGATCTGAACCGGGAAGAACTGGAAGGGCCTCTGGAAAAAATGGGTCTGGCTCTGGCGCCTACAGCAAGGGAAGAGCTTTATACCCAGAAATTTTATCTCTATCTGAACCTTACAAAACCAAGCAAAGAGGTTTATCTTACCTACAGCCGCCTAAATGGAAGCGGAGATATGATTTCTCCCTCCTATCTGGTAAACCAGGTGGAAAAGCTGTTTCCCAGGGCCAGAGAGATGGAAGAAGTTCCTCTGTATACAGAAAGCCCTCAGGGGGCTGTGGAGCAGGTGGCAAGAGAACTGGGAGGCAGGAAGGAGAAAACCAGGGTTTTCCAGGAGTTGTATACCTGGCTTCTGAAAGAAGACGAGTGGAAACCATGGGCCCAACGGCTGGCGGAGACTGCCTATTATGTCAACCCCCAGGACGCTATC
Organism: Candidatus Blautia merdipullorum; assembly: GCA_019118685.1. GTDB lineage: Bacteria > Bacillota > Clostridia > Lachnospirales > Lachnospiraceae > Blautia > Blautia merdipullorum. The sequence goes on from DWYL01000274.1 coordinate 2,321, forward strand.
GGAAAAGCGGCGGCACAGGTCCTTTACGGTACAGAACTGGAGAACAGCGCTACCCGGCTGGAGCAGTTTGCCCGGTGCGCCTGCTCCCATTTTCTCACCTACGGCCTGGTCCTTCGGGACCGGGTCCGGTATCAGTTTACCATGGCGGATCTGGGAACCCTGCTTCACAACAGCCTGGATCTTTTTGCCAAAAAGCTTCGGGAACAGGGGCTTCTCTGGACCCAGCTTGAAGATGGAGAGAGAGACCGGCTGGCGGAAGCCTGTGTGGATCAGGTGGTGGCTCAGGCAGGAGAGACAGTGCTTCTTTCCTCAGCCAGAAACGCTTACACGGTAAAGCGGGCAAAAAGAATGGTAAAGAGGACGGTGTGGGCCCTTCAGTTCCAGCTTCGCCAGGGACGATTCCTGCCTGCTCTTACGGAGTGGGCTTTTGGTCCCTGGGACAATATTTCCAGTCTGGATCTGCGGCTTTCTCCCGAAGAAATCCTCCACCTTACAGGAAGGATCGACCGGATTGATTTGTGCCGGGAAGAGGGGAAAGTCTATGTGAAGGTCATTGATTACAAATCAGGAAATACCCAGCTGGATCCAGTAAAGATGTACTATGGCCTTCAGCTTCAGCTGGCTCTGTATCTAAATGCGGCAGTGGAACTGGAACAGCGCCGTTTTCCAAAAGAAGAGATCGTTCCTGCAGGGATCTTTTACTATAATATCAAAGATCCGGTGCTGAACCGGGAAGATGTGAAAGACCCGGAACACCCGGACCGGGAGATTCTGAAAAAACTGAAAATGGACGGTCTGGCAGGTGGAGAACCGGAGATCCTGGAGCGGCTGGACAAGGACCTGGCTTTGAGAAAAAGTGTAGAATCCCTGGCAGTTCCGGTAAAATATACGGCCAAAGGAACTCTTGCGGGAAATTCCAAGGTGGCGGATCAGGAACAGTTTTCAACGATCATGAATTATGTAAACTATAAGGCCAGGGAGATCGGACAGGAGATCCTTGGTGGAAATGTAGAGGTAAATCCTTTTGCCTATCAGAAGGAAAGTGCCTGTGATTACTGTCCTTACCGGAACGTCTGCGGTTTTGACGAGAAGATTCCCGGATATTCCTACCGGAGACTGGGAACCTGTAAGCCGGAGGAGATCTGGGAAAAGATGAAGGCAGCTTTGAAGAAAGTATCCACTGGGGAGGAGGAATAAAGATGGCAGTTTCATGGACAGAAGAACAGCAGAAGGTCATAGATACCAGGGACTGCAACATTCTGGTAAGCGCCGCGGCAGGAAGCGGAAAAACTGCGGTGCTGGTAGAGAGGATCCTGGAGAGGATCCTGGATAAAAACCGGCCGGTGGATATTGACCGGCTGCTGGTGGTGACTTTTACCAGAGCTGCGGCGGGGGAGATGAAAGAGCGGATCGCCAGAGCCATTGAGAAGCGGCTGGAGGAAGACAGCGAAAATGAACATCTCCAGCGGCAGAGTACCCTGGTCCACCATGCCCAGATCACCACTATAGACAGCTTCTGTGCCTATGTGGTAAAGAATTATTTCCATCTTATTGATCTGGACCCTTCCTTCCGTATGGGAGATGAAGGGGAAATGCGGCTGATGAGAGGCGATGTGGCGGAAAAGATCCTGGAAGAAGCCTATGGACGGGAAGATTATGAGGAGTTTTCTTCCTTTGTAGAAGGATTTGCCCAGGGAAAATCCGATGAGAATATTGAAGACCTGGTACTGAAGCTCTATGAGTTTTCCATGAGTTATCCCTATCCCCGGGAATGGCTGGAGGAGTGCCGCAGAGCTTATCAGGTAAAAAGCCGGGAGGAGCTGGAAAATGCCCCCTGGATGGAAGCCATAAAAGGAGAACTTCGGAAGCAGATGGAAGAGGCGGGGGAGCTCCTATCCCAGGCGCTGGAAATCGCCGGGGAAGGAGACGGCCCCGGATTTTATATCCCCCTTCTGGAAGAAGAAAAAAAATCTGTGGAACACCTGCTTTCTATGGAGAAATTTTTTCAGTGGAAAGAGGCTATGGACCATCTGGAATTTAAGCGTCTTCCACCCGGAAAAAAGGCAGAAAAGGAGCAGGTCACCGAGGAGAAACAGGAGCTGGCAAAGAACCTCCGCAGCCAGGCAAAAGATCTCTTAAATGATCTGAAAGAAAAATATTTTCAGGAATCAGCGGAAGAAAGCCTGGAGCATCTCCAGGCGGCAGCCCGGCCTGTAGGGGTCCTGGTGGATCTGACACTGGCCTTTATGGAGGTCTATAAAAAGAAAAAACTGGAGAAAAATATCCTGGATTTTTCCGATCTGGAGCACTATGCTCTGGAGATCCTGGCAGATCACAGTCCGGGAAAGGATGTACGGACCCAGGCTGCCAGGGAACTGGCAGACCAGTTTGCGGAAATCATGATCGACGAGTATCAGGACAGCAACCTGGTCCAGGAGAAGATCCTGACCTCTGTATCCCGGGTGGAAGAGGGAGAATACAATATCTTCATGGTGGGAGATGTAAAGCAGAGTATTTACCGGTTCCGCCTGGCCCGTCCGGATCTGTTTATGGAAAAATTCCGCAGCTATCCTACAACTCCCGGAGACAAAACTTACCGGATTGACCTTCACAAAAATTTCCGCAGCCGGGGAACTGTGCTGGACAGTGTGAATTATCTCTTCTATCAGATTATGGGAGAAGATCTGGGAGGGGTGGAATATGACGAGGACGCAGCCCTTTATCCCAAGGGGCAGTTCCCACAGCTGCCCCAAGGAACAGAGCCGGCAGCGGAGGTTCTCCTTCTGGAAGAGGATGATCCTCTGTGGCAGGAGCAGGACAGTCCGGAAACTGCCAGGGAGTTGGAAGCCAGGATGATTGCCATGAGGATCCGGGAACTGATGGACACAGGGCAGGTAACAGACAAAGACACAGGAGAGCTAAGAAAGGTAAAGTACTCAGATATTACCATTTTGCTCAGGACCATGTCAGGCTGGTCAGAGACTTTTAAAAAGATCCTGAATTCCTGTAATATCCCGGCCAGCGTTACCACAAAGACCGGATATTTCTCTGCCCCTGAGGTGGCAGCGGTGCTGGATTATCTCCAGATCCTGGACAATCCTTTTCAGGACATTCCTCTGGCAGGAGCTCTGAAAAACCAGCCTCAGGGATTTACTTTTGAGGAACTGGCCCGGATCCGGAATATTGGAAACGCCGGGGAAAGGACCAGCCTTTATGAGGCTCTGCTGGAGACGGAAAAGATCCGGGAGCCGCTGGGGGAGAAAGTAGGGGAATTTTTGAAAACCTACCGGGAATTGAGGCAGGAAGTGCCTTATACTCCTATCCACCAGCTGATCTGGGATTTCTTTGACAAAACAGGATTTCTCCTCTGGCAGCAGGCTTTTGTCTCAGGAGAACAGAGAAAGGCAAACCTTCTCATGCTCCTGGAAAAGGCCAGGGATTATGAGAGTACCAGCTACCGGGGACTGTTTAATTTTGTCCGGTATATTGAAAACCTAAAAAAATATCAGGTAGATTTCGGAGAAGCCAATATCCTTTCCGAAAAAGAGGATACAGTAAAAATCATGAGTATCCATGGCAGTAAAGGCCTGGAATTTCCTGTGGTATTTGTGGCAGGCCTGGGAAAACAGATGAATATGCAGGACGCCAGAGAGAGTATCGTACTTCACCCGGATCTGGGGATCGGCGCTCCCTGTGTAGATGAGAAGCTGCGGATCCGGACCAGGACCATTCTCCAGAGAGCGATCCAGCAGGAGATCACCCTGGAAAGCCTGGGAGAAGAACTCCGGATCCTTTATGTGGCTCTGACAAGGGCAAGGGAGAAGCTGATCCTTACAGGGACTGTCACAAAACTGCCGGAACGGCTTTCCCAGCAGGAAATGCTGAAACGGCGGAGCCAGAGACGGCTACCCTACGGGGTGCGGGTGAAAGGAAAAAGCTATCTGGACTGGATCCTGTCAGCCCTGGCCAGACACCGGTCTATGAAGGAACTGTATCAGTCTGTAAATCTGGGAGTCTATCCTCTGAACCCTCTCTATGAAGGGCCTGGAGATTTCAGGATACGGAAAGTCTCCCCTCTGGAACTGGTAATGGGAGAACTGAACGCCAGGACCAGAGAGCTGGAAGAAAAGGAAGTTTACCTTCACTGGGATACAGAAAAAGTCTATGATCCCGATACCAGAAAAGAGCTGGAAGAAAGCCTTGCCTATGTATATCCCTACGAAGATCTGGGGAGAATCCCGGCAAAAGTGACGGTATCGGAAGTGAAACGGCTTCAGGAAGAAGAGGAAGAAAGCCTGGAACTGTATCCGGCAGTCCGGGAATCCCGGGAAACAGCCGGAGAGACAGGGGAGCTGTTCAGAGAAATACAGGAATCGGCCGGAGAAACGCAAGAGACCACCGCAGAATTGTCCCCTTCTCATGAGAATGATCTGGCTCAGGAGGCCCCGGAGGAAGGATATGTTCCGGCGTTTATGAGACAGGAACAGGAGGAACTGAAGGGCGCCGAGAGAGGAACTGCTTATCACGCAGTTCTGGAACGACTGGATTATGAAAAGACAAACAGTGTGAAAGAGGTGCAGGGCCAGATCCGGGAGCTTTGTCTCCAGGGAAAAATTTCAGAAGCGGTGAAAAGCTCTGTGCGGCCTAAAGATATCTATGATTTTGCATCCGGCAGCCTGGGCCAGAGAATGAAGAAGGCAGCGGCAGGAGGGCTTCTAAAGAGAGAGCAGCCTTTTGTCATAGCCGTGCCGGCTTCCTCGGTAAAGGAAGACTATCGGTCAGAGGAAGAGATTCTGGTTCAGGGGATCATTGACGCCTGCTTTGAGGAAGAGGGGGATCTGGTTCTGGTGGATTACAAAACAGACCGTATTCCCTCAGGAGATCCCAGGGAACTGACAGACCGGTATAAGATCCAGCTCCTATACTACCAGGAAGCTCTGGAGCTAATGACAGGTAAAAAAGTAAAAGAAAAATATATTTATTCCTTTTATCTCAAAAAGGCAATCCCGGTGTGAGAGCACCGGGATCTTTTATTTTTCTTCTACCAATCTTTAGAAATTCTTAATATAATATTGTTGACAAAATTATATTATATATCATATAGTATTGAATAAGAAATAGCAAAGGGGTGAGGATATGGTTTTCAATACAGGTGCAGCCCTTCTGGATGCTATCGTTCTGGCAGTTGTGTCCAGAGAGGAAGAGGGGACTTACGGCTATAAGATTACCCAGGATGTGCGCCGGGTACTGGAAGTTTCAGAATCCACCCTGTATCCGGTTCTGCGGCGCCTTCAGAAAGATGAGTGCCTGGAAACCTATGACCGGGAATTTGCAGGCAGGAACAGAAGGTATTATAAAGTCACAGAAAAAGGTATGGTACAGCTGAATCTATACAGGGAAGAATGGAAAAGCTACTCAACAAAAATCAGTACATTGTTTGAGGGAGGGGACTGAAATGAACAGAACAGAATTTTTAGAGCAGTTAGAGAGGCTGCTGTGGGATATACCGGAGTCGGAGAGAAAAGAGGCTCTGGAATATTATCAGGATTACTTTGAAGATGCCGGAGCGGAGAATGAAGGGAAAGTGATCCAGGAACTGGGAAGCCCCGGGAAGGTAGCGGCCATCATCCGGGCGGATCTGGAAAACGAGGGGATACAGTACGGAGAATATACAGAGACAGGATATACGGACGAGAGATTCCAGGAGAAAAATGTACCGGAACCTTCGGAAATGGAAGAAAACAGTGAGAAATCTGAAACCGGACCTGAAACCGGCCAGGAAGAAAATAACTGGGACGGCACCAGATACAGAGATCCTCAGGGAGAGAGGAGACAGCATAGTTATGACGGCCCTTACAGCAGAGCCGGATATGGAAGAAATTACGGACAGAATCCAAGACGTTCCAGAAGCGGAGCCGGCTGGATTCTGCTGATCATTTTTGTTGTAGCGGCCCTCCCCTTTGTGTTTGGTTTCGGAATGGGGGCCCTGGGCCTGCTGATAGGAATCATCGGGGGGATTATTGGACTTTTGGCAGGAGGGATCGGCCTGACCGTAGGCGGCGTTATGTTTCTGATCCACAGCCTAGTGTTCCAGCTGGCTTCTCCTCCTACGGCAGTTGCCTGTGTGGGAGGGGCTCTTATGATGACTGCAGTTGGTATCCTGCTGCTTCTGGCCTTTATCTGGCTGATCTTCCGGGCGTTCCCGGCTGTATTCCGCTGGGCGGTGGATCTGATCCAGAGGGTCCTGCACAGAGGTATCCGGGGAGGTGAAAATTCATGAAAAAGTTTACAAAAATCGCTTTGATCACAGCTCTTATTATGCTGATCACAGGAGGGATCCTGACAGCAGGAGGAATCCTTTTCGGGGCTTCCCCTCAGGCATTCCTGAACGGCCTGGAAAGAGGAACAAAAAATAATTCTGTTTTTAACCGCTGGTTTGGAACTGGCTGGCTGGAACGGCTGACAGACCTGGACGATCTGGAAGAGATTGGAGAGGAATGGGAAAATTACTGGGAGGGAAGAGGAGAATCCTGGATCAGAGACTGGTCTGATGAAACCGGAGTCCGCAATATGAACTGGTCCGAAGCCAGCCAGAAGGGACGCATTGAGGCTTCGAAGGTGAAAAGTCTTTATGTGACAGCAGAAGCGGGAGAAATCCGGATACAGCCCTCTCCAGATGAAAAGATATGGGTTTCAGGTTCAGGGCTGGATTCCAGTCTTTATGCGGCAGATTTTGACCTTGATACAGGAGTCCTTACTGTATCAAGAAGCGATGGACTTGTGGACAGCAGCAGGTCTTTACTAATCCAGATCCCTCAGGCTAAGGTATTTGAGGAGCTGTATCTGAATTCCAGTGCAGGAAGCCTGGAAGCAGAAGGAAAACTTGCGGCCGGGAGCTGTGATATAGATGTGGCGGCAGGCAATCTGGAGGTGGAACTGATGGAAGCTGAAGATTCCACTTTGAATTATGCAGCCGGACGGCTTAAGATAAAATATACCGGAAAACTGAATGACTATGCGGCAGATGTCAGTGTAAATACCGGCGCCCTGGACCTGGGCGGAGAGAGCATAGATGGCTTTTATGAAGGGTCCTTTGGAGCAGAATCTTCAGATAAGACCATGGACATAGAGAACAATGCAGGAAATATCAGAATAGATTTTGAGAATCAATAGAAAGGGGTATGTGTCATGTCAGATAAAAGATTATATCGTTCTTCTGTAAATTATATGCTGGCAGGAGTCTGCGGAGGGATCGGAGAGTATTTTAACATAGATCCCACTCTGATCCGCCTTGCCTGGGTCATTGTGACCTGTATGAGCTTTGGCTCCGGGATCATCGCCTATATCATTGCGGCGATCGTCATTCCCAAATAAGAAAAAGGCTGGCAGCGGTTCAGCCATATTGCACATGCAGGCGTAAGTTTTTAATCCAGATATCGCTAAAAAATTGTATAA
>DWYL01000030.1 GCA_019118685.1 Candidatus Blautia merdipullorum
TTATTCACTGCAATGTACCGGGCCTTTGGAAAACTCAGGGTCAGGTTCCAGAAGGGTTCCTGGATAAACATAGGAGTCAGACGCCCAACGCCCAGCTCCAGGAAAAGTATTTTTTCATCTTTATGTTCCAAAACATAACGAGAAACCTTTTCATACTGTTCCTCATACTTTTTCCCCTGAAGGAAATTTCCGTATCCCCGGACCCAGGGGAAGGCTTCACCGCCGCAGTGGGAACACCGTGGAATCCATTCTGTGGGAACAGCAGTACCTTCTCCCATGGCTTTTATCATCTTACTTACCGGCTTCACCGCATCCCAGGTTTTATCTGTGCAGCAGTCCGCACACTGAAAAAAGCGGTGATCTCCCTGGATTTCCGCTACTTTTTCCTCTGGATAGAGTTTTATGAACTGGGTATCCTGATTGGTGGTAATGACAAAAAAATCTTTTCCCTTCAGAAGGCTGTCCAGATCTCTGTAGGGCTCCCGGATTTCAGCTGTCTGAGTGGTATGGAGAAAGGTGGCAAGATAACCCCAGAACTCCTCCCGGTTGTCCCATCGGCGCATCATGCCGTCAAAAGCTCCTTTAAAATGGTATTTTTCCGCAAATTTTCCGAAATATTTTCGGTAGGAGGCATTGTCCTCATAATAAAAATCACCGCCTCCTGCCGCAGACAGCCCTGAAGCGCCGCCTATCAGGATGCACTCTGCTTCTTCTATTTCCTTCACCAGACACGCAATCTGTTCTTCATAGGGAAGGGCAGGTTTTTCTGATAATGCATAAGGTGTTTTCCCCGCTGCATACAGACTGTAATATCTGGAATAATTCATCTGTGTCTGCATTACAAGTTTTTCATAAAAACTCATGATTTCTTCTCCCATCTGCTTTGTTGTAATTTTTATTCTAACATTATTACCTTAACATAGGGTTGCACATCTGTCAATATGCTGTTATAATTAAATTAACATTAGAGGAGGAAATCACTATGAAATATTCCACAAAAGTCAGTGACGCCGTTCATATCCTGGCTTTTATCCAGTTAAATCCCACCGGTTCCCTTTCCAGCGGCAGCATTGCAGAAAGTATACGGACCAATCCCGGGTGTGTTCGCCAGCTTATGTCTGCCCTTCGCAGATCCGGGCTTTTGTCCAGTGTCCAGGGCCATCCCCGGCCTTCACTGACCCGGAAACCTTCCGCCATTACTTTATTGGATATCTATAAAGCGGTAGAAGGCAATAAGCCCCTGCTCCATCTGGATACCCACACAAATCCCGAATGCGGAGTGGGAATTTACATCCAATTGTCCCTTCAGGATTACTTTGACCAGGTGCAAAGGACCGCTGAAAATGAAATGCGGCAGATCACATTACAGAATATTCTGGACCGTTATCAGGAAAAGGTTTCTCATTTGAGCCAAAGCCCAGCTGTAATTTCAGATAAAAGGTAACCAATTATTAAAAAATCAATTAGGAGGAAAATGAAATGAAGGTAGGAATCATACGTTGTATGCAGACGGAAGATTACTGTCCCGGAACCACAGACTTTAAAGCCATCCGGGAAAAGACAGGGGTTTTCGAAGGGGTAGAGGAAGAGATCGAACTGATCGGCTTTATCAACTGCGGCGGATGTCCGGGGAAAAAGGTTTCTCTCCGCATAAGAGAATTGATACGAAGAGGGGCTGATACGATAGCTTTTGCTTCCTGTATACAGAAAGGAACGCCCATCGGTTATCCCTGCCCTTTCGCAAAACGAATGAGAGATCTGGCAGAAAAAGAAACAAAAGGGGAAATACAGATACTGGATCATACACATTAAAGAGCACGCGCCTGGAGGTTTTGCAATCTTTTGCAGTATTTCCAGGCTTTTTGCTTGATTTTTCAGAACAGTTTGTCTGTTATGATGATAACAATTTTTTTATATTCTCTGATGAGCTGTCTTTTTTGTAAGCAGCTCATGCATGACAGCCATAAGCACAAGCAGCGCCATCATATACACTGGAAAGAGCGTAATACTGATATGATTGGCGATCAGCCCGAACAGAGGCGGCATAAGGCAGGTGCCCACATAGGCGCTAGCCATCTGTACGCCAATGATGGCCTGTGACCGATCCGCCCCGAAATGCTCCGGCGTAGAGTGGATAATACAGGGATATACCGGGGCACAGCCCAGTCCGATAAGGATCAGCCCGGCAAGAGCTGTCACATTCGGCCCGGGAAGAAGCATAACAAGAATACCTGCGAAAATAATTACCTGTCCCAGACGGATCATCTGCACATCATTGAGCTTCATAGTAATAAAGCCGCTGACTGCACGGCCTGCAGTAATGCCGATAAAAAACATTCCGGCAAAACGTGCAGCTGTTTCCGCAGGTATCCCTTTAAATAAATGGAGATAGCTGCTGGCCCACAGCCCTGCTGTCTGTTCAATGGCGCAGTAACAGAAGAAACAGAGCATAACTTCCTTTGCTCCTGGAATCTTTATGATCTGCGCCAGAGAAAGGGCGGATTCCTGTATCTCTGCCTCTTTTTCTCTGTCTATTGTTCCCTCTTCTTTTTCGGAAAAACTTCTGCTGCCCCGTTTTTTCCATAAAGGCAGGCTGAAAATAAGAACGGCGGTCAGAAGAATCTGGAGGATCCCCACGCAAAGGTAGCCGAAATTCCATGTCCTGCCTCCGGACAGGGCAAATCCCATGATATATGGTCCCACCGTAGCGCCCACACCCCACATACAGTGAAGCCAGCTCATGTGGTGGCTCTCATAGTGGAGAGCAACATAGTTATTCAGAGCAGCGTCTACACTCCCTGCCCCAAGCCCATAGGGAATCGACCACAGGCAGAGCATCCAGAAGGAACTGGAGAAAGAAAAGCCTAAAAGAGCGGCGGCTGTCATAGCTACGCTAATCGCCGTCACTTTCCCCGTTCCCAGCTTCTTTGTCAGACGGTCACTCTGGAGACTGGATACGATAGTCCCCAGGGAAATGATTATGGAAATGATCCCGGCATAGGAAACAGGAACATGAAATTCCGTATACATTGTAGGCCATGCGGAGCCAAGGAGACCGTCCGGAAGGCCGAGACTGATAAAAGCAAGATATATGATCGCAAGTAATAAGTGTGTCATCTTATGATTCTCCTTTTATGTAGCTGTTATTCTATGAACAGAGATATTCCCGAAAACATCTTATGCAGCTTATACTCATCAAAGGGAAGATATTCCGCAATGGTGAAACCGGCAACATCTGCATTTTTTGTAATGAGACCTAACACCTCTGTCAGCTTTTCTATAGTCATCTTTCCGCCGCCGGAGCCGTCTCCCCTTAATTCCGGATCAGCAAAGTAGGTGGGGTGGAAGAAATGCTCATCCAGCACATCAACATCCAAATGCACCAGAATGTGTTCAAACTTTTTTACAAACTCCAAAATTTCATGATCCGGCACAAAAGTCTCTTCCTGCACCTTATAATCCACTCCAATATCATTCAGAAACTCCCCTATGGTAATGATCCTGTCCGGTTTCTCCCCCTCGATTTTCTTTGCAGCGTCTTCAATCCCGGCAAGTACTTTTTCTCTGGCGTAAATCCCTTCTTCAACCTCTTTTTCTTTATGATCCGGCGGGGCAATGTCGACCTTCACAAGAGGCTGCCGTTCATTTTGAGGCAATATGTGGGTAAGAAGATGTGCGCCAAAATAATAGGCCTCTAATCCCCCGCTGACATGATCCGGATAAAGCAAACGTATGGTTTTCATAGTCTCCAAGGATTTCTCAGTACGGCTCATATATAAAAGCGGATAAGGATTTTCCTGTTCATCCAGTTCTGTCCTTTTATAAACACGAAAACCCATATGTTCATAGAATCCTTTTGCCTGGGGGTTCTGTTCATTAACAGCCAGCCGTTCAACGGCATAGTTTTCAATCCCATATCGGAGCAGACGTTTTCCCAGTCCTTTTCCCCTCTCCTCCGGTGCAACAAACAGCATTTCCAGGGAACCGTCCTCAATTCCCATAAAAGCTTTCGGACATCCTGCTTCATCCTCTGCGATCACCAGATGTTCAACACTTTTTAATGCCTGGGGAACGTATTCTTTGATATTCTTGATCTCTCTGTCTGACAGAAACAGATGGGTAGCTTTCACAGAGCCTTCCCATACCTCCAGAAGACAGTTTATCAACTCTGATATCCTGTTTTTTACTTCTACGATTTTCATAAATTCCTCCTGTTTTTCAAACTGATATCGCACAGGTAAGAGTATGCCAGATTTAACAAGAAAAAACGAGTTAAAAATCATGAAAGCCAGAGGTCCACACAGGATTTATGTGCAGAACCCTCTGGCTTTTTCGTTCACATTCGGCCAAACAGCATTTTCGCCGTTCCGGCACTCTATGCTTCTCACGCTTTATGTTTTGCTTCTCCTTCCGGAAAGATAATCTTAAATACAAAGAAAAAGATCACCATGGACACGCCGCCTGTAATGATTGTTACAAGGATATTATAGACAGCCGGAGCCACATATGCCGCCGCAATGGGCATCCACAGGTTGTTGAAGGCATTGCAGACCAGGGATATCACAATCCAGGCAATGAAATACCACATAGCCTGATAGGCCACATTGCCGTGGCTCTTAAAGGTAATGTTCCTCTGCAATGGAAAATTGATGCACTGTGCCACAAAGGAGCCTACCTCATAACTGATAAAATACCCCAGACCGCCGCCGATCAGCACGGCTCCTGCATCGTCATACAGGACATTATATCCCAGCAGGCTCCATGTAAACTCCACGCCAAAAATATCCATATGTACCTGGGGCCACATAAATTCTGTACCTGCCAGTCCTTCCCCCAGCAAAGCCGGCATAAAGGTAAAAAACAGATACTGGATGATCGTCACACCCATGCTGAAGACGAAGAAATAAAAAATCTGATACAACCATTTTGCCAGTTTCGGATGCTTCTTTTCGAAATTTCCCCATGCCTTTGCCAGACCCTGGGATACAGGTGCTTTTTCCTGTTGTTTTTTTCCGTCTGCCCGTATATTTTCTCTATTTGCCATGTTTACCTCCTTCTCAAGCCGGTCCTCTCCTGCCTTCTGTCCGGGGCCGGCTGCTCCTTAATGCTAAAGCACTTTATTTTCTCGAAATCTGCTTTACATATTTTCGATTCTGCCGCTGATTGCGGAAGAAACCTGCGATGGTATGCCCAAGTCCCCGGAACAGATGACCGTTTACCATAGTCACGATTCCTTCCACCATCTCCATGCTTACCATGCCGCCGGTCATCTTGGCGATGGCACGGAAAGGCATGTTATAGATAAAAAGAATATTCAGATCCGGCTTGCCTGCATCCTCACTTTTCTTTTTCATCTGGGTCAGCTTCTTGTAGACAAACCGTGCCGCAGGGCTCTTCGCATAGTACATCTGACAGATCGCATCATTAACGGTAAGGTCCCCGTTCCATTTTCCGCTGGGGATGGGATATCCCAGAAGTTCTTGAAATTCCTGATCCTCCACCTGTCCTATGAGTCCGGAATAATAGGAGGGCATCCGGTTGGTATAATAAGGATAGGTATCTGTTGTTCCCTCTATCTCTGTTTCTGTACGGAGCCGGATATCGAGACAGCTTGCCCCGATCATAATGGTATAAGTTCCTCCCTCTGTTTCCCACTGATCCGTCCGCACATTCCAATACCGAAAGGTCTTATCGTCAAAGGGGATATGTACCCTCCGGCTCTCTCCGGCTTTTAAGAAAACTTTTTGGAAACCTTTCAATTCTTTTGCCGGGCGAAAAACCTTTCCATCTTTCATCCCTATATAAAGCTGCGCCACCTCGGCTCCGTCCCGGTTTCCGGTATTCGTCAATGTAACTTCTGCGCCCTCCGGATTCACAGTCAGATCACGATACTGAAATTCTGTGTAGGATAATCCGAATCCGAAGGGATAGAGCACACGTACCTTTGCTGTATCATAATAGCGGTATCCTACATAGAGTGCTTCCCTGTACTCAGAATTTCTTTCCTCGCTGGGGAAATATTTAAACGCCGGGGTATCCTCATAACGAACCGGATAAGTTTCATTCAGCCTTCCTGAGGGATTGACTTTTCCGGTAATGATATCCAGCATGGCTCCCGCTCCTGCCTGACCGTAGAGATATCCATGGAGCAGTGCCTTTAGGCTGGTATGCCAGGGCATCTCCACAGCCGCACCGGCGCTTAAAATCCCTACAATATTTTCATTCACCCGAGCCATTGCTTCCAGCAAAGTGATCTGATTCTGAGGGATACGCATATGGGTGCGGTCAACACCTTCCGATTCACTCAGCTCATCCAGTCCGAAGCAATACAGTACCACATCCACAGACTGGGCCAGATCCACCGCCTCTTTCTCCAGCACTGTATCCACTTCGCCGTCCCGTTTATAACCTCTTGCCATTCCCACCACAGTCAGATCATACCCGCCGATCAGCTCTGACATCTTATCCAGTTTTATAGTATTGACCATGGAAGATCCTGCCCCCTGATACCGTGGCTCAAAGGCAAAATCCCCGATCAAAGCTACGTGGGTACCTGGTTTCAGAGGAAGGATATCCTCCTGGTTTTTCAAAAGCACGGCACTCTGGGCTGCGGCTTTCTTTGCCAGGGCGTGGTGGGCCTCTTGGTCAAATTCTGAGGGCTTTTCCTCCTGTCTGCCGGTGAGAGTCAGCACCGCATCAAGAAGCCGGTCCACACAGGCATCTACGGCCTCCTCCGGAATCCTATTTTCCTGTACTGCCTTTACAATCTGCCTGGCAGAGTCCATACCGGGAGTAGGCATCTCCAGATCCGACCCTGCTGCCACACCTTTTACATGGTCATTGGAACCGCCCCAATCTGTGATCACAATGCCCTCATACCCCCACTCCTCCCGAAGAATATCCTTAAGCAGATGTGTATTCTCATTGGAATAGGTTCCGTTCACCTGATTGTAACTGGTCATGAGAGCCTTGGCTCCCCCCTCTTTAACAGCAATCTCAAAGCCTGTCAGATAAATCTCTCTCAGAGTTCTCTCGTCAACCACTGCATTCATAGCCATTCTTCGAAGTTCCTGGCTGTTCACTGCAAAATGCTTCGGACAGGCATACCTGCCCTTGCTCTGGATTCCCCGGACATAACCTGCAGCCATCTTTCCTGCAAGATAAGGGTCTTCAGAGAAATATTCAAAATTGCGGCCACACAAGGGACTCCTCTTAATATTCAGCCCCGGGCCTAAAACCACATGCACATCCTGTACCCTTGCTTCCTCCCCAAGGGCTCTTCCGATCTCTTCCCCCAGGGCCGGATCCCAGCTATTGGCCATAGTTGCCGCCGTAGGAAAACAGGTGGCAGGAAGGGAAGGATTCAGTCCCAGATGGTCCCCTGCCCCTGCCTGCTTACGGATACCGTGAGGCCCGTCGGAACAGTACATAGACGGGATACCCAGACGTTCAAAATCCCAGGTCTGCCACTCACCTTTTCCGCTTAGAAAGGCTGCCTTTTCCTCTAATGTCATCTTCTTGATCATTTCCTCATGTTTCATCTTACACCTCATATTTTTCTGTATCTGTTCTGAAAAAGGCAGGCTTTTGGTTTCTCCCGCCAAAGCCTGCCCTTGTAACCCTGAATTTGGTTTTTATTTTGTTTCTGATGCCTTTTTGGTCACAGCAGCCCCTTTGCGTTTCTTATATACGCTGCGTACACGGAATACCTCATAGAGAATAATAAGTACTGCAATCACTATATCGGCGGCAGCCAGCACGATCTGGTACATAAGGGGTCCGGTCTGGATATTTTCCGGTTCATAGGCCCGGCTGTTCACAACCGTATAACAGATCCGGTGACATGCTTCTCTCATATGTTGTACAGTAGTTGCAGAGCTGGTATCGCTTACGCTTACGTCTGTAAGCCCGCTCACATAATTGGAGCCTGTATCATAAGCTGCAAGACAGGTGCTTCCGCCGTTATAAATGGATCTTGTTGCATCCATATAACCGAAGTTTGCAAAATAATCGGTCACTACGAATCCCTCAAATCCCCACTCATCTCGGAGTACGGTCTCAAGGAGCGGACTGCATGCTCCTGCCCACTGAGAACCGATGTAGTCATAGGAAGACATAACTGCCTGTGCGTTTCCTTCTTTTACGCAGATCTCAAAAGGTTTCAGATAAAGTTCACGTATTGCCTGTTCATTGGACCATGTGGTGAGCATTTCCCATCGATTAGTCTCCTGATCGTTCAGTGCAAAATGCTTGATGTATGCATATACGCCGTGCTCCGCAGCTCCCTGGACTGCCTGGGAGGCAATTTTGCCTGAAAGCAGTCCGTCTTCTGAATAATACTCAAAATTACGTCCTGCAAATGCGCTTCTGTGGATATTCATAGCCGGCGCATACCATCCGGATACATTCATCTCATCCGCCATCTCACCGATGCTCTGTCCGAAAGCACGTGCAATATCTTCATTAAATGTATTTGCGATCATGACCCCGCATGGGAAACCGATGGAACCCACTCCTGTAAAATTATTGTTGATGGACGCCGGTCCGTCGCAGTCTGTGGTCGTCACTTTTCCAATACTTTCTGCAGCTGCTGTCTGATAACCTCCCAGAGCAATCATTGTATTCATCTCATCAATGGTAAGCTGATCCAGAAGAGGTTCACACTGTTCATCATCATAGGCAAGTCCTCTCATATCAGCAAGTGTAAGCCCGTTATCTGCCCCTGTAGCAGGCATCTGGGCATCCGGATCTTCCTCTGGTTCCCAGTTGGAGTTATTTGTAAACAGTGCCTTGTCATCTTCCGGCATGCTGTAGGTGGCCGGTGCTGCCGTTGCTTCTTCATAATTTGCAAATCCATCTGCACGGGACAGATATTCAATCTCTCCTTCTGCAAAATCAAACTGATTTGTGGCTGTTATCAGATCTGTGGAACGAGAGTTGTCACCGTCATAGGTCACCGTCTCATCCACTGTATAGGTACGTGTATCCACAACCGTATGGGAGTCTGTTCTCAGGCTGATCTCATAATCTCCGGCTTCAAGAACGTATGCCTGTGCATTCTGATAATCATAAGATGCCATATCTTCTATACGGAATGTCAGCGTCAGTGTCTGTGATGCTCCCGGCTCAAGGAGATCTGTTTTATCAAAAGCCGCCAGATTTACAGATGCTTTCTCAATACCGCCGTTGGTATAGGGCGGTGTATAATAGAGTTCTACAACATCTTTGCCTGCTGTCTCTCCCGTATTTGTTACAGTGACATCTACAGAAATTGTATCATCTGTCACTGTCAGATCACTCATCTCCTGGGTGAAGGTGGTGTAAGAAAGACCGTAGCCAAAGGGGTATACTACAGACTCATCATAGTTGATCAGTCCTTCTTCTGCCGCAGTCTCATAGAATCGGTAGCCCACATAGATACCCTCTACATAATTTACAAAATGGGGAAGTGCTCCCGGTACGAACTGATCATCTTCAGAAATCTGGAACTCATCCATATTGTCATAGGTGAAGCTTCCAAAATTGTTAAAAGTAGGTGCAGCAGAAAGATCTGCCACAAATGTATCGGCTGTCCTGCCGGATGGGTTTACCTGACCTGCAAGGATCTCTCCCAGAGAGTTAAAGCCGTTCTGGCCTGTTCCCGGCACCCACAGAGCACTTTTAATCTGAGGATATTCATTGACAAATCCCATCTCCAGGGTATTTGCTCCGTTGTAGACAACAACTACATTTTCAAAGTTTTCGCACACCATTTCCAGCATATTGCGCTCGCTCTGGCTCAGTTCCAGATAATGAGTTCCTTCCGGAAAATCCTCATACTCCTCAGAATTGTTCGTATAATTCATACCCTCCATATTTTCGGGAAGGTCAATGTGTTCGCCGCCTCCTCTGGAAAAGACTACAAGGGCAGTGTCTGAAAAATCTCTGGCATTGCTCAGCATATCTTCCGTGTAAGTATCTGCCGGCGGTTCCGGAAGTGTCCAGTCTTGTTCCCACATGCCGACTTCCGGACGGTCCGCCCGGTAATCTCTGTAGAAATCCGACAGCTCCGTATTCAGATTAAATCCTGCATTTTCCAGTCCTGTCAGGAGATCTACAATCTCATATGCATCTGACAGGGCTCCTGAGCCGGTACCTCCGTAAACCGGATTGGTAGACGCCCATCCGAATACATTCAGGTTATTATTTTCTGACAGTGGAAGAAGGTTCTCCTCGTTCTTTAACAGAACGATTCCCTCATCCGCAATGTCCATTCCCAAAGCTTCTGCTGACGCCTGTGTCTCTTCTGTAATCGCTCCCGAACCACTCACAAGTGTAAGCAGGGTTGACATGGGGCCTGTACAGATCAGATTTACAATAACAACGATCACGATCAGGACAGCCACTCTTGTCTGGGACCTTAACAGATATTTCTTCGGTTCTTTTACTTTCATTACCGCAACCGTAATGATGATTCCTAATACAATCGCAACTGCGATTGCGATAAGATACGGTGTGATCAGATTAAGAATACTCATCACATCGCTCCAGTTAATTTCCAGCATACGTTCTCTCCTCCCTTTCTTCGAAATGCTGTTTTATATCTGCCGTGCCATATTCGACCATGGGCATTTTTACCCTGTTTTTCCGGCAATTATTTTTCCTTCGCCCTCCCTTCTCGTGATTTTATACAACTTATATTGCATTTTTCTTTATATTGTTGTATATTTTATTATACTCATTATAATAAATACATAAAAAAACACTACAACACCGGTAGTGATTCTGTGAATTAATTCTCATTTTAGGGGAAATTGTGAACAAAAGGAGAGTACTGATATGAATGCACAGAAAAAAGAAAATATACGCACACAGAAAACCTGTGCGCTGATCCGCAAAACCTTTCGTGAAATGCTGATAGAAATGGATTACAACCAGATTTCTATTAAGAAATTAACAGAACGGGCAGATATAAACCGAAGGACATTTTATCTTCATTATGGCTCTATAGATGAATTGCTAAATGAATTGATCGATGAAATTGCTGACGGATACATCAAAATGACCAATTCCTTGAATGGATATTATGACCAGAGGGAGATTGCACGAGCTTTCCTGCTTTATTTTGCACAGCAGGATGAGCTTCATGAAAAGATCATCTGCAACTCTAATTTCAAATATATCAGTGACCGGATCAACCGCAGGATCAGCGATATTAATCAGGGACATATAGATGATCTGGGAAAGGTCAGCCCCTATCTGAAAAACATCATCATCGCCTACCTGAACATGTCCTGTCTCGGAATGTACCGCAGATGGGTAGCAGATAAAAAGAGATTCTTCTTCCACAGGATCACGCTTCGGGTAACATGTGTGGGAAAGATCTGGCGGAAACAGAGCACGGGATCCGCATGTATGGACAGAGCACCGTCCAGACAGACAGCGCATCCCATACCTGCCTCCACCAGCAATGCACTGTTAGAAAGGATATTATAAGTTCATGATCCTTCCGGACAAGAATCCCCCAGGTTTCCTTCTGAGGAAGTCTTACGTATTCGAACTTTGAAGTATCAATAGGTTCCATAACAAGTCCCAGGTCCAGCAGCCCATGCTCGATCCTCTCTTTAATGTCATCTGCCATACCGTTATAAAGTTCAAACTGTACAGCCGGATATTTCTCACGGAATTCTTTCATACAGATTGCCAGCGTACGGCCCCCTACAGCTTCTGTAGCGCCGATCCGGATCGTTCCGCAAATCACATCTTTCTGATCGGTAAAGGTATGTTCCAGCTTGTCTGCCAGCTCTACGATAGTTTCTGCCTGCTGTTTGAACAGAAACCCTTCGTCTGTCAGTGTAACAGAGCGTTTCCCCCGGATCAGCAGCGCAGTTCCCAGCTCATCCTCTAATTCCATCAGCTGACGGCTGAGTGTGGGCTGGGTAACATGAAGAATATCTGCGGCTCTGGTAATATTGCCTTCGTCCGCTACTGTCAGAAAATATTTCAGTACACGCAGTTCCATTTTCTCTCCTTTAAATGTATCAGCTGCCACCCTAGAGAGTGGCAGCTGCATATATTTCTTTACAGTTGGATCAGTTCATACTCTCTGGTACCGCTTCCCAATTCTTCGGCAGCCTCAATGGTATGGATTCCATTGCGGCTGTTGACTCTTTCCATAAAATGTTCTTTTCCCGGATCATCCGAATGAATCACCAGATCCATGCAGGCCTGGTCAATGGCTACCGGGTCTGTAGAAGCCAGGATACCGATATCCTTCATACAGGGATCTTCTGCCACCGCACAGCAGTCACAGTCAACCGAAAGATTTTTCATAACATTGATAAAAGCAATCTTGCCTTTAAAATGTTCCACAACGCTGGCGGCCGCATCCGCCATGGCTTCCGGAAACGCCGTTTTGCTGGCATGCTGATTCCAGGTTTCATAGCGGTCGTCTGTCTTTCCTCCGGAATGAATCAGGGCCTTGCCCGCTCTGGAAGCACAGCCGATAGAAAGCTGTTTCAAAGCTCCGCCGTATCCGCCCATGGGATGTCCTTTGAAATGAGCCAGGACCAACATAGAATCATAATTCTCAATATTTTTCCCCAGATGGTTTTCCTTAAGGATCTTTCCATTGGAAATCGGCCAGATCACGTCTGGTCCTTCTGCGTCCATGAGATCCACATCAAAATATTTTGTCCATCCATGTTCTTCCAAAAGCTTCAGATGAGACTCTGTATGATCCCGGACGCCGCCGCTGGCATCTCCATAAGCAGTGTTGCATTCCACAATAGTTCCCTGGACCTTCTCAACCATGGGCCGCCAGAATTCCGGCCGAAGGAAATTCTGGTTTCCCTTCTCCCCGGAATGAACCTTCACTGCCACTTTTCCAGGCAGTTCCACGCCAAGAGCCTGGTACATCTCAACTACCTTTTCCGGAGTGATCTCTTTTGTAAAATAAACTTTTGCCTTCATATCCCATTCCTCTCTTTCCTGTATCTGGTCATTCAGAACATGCGGCCAAAATATCAAGTCCTGTGTTCTGGATCCTTCTTTATAAATATCATAAAACTTAAAGCTGACTCCAAGTCAAGAGGATTTTTGAAAATTTTCATCTGCCGCTTTTTGGCTGGGATAATTTCTTTAAAATCTTTTTTTCATTCGCTCTTGAAAAATCGCTTAGCTGGTAGGACCGAACCCTTGTTTTAACAATAACAGGAATCAAAAAACCATTATTTACAAGTTTTACACATCTGTTGATTACTGTCTTGTTTGTCACACCAATCATCTTACTTACTTCAATCGGTGTAAATTCATATAACTTTTTCTTTAACAGAAATGCTAATAATCCTTTTTCTTTTGTATTTAAATAAGACAAGCTTCCTGCTAATTCGTCTATTTCTGAGGATTTGGATAACTCATAAACTTTTTTAGAATACAATTCCATCATTTTCAAAAAATAATTGATCCAGATTTCCGGGTGCGGGGGATTTTCTCTCCCTGAATAATATAATGCAGGTAATCCCATTTGCAATGAGGCATAATACTCCTCTGGATCATATGCAAAATATTCTTCCAGAGAACCGATTCCATTAAAACCGTATCCATAATAATCAAGAATATATCCTGACATTAGTCTGGCAGTCCTCCCATTTCCATCTTCAAAAGGGTGAATTGTAACCAGTTGGTAATGGACTACGGCGGCAATGATTAGCGGATGATCATCTGTGGTATTCACATATTCAACAAGTTCATTCAGCAGCCCTGGAATATCTACATATTCTGGGGGAATATATTCTGGTGCTCCCGTTTCAGAATCATATACTGCAAATAATACCCCTGGCGGCATTGGCCCTCTTAGTCCTATTTTTTCTTTCGATGCACCTTTTTCTACAATCGCCTGTACTTCAAGAATCATCTCTGTCGAAAAGTGTTCCTTATTTTTTAACTTCTCTTCCAGAAAATTTAAAGCCAGGAAATAGTTGCGGACTTCCTGCTCCGGCTTCAGAAAATGCTTATGGGGATCGCTGTCAATTGCTTCATTTGCCTGTTTCTCAGTCAGTGGATTTCCCTCTATCTTATTAGAAGCATATGAACTTTTCTTCTTAGAATTTTTCCGGAGTCTATTCTTTGTAACAGATGGAAGTTCTATAGTACTGAGAGAAAACCGATTTTTGTCAATCTCCGATATTTTTTTTAGAATTTCATTTGTAAGTGTCACCCTTATCAATTTACCACCTCCACTTTGTCTGTAATTATTATATCGTTTGGCGGAGAATTTTTCCACTAAAATTACACTATTTTTTCACTATTTTTCATTATTTATAGCTAACTGTAAACCCTCCATCATGTTCTTTTCCCGATACAGATACTATGACTTTCTCTGGGACATCTACACTAAAGGAAGTGGTTTCGGAGGTAGTTTTCGAAAAGAGGACATTATCATTTGTATCTTTTAGCAATATTTCTAAACTGCCTTCATCCGTTTCTACATCAATGTTCAGTTTCGTATTTAAGCCCTGGAGGTTACTTGTCTGCGTCCCTGTAAAGTAAGCGTAATCTGCTTCCCACAGATCAGATTGTTTATGCTCCACCCAGCCGATACTTACATTATTTACGGGGGCATAAATAACTTTCACAGCTGCTAATATTGCAGTGACGACAAGGATAGCCCCAAAAGCAAAGAATAACTTTTTGTTGGATTTTCTTTTTTCTTTCATAGTTACCACTCCTTCGATATAGCTTCTTTTTTTAGCGCTTTAATCTGATGATAGTAAATAAGCGCCGGTATT
>DWYL01000275.1 GCA_019118685.1 Candidatus Blautia merdipullorum
TTTCATTCTGTTTCTACAAAAAGGCGAACTTTAATAGTAAGCGCTTTATAATCGACCGGATAGCAGATCCCCAACTTTTGTGAGATACTTCAGATACTTGGAGTAATTCACTTCATATCTGGTTCTCAGAACTGCAAAAGCTACACTTCAATCTCATACCTTCTCCCGCTTTTGTTGTACCTGGTTACTCCAAAATCTCACATTGGAGGAGATGAAGCAAATGAGTACGGCTTCAAATGATGACCATTGGTTAAAACTGATCACTCAGTGCAGATCCAGTGGTCTTACTGACCGCCAATGGTGTATAGAAAACGGAATCTCTGTCAGTACATTCTATTATCATGTTCGTGCTTTGCGCAAAAAAGCCTGTGAAGTTCCGGAAGCAACGGATACGGTTATGCAAAAACAGGAAGTCGTCCAGATCCCGCTTTGGGGCACTGAGCCGCATCCTTCTGACGCCGTTTCTATACCTGCACCATCCATCTGCCTGGAAATGCAGGGGATCCGTATTGAGATTCACGAGCAGGCAGGGGCGGATGTGATCCGGAATACCCTGCTTGCCCTGCGTCAGCTTTGTTAGGCGACCTTTCCGGTGTAGCAAAATTTTACCTGGTGACAGGCTACACCGATATGAGAAAAAGCATCGATGGATTGATGGCAGTCATCCGGGATACCTATGAAATGGATCCCTACAGCAATTCCCTGTTCCTTTTCTGCGGGAGACGCTGTGACAGAATCAAAGCACTGCACTTTGAAAAGGATGGATTCTGCCTTTTGTACAAGCGCTTAGACAACGGACGGTTCCAATGGCCCAGAAATTCAGCCGAAGTAAGGAACCTTACCCGGCAGGAATACCGCTGGCTTTTGGAAGGGCTGTCCATTGACCAGCCCAGGGCAATCCGGCCTGCCGGGAAAAAGGACTTCTGACCTTTGTGCAAAAGGGAGAAAATTTTTCTTCCCTTTATGGGGCCGGCAGAACGCTGCGGATGGGTTATCCACATGCGGATGGAACCATCAGGATATCAGGAGAATAACTCTTCCCATTTCCTCCGGGTTTTCGTTTCTCTGTGGAAAGCACAGCATTTTTAATGGATGCCGCCTTGTGGAAATGGTATGTTTTCCACATTTCGGCTTCGTCAAAATGACGGTGCCGGTACAGCGGAAAATTCGCTTTTCCGCAGGATTTCCGGTATAATAGGAATCAGCGAAAAGAAGAGGTGGTTCCCTATGCCGCAGTCAGAAATGGAAGCGCTCATACAGCTTCAGAAAGAGACAATTGAATCCCTGCGTCAGCTGGTGGACAGCCAGCGCCTTACGATCGAGCAGATGACCAAAAGCCATGAGGCGCAGACTGCACAGCTGAACCAGACAATCGCGAATCTCAATGAGACGGTCGAATATCTGAAGAAAAAGCTGTTCGCATCTTCCAGTGAAAAAGCAAAGAAAGATGCATTTCCCGGGCAACTGGATCTGTTCAATGAGGCGGAAGCTGCTTCGGATCCTTCTGTTCCGGAACCGGCTCTTGAAGAGGCCGTTGGCGGTTATAATCGCAAAGCAAGGAAACCGAAGGCTACCAGGGAAGAGATCCTTGCAGGACTGCCTGTGACCGAAATCCCCTGCACGGTGCCGGACGAGGACAGGAACTGTCCCTACTGCGACACCCCGATGGCAGTCATCGGGAAAAAGATTGTCCGTGAAGAGCTGCGGATCATCCCCGCGAAAGTGGAACGGATCCAGTATGTCCAGGAGGTCCTGGGCTGTCCGGAATGTAAAAAAGACGGTGCTTCTGTAATCGTTGGGGCGGAAACCCCAAGCCCGCTGCTGAAGCATAGTCTCGCATCTCCATCCACAGTTGCTTACGTGATGTACCAGAAGTATGTGAACAGTGTCCCGCTTTACCGGCAGGAGACAGACTGGAAACAGCTGGGAGTGAAGCTTCCCAGGGCAACTCTGGCGAACTGGGTCATCAAATGCGGTATAGATTATCTGGAGCCGGTGTATGAACGGCTTCACCAGCATCTGCTGGAGAGGGACATCATCCATGCGGATGAAACACCCTGCCAGGTACTGAAGGAGGAAGGGAAAACGGCGCAGTCCAAGTCCTATATGTGGCTGTATGGCTCCGGGAATGACGGGCTGCCGCCGATCCGTCTGTATGATTACCAGCCCAGCCGGGGCGGATACCATGCGGAAGAATTCCTGAAAGGATTTTCCGGATACCTTACCTGTGATGGCTTTGGCGGTTATAATAAGCTGAAGGATGTCATCCGCTGCGGCTGCCTTGCCCATATGAGGCGGTATTGGTATGAAGCACTTCCCGGGAAATCGAAGAAATCCCCGGAAAAGACTCCGGCAGAGATCGGCTTTGATTACTGCAGCCAGTTATTCGAACTGGAAAAGGAGTACTCGGATCTGGATGCCGACACCAGGAAAGCCAGACGTCTTGAGACAGAGCCTGCCATATGGGAGGCTTACTGGTCATGGCTTGAAACCGTGGACCCAACTGGCGGGAGCCGTCTGGCTAGAGCGGTGACTTATGCGAAAAACCAGAAGCCCTATATGGAGAATTACCTGTTGGATGGCCGGTGCTCCATATCGAACAATATCGCAGAAAATATCGCACGCCCGTATGCAGTAGGGCGGAAAAATTTCCTGTTCCACGATACGGTAAAAGGCGCCCGGGCCAGCTCCATCATTTACAGCTTGGTGGAAACGGCAAAACTCAATAATCTGAACATCTACGCATATCTGGAGACTGTACTGCTCTATATGCCGGACTACAAAAATGAGCCCGAAGGTATAGAAGAGCTGATGCCATGGTCTGACATGATACAGCAGAGATGCCGGATCAGATCGAAAAGTTGAAGTTGGAGTCTTTTACTTCAACTATAGTGGAATACCTTGTGAAAAGATATCCATTATTTTATTGAGCGCTTACAGTATACAGAAATGTTTAGATCTTCTACTGCCAATGCAGTAGGCTATGTTCGACTTTCAGTTGCAAATCAGGAAGAATTCAATTCTATCCAAAATCAGAAATTCATTATCGAACGCTGGGGCGATCAGCACCAAATTCCTATATCGCATTACTATATCGATAATGGTTTTAGCGGTCAGCGATTTGACCGGCCTGCATTTCAAAAAATGATAGAAGATATACTTGCGGGCAAAGTCAACTGTGTTATTGTAAAGGATCTCTCTCGCCTGGGGAGGGACTACATTACTACCGGTTACTATATCGAAGTCATTTTCCCAGCTAACGGAGTCCGATTTGTATCTGTAAACGATCAATTTGATACGATTGACGGTATTACCAACCAAGAACATCCTTACAGTTCCAGAATACGCGTACCCATAATAAACGCATTTAACGAGCAAACATCTATTGAAATTAAAAAGAAAGTGGAGGCGACCTTAGACATGAAAGCACAACAAGGTACATTTATTGGGCCAAGAGCCCCATTCGGTTATCAAAAATCAGAATCTAACCACGATAAACTCATTCCTGATCCTAAAGCAGCTATTGTTGTCCGAAAAATCTTTGAGTTAGCAGCGAATGGCACGGGTATGACCGCCATAGTTCGGTATTTGAACGAGAAAAATATTCCTACACCAATCCAATATCCGGTGATCCTTGCGGCAAGCACGGAAATATAGTGTAAAGGGGATTCAATATGTCCCGCTTTAATTAGGGAATTTCCCTTGCTTTTTTCAGGGAATTCTGACGCTTTTTTTCGGTAAATTTAGTGTATCATAAACACAAATGGAAAAAACAGTTTTCTTCAGGTGGTC
>DWYL01000031.1 GCA_019118685.1 Candidatus Blautia merdipullorum
GTGTTTTTAGTAGACTGCTGTACAGCGAATAATACAGTAGCCATTGTTATGGCAGGGCCTATTGCAAAGGAAATCAGCGACGAATTCCACATTTCCCCTAAACGCAGCGCCTCTCTTTTGGATATTTTTGCTTCTGTGGGACAGGGTGTTATTCCTTACGGCGCTCAGCTTCTTACAGCGGCAGGAATGGCGGCAATATCTCCTGTAGAGATCATGCCGTATCTGTATTACCCCATTTTAATGGGGGTCAGCGCTGTGCTGTTTATTTTGTTCAGGAGCAGGAAAAGCGGATCCGGCGAGTAAAAGATCAATAGGATAAAGAAAAAAGCAGTCAGAGGACTACTGGAATGCTTTGTTCCAGAAAAGTTCCTGACTGCTTTTTAACGTTGTAAAAAATGTTACATTGTTCCCTTTTACGTTGTAATTTTGTGATACAGGAGATATAATATAAAATACAGAATATTGTGGAGGTGTATCTATGTATCGGATTGCAATAGAAAAATTGTATAGATGGAAGGAGAGCAGACGCCGTAAGCCGCTGATTATTCAAGGAGCAAGGCAAGTCGGAAAGACATGGCTGATGAAGGAATTCGGCAGATCCGCTTATCGGGATATGGTTTATATCAATTTTGATTCCAACTCCAGAATGGCAGAATTATTTGCTTCAGATCTGAATACAGACCGCCTGATCATGGGGATTGAGCTATATGCAGGAAAAAAGATCGATCCAGACAGTACTCTTTTGATTTTTGACGAGGTCCAGGAAGTGCCAAGAGCTTTTTCTTCTCTTAAATATTTTTATGAAAATGCGCCCCAGTATCATATTATCTGTGCTGGATCTTTGCTGGGGATCGCACTCCATGAAGGAACCTCTTTTCCGGTGGGAAAAGTAGATTTTCTGGAACTTTATCCACTTTCCTTCCGGGAATTTTTGATGGCAGTAACAGGAATTCAGTTTGCAAAGCTCCTTGACAGCCAGGATTACAAAATGATCACCTCTTTTAAACAGACTTATATAGAGGCTCTTAAGCAATACTATTTTATCGGCGGCATGCCGGAAGCGGTTGAGAATTTTACGGAGGAAAGAGATTTTTATGAAGTCCGAGAAGTACAAAAGCGTATATTGGAGGCATACGAGCAGGATTTTTCAAAATATGCACCCCTGGAAATTGTCCCCAAGATACGGATGGTGTGGAATAGCATCCCGTCTCAGCTGGCAAAAGAAAATAAAAAGTTTCTTTATGGGCTGGTACGTGAAGGAGGCCGGGCAAAAGAATATGAAACAGCAATCATGTGGCTTTGCGACTGTGGACTTGTTTATAAAATCGAACGGGTGAAGGGAGGGGGGATTCCTCTGAAAGCCTATGTGGACCAAAAAGCTTTTAAACTGTTTGTTGTTGACGTGGGACTCCTGGGCTGTATGACGGGACTGAGCCCCAAAATCCTGCTGGATGGAAATGATCTGTTTACGGAATTTAAAGGGGCATTGACGGAACAGTATGTATGTCAGCAGTTAAAAACCCTGGAAAACTTAAGCATTTATTATTATACCAACGACAGAGGATCTTGCGAAGTAGATTTTGTGGTAGATACCGGAGAGAGAACAGTGCCTGTAGAGGTCAAAGCAGAAGTGAATCTGAAAGCTAAGAGTTTGAAAACATATTATGAAAAGTACCAGCCTGAAATTTCGATCCGCACTTCTATGGCGGATTACAGGCCGGAGGAATGGCTGATGAATCTTCCCTTGTATGCAATAGAAGAAATCTGCAGCTGCATCAGCCGGGAAGCATAAGCTGCTATCCAAAGTCTCACAGCCGGATAGTTGGAAAAGATTTTGTTTTATACTTTATTTCTGTCGGAAAATGTAGTATGATATTGTAGTAATTGATGATATCAGGGTGAAAAATTTATGTATTTTATATGTCTATAAAAATGACAGAATTTGGAACCCGTAAAACAGGAGGAATAAGAGATGGTAAAAGCAGTAGTAGGGGCCAACTGGGGTGACGAAGGAAAAGGTAAGATTACCGATATGCTTGCGCAGGAGTCAGATATTATTGTCAGATTTCAGGGTGGCGCCAATGCAGGTCATACGATTGTAAATAATTACGGGAAATTCGCACTTCATACCCTTCCTTCCGGTGTGTTTTATGACCATACTACCAGCGTGATCGGAAACGGTGTGGCGTTGAATATCCCGGTACTGTTTAAGGAGATTCAGTCGATTGTGGAAAAAGGAGTTCCTATGCCTAAGATCAAAGTGTCTGACAGGGCGCAGATGGTGATGTCCTATCATATTAAATTTGATGAGTATGAGGAAGAGCGTCTGGGAAAACATTCTTTTGGCTCCACAAAATCGGGAATCGCACCCTTCTATTCAGATAAATACGCAAAGATCGGCTTCCAGGTCAGTGAGCTTTTTGAAGATGAGGCAGAGCTTCGGGAAAAAGTAGAAAATGTCTGCGAGAAGAAAAATGTTACACTGGAGCATTTATATCACAAACCTGCTCTGAATCCGGACGACATTATGGAAGAGCTGCGTCAGTACAGAGAGATGGTTGAGCCTTACGTATGTGATGTTTCTCTGTATCTATGGAACGCCCTGAAAGAGGGCAAAGAAATCCTTTTAGAGGGACAGTTAGGTTCTCTGAAAGATCCGGATCACGGTATCTATCCAATGGTAACCTCTTCTTCTACTCTGGCAGCTTATGGTGCCGTGGGAGCAGGAGTTCCCCCTTATGAGATTAAAAGAGTGATCACTGTATGCAAGGCTTATTCCAGCGCTGTAGGTGCAGGGGCTTTCGTATCTGAGATCTTCGGAGATGAGGCAGACGAGCTGAGACGCAGAGGCGGCGATGGCGGAGAGTACGGCGCAACTACCGGACGTCCAAGAAGAATGGGCTGGTTCGACTGTGTGGCTTCCAAATACGGCTGCCGTATCCAGGGAACTACAGATGTGGCCTTTACAGTACTGGACGTACTGGGATATTTAGATGAAATCCCTGTATGTGTGGGATATGAAATTGACGGGGAAGTAACCACAGAATTCCCAACCACACATCTTCTGGAAAAGGCAAAACCGGTGCTGGAGGTTCTGCCGGGATGGAAATGCGATATCAGAGGCATTAAGAAATACGAGGATCTGCCGGAGAACTGCCGGAAATATATTGAGTTCGTAGAGGAGAAGCTGGGATTCCCCATCACCATGATCTCCAACGGACCAAGCAGAGAGGATATTATCTACAGAAAATAACAGCATATGCCGAGAAGAGGCAATGCAGTTTAGCTGGATAGTCATAAAACAGTAAAATTTAAAAAGAAAATTTTATAAGACTTTAGGAGAGGAGCTGCCGTATTAGTCATATGTCAGGAATATGTATAAATATTCTCGACTTGATTAATACGACAGCTCCTTTTTATCCTTGATGGACAATGACTTAAATCTTTATATATCTTTGATTTCTGCTGTTCGGCTTATCAGGAATTGTCATCCTGATGAGATTTACTTTTATAAGGAATATCATATTCCATGATTTCAAGCAGCTTTTTAACCGCTTCTGAAAGGTGTTCGTTTTCTTCACTGATCTGAACGGAAATTTCATCCAGGATCGTGTCAATCTGAGACAACATAAATTCGATAAAAATTATAGATTCTCCGGCAACATGACACTTAGCAAAGGCCTGGTAGTATTCGTCCTGAAATTTCTCAATCTGGCTTTCAATGGGAATATATTCAAATATTGTTTTCCATTTGGAAAGAATGGCTGTGTGCCACAACCTTGCCATTCTGCCGTTGCCATCTGGAAATGGATGGATAAATACAAACTCATAGTGAAATACGCTGCTTAAAATCAATGGGTGAACATCTTTTCGTGCAGCGTTCATCCATAAGCTGAGGGACAAGCTGTGCCGGAGGAGCCATGAAGATACATTGATCGCCGTTGAAAACACCTTCCTCGTCTGAGCGAAAATCACCGGACTCTTCTATAAGGTACTTAGTCATAATCCCGTGGAATTGTTTCAAATACTGAATATTATAGGGATCAATTTCCGAAAGCCGTTCATATGCGGCATAGGCGTTCTTTACTTCTTGGATTTCTTTTGCTTCACCCAGTACAGTTCTCCCGTTGATTACATCTCTGACCTGTCCTAAAGTCAGAGAATTGGCCTCAATCTTCAAAGAAGAATGAATGGATCTGATTTTATTATTCTTTCGTAAATGAGGTTTTGCTTCCAGATTGTTAGTAGCTGTTATGCGTCCTATTTTTTCAGAGATAGACGATATATATGACAGCATTTTATTTGTTATTGTAAAAGCGGTTTATATTCTCCCATTAAAACACCTCCACAGTCTTACGTATTATCTTGCGTACCATCTTCCTTTATTTCTGCGGGCAACGAGCCAGGCGGACATGCTTGCATGTCCATTTGACTATACAAGTATCTTAAGAAGATTTCAATGTTCATATCGAATTATATATTTTTCTTTTCCGTTACCCTCAGCGAAAAATAATTGATCGGAAATTTATATCCCCCTGCCGGGCTTGTGGGACTGTTAATTTTTTGATAAACTAACCCTCAGTATAGGAGGAGTGTCTGAACCTTTATACACAAAAGAGGGGAGAGCCCCTTGCCAATAACTTGTATTACTTTAGGATAGAACAGAGATAAGGACAAAGAAATGAGCGAAAACGGAATTTTTCAGTTAGGAACTTTCAGTGTAAGACCAGGAGAAAAAGCCAGCGGATTCCTGTCTGTGGCAGATGGAGAGTTTCAGCTTCCTGTTACTATTTTAAACGGAGAAGAGCCGGGAAAGACGGTGCTGATCACTGCGGGGATCCATGCAGAAGAATATGTAGGGATCCAGGCGGCTGTAGAACTGGCTGACAGGCTGAAAACAGAAAAAATTGCAGGAACAGTAGTGATCGTAAAGGTTATCAACCGGGAAGCTTTTGAAAACAGAAGCGGCAGTTTCGGATATGAGGACGGGAAGAACCTCAACCGGGTATTCCCTGGAAACAGGGAGGGAACCCAGATGGAGCGGCTGGCCTGGGGAATCGAAAAGGAACTTTTTCCTATAGCAGATTATTATATTGACCTTCACAGCGGAGACAGCTATGAACAGCTTGCCCCCTATGTGTATTATGCAGGACAGGCTTCAGAAGAGACGGTAAAAATCTCCAGGGAGATGGCTCAGCAGGTGGACGTACCCTACATGGTCTGCTCTACAGTGGCCAAGGGAGGCTGTTATAACTATGCGGCTTACGCCTACGGGATCCCTAGTATTCTCATTGAAAGAGGAGGCATGGGAGCCTGGACCAGAGAGGAATCCCATTCTACACGGAGGGACGTGCGGAATATCCTCTGCCATCTGGGGGTTTATCTGGGACAGAAAGACTATAGGATCTATTATCCTCTGGAAGTAAGGGACATTATTTACCAGTCTGCTTCCCAGAACGGCCTGTGGTATCCAAACAAAATGCCGGGAGATATGATCCGGGCAGGCGAGGTCCTGGGAATGGTCAAGGATTATCAGGGCCATATCCTGGAAGTGGCTTATGGAGAAAACGACGGGGTGATCCTCTACCAGACAGGAAGTCTTCAGGTAGAAGAATCCGGCCCAATGATCGCCTATGGAAAGATTTCCCGGGAGAAGGATAACCGGAAAGAGCGGATCACCAACTATTGGACAAAACGCAGCAGCGGCTTTAAGGAACAGAGAAAGGCGGAGCTCCATGATCCCATTGCCGAAAGATGGCAGGAAGAAATCGAAAAGTACCTTCCCCAGGGGAATCTGCGGATCCTGGACGTAGGCTGCGGCACAGGATTCTTTACGATTCTTTTGTCGAAAATGGGACACGAGGTTACAGGAACAGACCTGACTCCGGATATGATCCGCTATGCCAGAGAACTGGCGGAAGAAGAAAATGCCGGCTGTCAGTTTCTGATCATGGACGGGGAAAGTCTCGACTTTGAGGACGAGACTTTTGACGTTGTGATATCCAGAAATCTTACCTGGACT
This sequence comes from Candidatus Blautia merdipullorum, assembly GCA_019118685.1. Taxonomy (GTDB): domain Bacteria; phylum Bacillota; class Clostridia; order Lachnospirales; family Lachnospiraceae; genus Blautia; species Blautia merdipullorum. The sequence goes on from DWYL01000031.1 coordinate 6,023, forward strand.
TTGCCGGATACGGCCAGGGCTTACAAAGACTGGCTGCGGGTGCTGAAAAAAGGCGGGATCCTGCTGAACTTTGACGCTAACTACGGGGCAGTAAATTTTGCAGATACTTCTAAACTTCCCAAAAACCATACCCACAATAAACTGGGACTGGATATGATGGCAGAATGTGAGGAGATTAAGCGCCAGCTTCCTATCAGCAGCCGTGTCCGTCCTGCCTGGGATGTGGAGACCCTGGGAAACCTGGGGGTGGAGCAGCTGTCTGTAGATTTCGGCGTCAGCAGGAAAATCTATACAGTAAAAGATGAATTTTATAATCCGGATGCGCTGTTTGCCCTTTTTGCAGTAAAGGCATAAATGAAAAAACCGAGCATCTTAACGGGGGGATGGGGTTATCTCCCCGTATTTTTTTTGCCTGAAAGAAAAGAGAATAGGGAAAAAAGCCGGGATTTCAGGGATCTGCAGGCAGGACCGGACAGACACAAAAAACTGAAAAACGGAACCCCTGCCGGGCTTGTGGCGAAAAAAAGCAGATGCTATACTCCTTCCATACTTAAGAAAGCGAGGAGAAAATGTATGAAAAAGAAACTCATTGCTGCTTTATGCACCCTTGCTGTAAGCGTCGGACTTTTGTCAGGCTGCAGTCAGGGGGCTGAAAGGCGTGGTCATAGGCGTGGCCCTTACACACTGGCCTTCCCTGGCCAGACTGATACGGGCGGAAGTGATCCAGCTCAGGGAGAGCCCTTATATCCAGATTTCCTGCAAACTGGGGAAGAGCAGCTGGTATATTGCCAGGAAACATATGCTGCCTCATCTTGTGCCTCAGTTTATCGTAGGCCTGGTACTGATGTTTCCCCATGCGATCCTTCATGAGTCCAGCATTACTTTTCTGGGATTCGGCCTGTCTACGGAGCAGCCGGCCATTGGTATCGTACTTTCAGAGGCCATGCAGTACCTGATCACAGGAAAATGGTGGCTGGCTTTATTTCCCGGGCTTTTGCTGGTATTTACCGTGGTACTATTCTATATCCTGGGAGAGAGTCTGAGGAAAATGCTGGATCCCGGAAGTATCCATCAGTAAAGAAGCCAGGAGGAGAAAAGCATGGAAAAAGAGACGGTCCTGAAAATCGAACATATGAATATTGTTTTTACCCAGTATGACAGAGGAATGCATCAGACAGAACTCCCGGTCATCCGGAACCTGGACGTAGAAGTCCGAAGAGGAGAAGTGGTAGCGGTGGTAGGCTCCAGCGGATCCGGGAAAAGTCTCCTGGCCCATGGGGTAATGGGAGTTCTGCCCTATAACGCCCGCATGGGAGGAGATATCCAGTATCTGGGAGAGAAACTTACCAAAGAAAGGATAGAAAAACTCAGAGGAAAGGAAATTGTTATGGTACCCCAGAGCATTTCTTCCCTGAATCCCCTGATGAAGATCGGACCTCAGATACGAAAAGGGAAAAAAGATCCGGCGTCCCAAGAGAAGCTGAAAGCTATTTTCAGACGTTACCATCTGGAAGAAAAGACAGAGGAGCTTTATCCTTTTGAGCTGTCCGGAGGAATGAACAGGAGAGTGCTGATCTCTACGGCAGTGATGGAAGAACCCAGACTGGTCATCGCTGACGAACCTACTCCGGGTCTGGATAAGAAAACTGCAAAACGTGCCATGGAACATTTCCGAAACCTGGCGGACATGGGCGCTGCCGTTCTGGTGATCACCCATGATCTGGAACTGGCTCTGGAGACCATGGACCGGATTGCGGTATTTTACGGGGGAACCACTATTGAGGAGGCCAGGGCAGAAGACTTCCAGAGAGAAGAGAACCTTCGGCACCCCTATACGAAAGCCTTATGGAGGGCTATGCCCAGGCATGGATTTCAATATATTGAAGGAAGCCAGCCTTATGTGAAAAACCTTCCCAAAGGGGGTATCTTCAGCCCCAGATGCAGCCAGTGCCAGGAGGCCTGCAGAGGAGAAATCCCCTACCGGGAAGTAAGAGGCGGAAAGGTCCGCTGCCTGTATGCCCAATAGAATCCAGGCGGAAAGGTGGAAATTAAGATGAAACTGGAAATCAAAAATCTTTCTTATCAATATACAAAGAAAGGGAGAAAAATCCTGAAGGACTTCAGCCTGACTGTAGAAAACACAGAGCGGGTAGGGCTGGCCGCACCAAGCGGATATGGGAAAACCACTTTGTGCAAGCTTCTTTCCGGATACCTGGAGCTGGATCAGGGGGAAATCCTGTTAGATGGAAAGCCTTTATCTTCCTATAAGGGCTATTGTCCAGTGCAGATGATCTGGCAGCAGCCGGAGTTTGCCCTGAATCCCAGACTGCGGGTCAAAGAAGCCATCCGGGAGGGAGATCAGATAGAAGAAAGAATCCTTCGGGAACTTGGGATAGAAGAAGACTGGATGAACCGTTTCCCCGCAGAATTGTCCGGGGGAGAGCTGCAGCGGTTCAGTATTGCCAGGGCCCTGGGAAAGAGGACCAGATTTTTGCTGGCGGATGAGATCACGACTATGCTGGACCTGAT
>DWYL01000276.1 GCA_019118685.1 Candidatus Blautia merdipullorum
ATCATTTGAAAGTGTATAGAAGTTGAGAAGATAAAAAATATGATGAGTTGTATTCGTAGAAATAAGCCTGTTGTATTCGAGAATCTTGAAGAAAAAAGATTCGATACACTGAAAAGAAATATATAAAGAAATGTTTGGAAAACAAATAAGCCGAAACGTTTGTTGGAAACTTTTTATTATCCTATATAGAGATTGATATAAAACTTTCAATAAGTTCTGAATAGAATTTATAAACGGGGAATAAAATAAAGAGGTAAAATCTATTACATTTACATGATTGGTATTAATCTAAAAGAAAATTTAAAAAGAGTATCAATAAAAGATGTGGTACTGAATAAAAGAAATATCTTTACTGGTAAATATCAATTAAAAAGTTAGAAAGTAAGAAAACGAGGTTTGAAAAATTGAATAAAGAAGAGCATTAGGACAACCGTTGTATCGGAAAAGAAATTGATGATATGGCGGTTGTTCCTTTGTGAAAATATATTGCTGTAAGAGGAATTATGAATACTTTTGGACTGAATATAGAGGAAACGATTATATTTGAAGATAAAGACATTATTGTGTGCAGAAAGCCGGGAGGAATACCGGTTCAGACAAGAAGATCCACAATGATGGATATGGAAAGCGGATTGAAAAATTATTTGGCTAAAAAGGGGGAAGATCCATATTTAGCAGTTGTTCACAGGCTGGATCAGCCGGTGCAGGGGATTTTAGTATTTGGAAAAAATCAAAGAAGTGGTGCCAGACTCAGTGAGCAGATCCAGACGGGACAGATGGAGAAAATTTACCTGGCCTGTGTTCAGGGAATACCTGTGGATAAAGAAGGAGTGCTGGAAGATCAGATCGAAAAGGTACCTGGAAGTAATCTTTCCCGGATCGTTGGCAAAAAGACGAAAAACAGCAGAAAGGCTGTATTAGAATATAAAGTATTAAAAGAAGGAAAGGAATGCAGTCTGCTTGAAATACATTTAAAGACAGGGCGGCATCATCAGATCAGAGTACAGCTGGCGCACATGGGACATCCTATTATAGGGGATACAAAGTATAATGAAGAAAGAAACGGCGGTAGAAATGGTCTGGGGTTATGTGCCGGAAAACTTTCTTTCTTACATCCTAAAACCGGGGAAAAGATGGAATTTGAGGTAAAACCGGATGGAAAATTTCCTATGGTATAAGTAATGCCCTTCTTCCTATACTAAGAAAAAAGGAAGCGGGGTGAGGCCAGATGAAGATAAAAAAAATTATTTTGCAGATGGGAGTGGCAGCAGGAGTAATCTTGGGCATGAAATATGTCTTTCCTGTTATGCTCCCTTTTTTGATGGGCTGGATTCTGGCCGAGGCGGTGCATCCTCTGGCGAAATATATGGCCGGGAGGATATGGAGCAGAAAAATGCATATCAAAGAAAGTGGATTCGGGGCTTTTTTCATTCTTGTTTTTACGGTTGCGGGAATAGGACTGCTTTTGGCAGGCGCAGAATATATAACCGGAAAGATTGGTAAATGCATGGAATATTATCCTCAGATTAAAGAGGAAGCAGGAAAAATAGTCGGACAGTGCTGCCAGGGAATGGAAAGGCTTATAGGGATACCAGCAGCAGAAAGCAAGGATTATATTTTCAGAGAAGTGAAGGAATTTCAGCAGTATATTCTGGATGATGGATTAAGCATGAACAGGGCTGTAGATGGAGTGAAGGTTTGTATTACAATTCTGGGGGGCTTGATTATAGGTATTGTGTCAGCTATCTTGTTTCTTCAGGAGAGAGAAAAAATCCAAAAATTTTTGGAAACGAAAAATTTTTATCAGAAGTCAAAAAGACTGGGGAGAGAATTGCTGGAAGGAGGAAAAGGATATCTTAAAGCTCAGTTTAAAATTACCGGATTGATTTGCCTGATCTGTATAGGAGGTTTCTGGATCTTAAAGATCCCATATTTCTTTGGAATGGGTCTGGCGGTTGGAGTATTGGATGCACTGCCGGTGCTGGGAACAGGGACTTTTCTTATACCGGCAGGGATCTTCTTGCTTTTCCAGGGAAAGACCGTCGAAGGGATAGGGCTTTTTTTAATATATATCATTACAGCAGGAATACGTCAGATCCTGGAACCCAGGCTTATAGGCTGTCAGGTCGGGATTTCGCCGTTGCTGATATTACTTTCTGTATATTTGGGAGTGATCATATACGGCGGATTTGGATTTATACTTGGCCCCCTGTCTGTATTGCTGCTGTATGGCATATTCAGGGAATGGGATCTGCTCCGATGAAAATAAATTACAAAAAAATTTCTAAGATTTTAAAAAAAATTTATAAACAATGGGAAATCTTCTGGACTAATAAAAAGTTTCGTGTATAATGAAAACGTAGTTTAACTGGAGGATAAACATGTAAAGGTAGGTAAAAGCATGAAAAAGGCGATAGCAGCCTTTCTGTGTATCATGCTGACCACAGGAATGATCAGCGGCTGCGCAGGGAGGGAACAGGAACCTGATACCACCCAGGAAAGTACGTCAACAGAGGACGCTGAGGATACACAAAATTTACAGGATGATGAATCAGGGACACAGGAGGAAGAACAGGAGTCTGACAGCCAGGAAGAAAATAGCAGTGAGACGGAGAATCAGGAAACTTCAGACAGCGAGGATAGAGACATGACAGAGGATCTGGCGATGTCGGTTCTTAAAGATCAGGCAGGAACTGTAGACTATACTTCGCTTGAGGAGCTTAATCCAGAAGCTGGAAGCAGAATTGCCGTCGTGCTGAAAAGTACCAGGGACGATTTTTGGAACACAGTGCGGAAAGGCATGGAGGATGCTGTAGATGCTATTAATGAAAAAATGGGGTATACAGGTGAAGATCAGATTACGGTGTCTTTTGACGGACCTGCAGATGACACGGATGTAGAAAAACAGATTGATCTGATTGACGCAGTTCTTTCAGAGAACCCTGCGATTCTTTGCATTGCTGCAATCGACAGACAGTCTTGCGAGGCTCAGCTTGAAATGGCTGCGGAAAATGATATTCCTGTCATAATGCTGGACTCAGGAGTGGATAATGGACCGGTTTCAGTTTTATGCGCTACGGATAATTATGCGGCAGGAGTGGAAGCTGCCAAGAGGCTGGCAGAAGCGATTGAAGACCAGGGACAGATTGCTGTGATGACCCATACAGAGAGTGCCCAGACCAGTCAGGACCGGGAAAAGGGATTTACCGATGAGATTTCAAAAAACCATCCTAATATAGAGATTGTAAATATATCTCATGAAAATGAAGATTATACTATGGAAGAAATGGCAAATGCGGTTTTTACTCTGTATCCGGAGGTAAAAGGTTATTTCTGTACCAATGAGGAAGCTTCTAATGCAGTGCTGGACGCGGCATCTGCAGGAGAAAAAGAACTTGCATTGGTTGGATTTGATTCTAACGAGCAGCAGAGAAATGCAGTAGAAAATGGCAGTGAAATAGGTTTTATCGCTCAGAATCCCTATGGTATGGGGTACGCGGCTGTGACTGCGGGTATCCGTGCGGACCAGGGACTGACCGTTGATTCTTTTGTTAATACCAGCTATCAGTGGATTGATAGCAGTAATTTAAAGGATGATAAGTACAGCAGCTATTTTTATGGATAACTGTTAAAGTGTGGAAAATAATGAGGAGAGATTGCGAGTATATTATGCAATCTCTCTTTTTTATGTCTAAAATAGAGGGAAAAAGGGATAATAATAGCATAAAAAAGAATAAAAAACTGTTAATAAATTGACAAACTGCATAATTCATAGTAATATCAAATTATATGAAGGTGGTGATATTTTGGTAAAAGATACGATCCAGGCAATCAAAGATACTGAGCAGAAGGCAGAAGAACTTATAGAAAGGGCTAAAAAAGAAGCGGCCCAATTGACAGAAAAAGCCAAAATGGAAGCTGCTCAAACAGAAAAAGACATGATTGCTGATGCAGGCCGAAAGGCCCGGGAGGCCTTGAAAGAGGCTGAAAAAGCTGCGGCGGGAAAATTGGAAACGGCTAAAAGGGAAGCCGGAGCCGAAGCAGCCCGGCTGAGAGAAAAGGCTGGGAAACTTGAAGAGACGGCAGTTGAAGGAGTGATTCAAAAACTGCTGTGAGAAAAAGACCATAGATAAAGGAGGGATGAGTGTATGGCAGTTTTGCAGATGCAAAAGGTAAGTATCTGCGCGCTGAAAAGAGACAGAAAAGCTATTCTGGAAAAAATCCAGTCTATGGGGGTTATGGAGGTAGCTCAGATCCAGGA
>DWYL01000277.1 GCA_019118685.1 Candidatus Blautia merdipullorum
GAGACAGCGCAGGAAATTACTACGAAATGGATTTTGGACTGAGTTATTAAGAAGAAAAAACTGTTGACAAAATCTATTCCAGGGCATAAAATAATACCAGCAAAAGCAAAACCGTTGAGAAAGAGGAGTAAGCTTTAAAAGAAATTGCAGAGAGCGGCAGGTGGTGGGATTGCCGTATGGATTTTATTGCCGAATGGACTTTCGAGGGCAGCCCGAAATGAAAAGAGTAGGCGTTGCCGGGAACCGAACCCGTTATCAATCAGGAGCGTATGTCAGTACGTGAGAAAGTGGGCGAATTGCCAAATTGAGTGGTACCGCGATAATAAAGGATTTTATTACCGTCTCAAGTTATAAAAATAACTTGAGGCGGTTTTTTTGTGGGATACGCCCGGCAAGCGCCTGCCGTGCTTGCACGAGCAGGTCTTCGCTCCGCTACGGTCCGTGCTAAACGCGTGCCACTGGCACGCAGCACCATTTGCCGGGCAACGGACAGCGACAGGCTTTGCCTGGAGCTGCCTATCACCGGGATTTTGCTTTTGAAATCATGAATAAAGGAGACAGAGAAAATGAAAAGAAGAGTATTAGCAGTGATTTTAGGAGCAGTAATGGCAGCAGCAGGACTGGCAGGGTGCGGAGGAGATACAGGAAGTTCCTCCAGCAGCAGTGAAGGAGAGGAAATGTATACCATAGGAATCTCTCAGTTTGCAGAGCATGGCTCTCTGGACAACTGCAGGGAAGGATTTATCCAGGGACTGGAAGAAGAAGGTCTGATAGAAGGAGAAAATCTGGAGATCAAAGTAAATAATGCAGACTCTGACACAGGAACTGCTGCTCAGATTGCCGACACCTTTGTGGCAGATAAGGTAGACCTGATCTGCGCCATTGCTACACCAAGCGCTCAGGCTGCTTATAATTCAGCAAGAAATACAGATATCCCCGTAGTCTATACTGCAGTGACTAATCCTGAGGAAGCCCAGCTGGCTGATGATGAAGGAATGCCTGTGGGAGCAGTGACCGGAACCAGCGACCAGCTTCCTGTAGAAGCTCAGCTGGCTATGATCCGGGAGATCCTTCCCGACGCTAAGACTATCGGTATCCTCTATACTACCAGCGAGGCCAACTCTGCTTACAGCATTACCCAGTATGAGAAATACGCAGAGGAATACGGCTTTACTCTGGAGACTGCAGGGGTTACCAATACCTCAGAAGTTTCCCTGGCAGCGGCAAGTCTTATGGATAAAGTAGACTGTCTCACCAATCTTACAGATAATACCGTAGTAAGCGCTCTTCCCACAGTGCTGGATCAGGCCAATGAAAAGAACATTCCTGTATTCGGCAGTGAGATCGAGCAGGTAAAACTGGGATGTCTGGCAGCAGAGGGACTTGACTATGTGAACCTGGGAATTGAGACCGGAAAAATGGCGGCTCAGATCTTAAAGGGAGAAACCAAGGCGGAAGATATGGAATACGAACTTCTCACAGACAGCAGCCTGTATATCAACCAGGCAGTGGCTGACAACCTGGGAATTACCATTCCGGATGATATGACCGAGAGAGCAGAAGAAACCTTTACTGAAATCTCTCAGGAGTAAAAAGCAGATAACAGGAGGCATATAAGAAATGGATTTTGCGTTAAGTATAATGGAGCAGGGGCTGATCTACGGGATCCTGGCCTTGGGCGTCTATATCACCTATAAAATACTGGATTTCCCGGATCTGACAGTAGACGGAAGTTTCCCTCTGGGGTCGGCGGTGACGGCGGCCCTCCTTACCAAAGGGGTCAACCCGTACCTTTCTCTTCTGATCGCCTTTCTGGCGGGAGTCCTGGCAGGAACCTGTACGGGACTGATCCATGTAAAAGGAAAGGTCAGGGATCTTCTTTCCGGAATTATTATGATGACCGCTCTGTATACAGTAAATCTTATGATCGCAGGAAGCAATAATGTGCCTCTTTTTGCACAGGATACCATCTTCAGCAACAGCTTTCTGGAAGGGATCACAGGAGGAAATATCCCAGGTTATGCAGTGATCCTTCTGATCCTTTTGGTCGCCCTGATCAGCAAACTGCTGCTGGATTTTTACCTGAAAACCAGGTCCGGATATCTGTTAAGAGCAGTAGGAGACAATGAACTTCTGGTAACCTCCCTGGCAAAGGATAAAGGAAATGTAAAGATCCTGGGACTGGCCATTTCCAATGGACTGGTAGCCCTGTCAGGCTCTGTATTCTGTCAGCAGCAGGGAGTTTTTGACATCTCTTCAGGAACCGGCTCTATGGTCATCGGTCTTGCCAGCGTTATCGTGGGAACCAGCCTTTACCGGGTAGTCAGCAAGATCGGTCCTTTCCGGAAAAAGAGTTATATCAAGGTGACCACTTTTGTATTTGTGGGAGCTATTTTATACAAGGCCTGTACAGGTCTGGCCATCCGGTACTTCGTACCTCAGTCCATGAAAATGATCTCAGCCCTGTTCCTGCTGGCTGTGTTACTTCTCATGCTGGTATTTGATAATATGGATAAAAAGAAGGTGAAGAAAAATGCTTGAACTGCGTCACATTCATAAATACTATAATCCTGGAACCGTCAGTGAAATGTGCCTTTTCCAGGACTTTAACCTGAAGATCCAGCAGGGAGAATTTGTCTCTGTGGTAGGCAGCAACGGTTCCGGAAAGACCTCTATGCTGAACCTGATCTGCGGCAGTATCGGCCTGGATGAGGGACAGATCCTGATAGATGGGAAAGATATTACAAAACAGAAAGAATATAAACGGCTGAAACGGATCGGCCGTGTCTATCAGAATCCTGCTATGGGTACCTGCCCGGAGATGACCATACTGGAAAATCTCTCTATGGCAGACTGCAAAGGAGGATTTTTCGGTCTCCAGCGAGGAACGGATAAGAAAAGGATTCCCTATTACAAAGAACTCCTTTCACAATTAGGTCTGGGATTGGAAGACAAACTTTCTGTGAAGGTTGGGACTCTTTCCGGAGGACAGCGCCAGGCTATGTCTCTGCTGATGTCTGCCATGACTCCTATTGATTTCCTGATCCTGGATGAACATACGGCGGCTCTGGATCCAAAGACTGCAGATCTGATCATGGAGCTGACAGAAAAGATCGTAAGAGAGAAAAAACTGACCACCATCATGGTGACCCATAATCTCCGGTATGCGGTGGAATATGGGGACCGGCTTCTGATGATGCACCAGGGAAAAGCTGTGATGGATATTGCCGGAGAGAAGAAGAAAAACCTTCAGGTAGAGGATATACTGGATAAATTTAACACCATCAGCATTGAGTGCGGAAATTAAAGGGCTTTTGTATAAATTCACGAATCTGAAATATGGGCTTGAAACCAACCATATATTGTGGTAACATTAGTGTCGCTGACAAAATGTAGTGGAGGTTGAAAGCATGACAACAGAAGAGTGGCTGGGCAGCGAGAACCAGCTTGGAATGGACATCTGGACCAGAAAATACTGCAATGAGGGCGAGGATTTTGAAGCCTGGGTCCAGAGGATCAGCGGCGGAAACGAAGAAATCGGGAAGTATATAAAAGAAAAGAAATTTTTGTTCGGGGGAAGGATCTTATCCAACAGAGGTTTGAATAAGCAGGGAAGAAAGGTTACTTATTCCAACTGCTATGTGATCGAACCGCCGGAGGATAATATTGAAAGTATATTTGACTGCGCCAAAAAACTGGCAAGGACATACAGCTATGGCGGCGGCTGCGGAATTGACATTTCCAAATTAAGCCCAAGGGGAGCCAAGATCAATAATGCTGCAAAAGAAACCAGCGGTGCGGTATCTTTTATGGAACTGTATTCCTTGGTTACAGGACTGATCGGACAGAACGGGAGAAGAGGGGCTTTAATGATCTCCATTGACTGCTCTCATCCGGATGTGCCGGAGTTTATTGAGCTGAAAACAGATCTGGAGAAGATCACGAAAGCAAATATTTCTGTGCGGGTTCATGAGGATTTCATGGAAGCTGTAAAGAAAAACGCAGAATATACTCTTCACTATACCAGAGAGACTACTGGTGAAGTGATCGAAAAGAAGGTAAACGCCAGAGAACTTTTCCGCAGGATCACAGAGACAAACTGGGATTATGCAGAGCCGGGAGCCCTGTTCTGGGATAGGATCACCAGCTGGAATCTCCTGAGCAATACAAAAGAATTTTCCTATGCGGGAGTAAACCCCTGCGCGGAAGAACCCCTTCCAGCAGGAGGAAGCTGTCTGCTGGGAAGCGTGAACCTGGCAGAGTTTGTTCAAAACCCCTTTACAGACGAAGCCTTTTTTGATTTTGAAGGGTTAAAAGAGTGCGTACAGGCTTCTGTCCGGGCTTTAAATGAGGTTCTGGAAGAAGGGCTTCCTCTTCATCCTCTAAAGGAGCAAAGGGACAGCGTAGAACAGTGGAGACAGATCGGCCTGGGAATTATGGGATTGGCTGACGCTCTCCTGAAGCTGGGGCTCACCTATGGGGAAGAGGACGCTGTGGAAATGTGTGATAAGATCGGATTTGCCATGGCAGACACAGCCATTGCAGCTTCTGCAAAACTGGCAAAGGAAAAGGGAGCTTTTCCAAAATGCAATGTGGAAGAAATTATGTCTACCCCTTTCTTCCAGGCAAATACTACAGAGAAGACCAGAGAGCTGGTAAATAAATATGGCCTGAGAAATTCTCAGCTTCTTACCATAGCGCCTACAGGCACACTGTCTACCATGCTGGGAATTTCGGGAGGGATCGAGCCGGTATACGCCAACTACTATGTGCGCAAGACCGAGTCTCTTCATGGTACAGATGTATATTATAAAGTGTATACAAAGATCGTGGAAGACTATATGAAGCAGCATGATCTGAAAGAGGATAAAGAGCTTCCGGATTATTTTGTGACTGCCATGACCTTGGATTACCGTCAGAGAATCGATATGCAGTCTGTATGGCAGAAGCATATAGACGCTTCTATCAGTTCTACAGTAAACGTGCCCAATAGCTTTACTGTGGAGGAAACAGAAAGCCTTTATATTTATGCTTATGAGCAGGGATTGAAAGGCATTACGATTTTCCGTGACGGGTGTAAGAGAGTGGGAATCCTGAACACAGAACAGAAGGAAGAGAAGAAAGAAAAGAAAATAACCGCCGGCGAAGGTCTGAAGAGAGGGGAAATCCTTCTGGTAACAGACGATGTGATAGGCAAGAAGAGAAAGCTGATGACCGGATGCGGAAGTCTTCATTGTATCGCTCTTTTTGACCCTCATACAGGAGCCCTTCTGGAAACCTATTTGAGCAAAGGATCCACCGGAGGCTGCAATAACTTTATGGTGGGACTTTCCAGGATGATCTCTATCAGTGCAAGAGGCGGCATTGATATCGAGACTATCGTGGATCAGTTAAACTCCAGCGGTTCCTGTCCTTCTTATACTGCAAGAAGAGTTACCAGAAAAGATACCAGCAAAGGCGCCTGCTGCCCCATGGCTGTAGGAAATGCCCTTATGGATATGTATAAGGAAATGCAGGCAGAGCTGAGCCAGAAGCAGGGAAAGGAGCCTATGAAGCCTAAAAAAGCTCCAAAACCTAAAGCAGTGACCCCGGTGGAAGAGACAGACAAGATGTACTGCCCGGAGTGTGGGGAACCTCTGGTATTTGAGGAAGGCTGCAACATTTGTAAAAGCTGCGGATGGAGCAAATGCCATTAAAAGGAAACAGCAGCTCAGAACCCCTGTGGAAGGGCAGAGCAGCATAATATAGGAAAAGGCGGCCGCTGAAGGAATCTGATAATGGAAGATTTCAAATAGCGGCGGCCTTTTTCAATAATAACGAGCCATAAAAGAGGAGGAAACAAATGCGGCTGGAAAAGATACAGAAAGTTTTGAAAGAAAAAAATTTTCCATATACCTATACAGAGGAAGACGGCTGCGGCAGTATCGATTTTGAATACCGGGGAGTGGTCTATCATGTATGGGAATTTCAGGACCAGGATCAGTGGGGAGCGGAGACCAATGTACGGACTGTTGGACGCCATGAAGATATCCTGGGAGATTATGAGGAAGAGATCATAAAACTGATCAGCGGCTGGAAGTAAAGGCCGGGAGAGGGAGAGCTGATGAAAGAGAATAAATATGATGATCCGGTATTCTTTCAGAAATACAGTGAAATGAATCGGTCAAAATACGGCCTTCAGGGCGCCGGAGAGTGGCAGGAATTCCAGAAGATGATGCCTGACTTTACAGATAAAGAGGTTCTGGATCTGGGCTGCGGCTATGGGTGGCACTGTGCTTACGGGGCACAGAAAGGTGCCGCAAAGGTACTTGGTATAGATCTTTCCGAGAAGATGCTCAGTCAGGCAGAAAAGATCAACAGCCATGAAAAGATTACTTTTAAGAGAGCTGCCATGGAAGATCTGGAGTTTCCATGGCATTCCTTTGATATTGTGCTCAGTTCCCTGGCCTTTCATTATGTAAAAGATTTTCCGTCTCTTACAGGGAAAATTTATAAGTGGCTTAGGCCAGGAGGAATCTTCCTTTTTTCCGTGGAACATCCGGTATTTACTGCTTATGGTTCCCAGGACTGGTATTATAATGAAAAGGGAGAGATTCTTCATTTTCCCGTGGACAATTATTATTATGAAGGAAAGCGGGAGGCAGTATTTTTGGGAGAAAAGGTCATAAAATACCACAGGACCCTAACCACCTATGTAAATACACTGCTGAAAACCGGCTTCACCCTGGAAAGTCTGGTAGAGCCAGCTCCTCCGAAAAACATGCTGGATCTGCCGGGAATGGAAGATGAGATGCGCCGGCCCATGATGCTGCTGGTCCGGGCGAAAAAATAAATACTGGCGAAAATATGTTATAGAAATGAGCTGCTGCATTAAACTTATTTCAGGAATATTTATACATTTTATGCGAATTTGTCGAGCATAGCTTTGAGATCATAGGCTCAAAGCGGCACAGACTGAGCGGTAAAAAGTATAAATATTCTCGATTTTGTTTAATGCGGCAGCTCATTTGCACGCTCTTTATGATTTAATACCAGCGGACCATTGGAAAATCATTATTGATGCCTTTTGTCAGAAGGATCTGATGGATATCAATGAATGACAAGCTCAGACTTACAATTAAAATGACAAATGCCCAGAAGAAACCCTTTCGTTTACACTAAACAACTTATGGATTTTTTCAGCAGGCTGCAGGGTGTTTTTACAGAAAAACAAACAAGTGTCTTGTCACATGTAAAAACATAGTGTATAATTCCTGTTAAAATTGTGTTAACAGGAGGGGACAGGGATGGAGTCCGTAAAAGAAGAAATAGAGAAACTGAAAAAAGAGAAAAAGGCCGTTATACTGGCCCATTATTATGTGCCCGGAGAAGTCCAGGAGATCGCAGATTACATAGGAGATTCCTATTTTCTGAGTAAGAAAGCAAGGGAGACCGATGCAGAAGTGATCCTTTTTGCAGGGGTATCTTTTATGGGAGAAAGTGCTAAGATCCTGAACCCGGAGCGGATAGTGCTGCTTCCGGATCCTCAGGCTGACTGTCCCATGGCTCATATGGCTTTACCGGAAAAGATCCAGGAAATGCGGAACCAGTATGAAGATCTGGCCGTTGTCTGCTACATCAATTCCTCTGCCCGGCTGAAGACTATGTCAGATGTATGTGTGACTTCTTCCAATGCGGTGGATATTGTACGTAAACTTCCTAATAGAAATATTTTCTTTATACCTGACAGCAATCTGGGCGCTTATGTAGCAGCGCAGATTCCTGAAAAAAATGTAATCCTCAATAACGGCTATTGCCCTGTACACCGGGAGATCACCCGGGAAGACGTAGAAAAGGCCAGGAAGGATCATCCGGCGGCTCTAGTGCTGGTCCATCCGGAATGTACCGCGGAAGTGGTCCGCAGGGCTGATTTTGTTGGAAGCACTTCAGAGATCATCAACTTTGCCTGTCAGTCGGAAAAGAAGGAATTTCTCATCGGTACCGAGGAAGGGGTTATGTGGGAACTGGAGCGGAAATGTCCGGGAAAAATTTTTTATCCGGTAAAATCGGGACAGTGCTGCCAAGATATGAAAAAGGTTACTCTAGAAAAAGTGAGAGAGGCAATGAAAGAAGAGAAATATCAGGTGATTCTGGATGAGGAGACAGCCCGAAAAGCCAGACTGCCTCTGGACAAAATGCTGGAGCTGGGAAAGTAGGAGGAAAGAAAAATGGAGATAAAGAATACAGATGTACTGATCGTGGGAACAGGAGCCAGCGGACTGTTTGCAGCCCTCCATATTCCCCGGAATCTCCGGGTACTGATGATTACCAAAGGCGAGGTTAAAGAAAGTGATTCTTTTCTTGCTCAGGGCGGGATCTGCATGCTGAGAGATGAAGAGGACTACGACAGCTTTATGGAGGATACATTAAAGGCAGGTCATTATGAAAACCGCCGGGAATCTGTGGACATCATGATCCGCTCTTCCCAGGGAGTGATCCGAGAGCTGATGGGATATGGCGTGGACTTTGCAAAAAAAGACGGAGAACTGGATTTTACCAGAGAGGGCTGTCATTCCAAGCCAAGGATCCTGTTCCATGAAGATATTACCGGAGAAGAGATCACCAGCAAACTGCTGAAAGCTGTACAGAAGCTGTCTAATGTAGAAATCCTGGAGCAGGTTACCATGCTGGATATGATAGAAAAAGAGAATACCTGTCTGGGAATCCTGGCCAGGACAGAAGAAGGAGAGCACCTGGGAATACAGGCCGGATATACCATATTTGCCACCGGAGGTATCGGAGGATTGTACCAGCATTCCACCAACTATCCTCATTTAACAGGAGATGCACTTGCCATAGCCATGCGCCATGGGGTAGAATTAGAACATATTGACTATATCCAGATACATCCTACTACCCTTTATTCGAAAAAGCCCGGCCGCCGGTTTCTGATCTCTGAATCTGTTCGGGGCGAAGGTGCGAAACTGTATAATGCAGAAGGAGAGAGGTTTGCCAATGAAGTCCTGCCCAGAGATGTTCTCACTGCAAAGATCCGGGAACAGATGGAAAAGGATGGAAAGCCTTTTGTATGGCTGGATATGACGGTTCTGGGAGAAAAGGTCATACTGAATCATTTTCCGCATATCTATGAAAGATGTCTGGAAGAAGGCTACGATGTGACAAAGGACTGGATACCGGTGGTGCCTGCCCAGCATTATTTTATGGGAGGTATCCATGTGGATCGTGATAGTAAAACAACCATGAACCGTCTCTATGCGGTAGGAGAGACCAGCTGCAATGGAGTCCACGGCGCCAACCGTCTGGCCAGCAATTCTTTGCTGGAGAGTCTGGTATTCGGAGAAAGGGCTGCGTCTTCTATTGTGAAGAACTGGGAGACAGAAAATAACTCAGCAGAGGAATTTGCCAACCTTCTTCAAAAGACAGAGGCGTGTGTCTGCCGGCAGGAGAAGGATCTTGCAGATACTTATAAACAGGAAGTATTAAGAGAAATCGAAAGGGAGAGACAGGCAAAATGAATGAAATAACCATGAAATTAAATGCAGACAGGCTGATCCGCATGGCACTGGAAGAGGATATTACAAGCGAGGATATCACTACAAATTCTGTGATGCGCAAAAAACAGATGGGAGAAGTCCAGCTTTTATGCAAGGAAACCGGAGTGATCGCCGGAATATGGGTATTTGAGAGAGTCTTTACCCTTCTGGATGAAAACACAGAGACGGAATTTTATGTAAAAGACGGAGATAAGGTAGAAAAAGGCCAGCTTTTAGGTCTGGTAAAGGGAGATATCCGGGTACTTCTCTCCGGAGAACGGACTGCCCTGAATTATCTTCAGAGAATGAGCGGCATCGCCACCTATACCCGCCAGATTGCGGATCTGCTGAAAGGAAGCAGGACAAAACTCCTGGATACCAGGAAAACCACTCCTAATATGCGTATCTTTGAAAAATATGCGGTAAAGACCGGAGGGGGATATAACCACAGATATAATCTTTCTGACGGTATTCTCCTAAAGGATAATCATATCGGAGCAGCGGGAAGTGTGAAAAAAGCTGTGGAAATGGCCAGGGAGTATGCTCCTTTTGTCAGAAAGATCGAGGTGGAGACAGAAAATCTGGATATGGTGAAAGAAGCTCTGGAGGCAGGGGCGGATATCATTATGCTGGATAATATGACGCCGGAAATGATGAAAGAAGCGGTAGCCCTTATAGACGGCAGAGCCCAGACGGAATGCTCCGGGAATGTGACAAAAGAGAATATCGAAAATCTGGTGTCTATAGGCGTGGATTATATTTCCAGCGGTGCGCTGACTCATTCTGCGCCGATCCTGGACCTTTCTCTAAAGAATCTTCATGCAGTGGACTGATCAACAAACAGACATATAATGCCTCCTATAGGCCTTGATATATGAGCCGAATGAATATAAATATTCACTTGGCTCCCCGCTTTGTGGTATACTAAAGATAGAGAACCAGGCATAGAAAGGTTTAGAGGAGAGATTTTTAAACAGCGGAGGAGATGGCAGTGCAGATGGCAGGAGAAGAGCGGAGACAGGAGATCTTAAAATACATAGAACAGAGCGAAAACCCGGTATCCGGGCAGAAGCTGGCGGAAATATTCCATGTGAGCAGACAGGTGATCGTCCAGGATATTGCCTTGCTGAGAGCCGGAGACAGAGAAATCCTCTCCACTAACAGAGGCTATGTGTGCAAAGATGAAAAAAAAGCTGTCAGGATCTTCCGGGTCTTCCATACTGATGAACAAATCGAGGAAGAACTGAATATCATCGTAGATTGGGGCGGAAAGGCGGCAGATGTCTTTGTAGAACATAAGGTCTATGGAGAACTTCGTGCCGCTTTGAATATCAGCTCCCGGATGCAGGTGCGAAAATTTTTGGAAGAGATCCAGAGCGGCAAGTCCCGCCCTCTGACCAGCCTTACCTCAGGGCATCACTGCCATACGGTCTATGCAGACAGCGAGGAGATCCTGGACAGGATTCAGGAAAGCCTGAAGGAGGCCGGGATCTTATCTGCGTAATGCCTGGCGCACAAGGTGTTCAAGCCCCTCAAGATTGAGGGGGAGAGGGAGTTGAAGTGGGCTTGCTCACTTTGCTCTTTTCTGGTTGCAGAGAAAGGAGAAGGCTTATGGGTAAAAGAGTGATTACAATTAGCCGAGAATTCGGCAGCGGAGGAAGAACGATCGGAAAGAAAACAGCAAAACGCCTGGGAATTCCTTACTATGATAAGGAACTGATCCGGAAGATCGCAGAAGAAACCGGCTTTTGCCAGGAATTTGTAGCAAAGCAGGGAGAAGAAGCTTCCAGTTCCAACTGGTTTTTCTACAGTCTTTCACAGGGACAGGCTGTGGGGCCAAATGGAATGTCTATGGCGGATTATCTATGGTCGGTTCAGTATAGGATCATCCGGGAACTGGCGGAAAAAGAACCCTGTGTGATCGTGGGAAGATGCGGTGATTATGTACTGGAAGACAGAGATGACTGCCTTCATGTATTTGTCCACGCGCCTATGGAATTTAAAAAAGAAAGAATCCTTCGGCTTTACGGAGAACGGAAAGAAAAACCAGAGAAACGTCTGGAGGAAAAGGATAAGAAAAGAAAACTTTATTATCAGCACTATACCGGAAGAGACTGGGGAATGGCCCAAAACTATCATCTTTGCCTGGACAGCAGTCTTATAGGTATTGAAAACTGCGTGGACATTATAGAAAGACTGGCGAAAGGACTTTAAGAATCTTATGGATGAGATAGTGATCAGAATGGCAAAACCAGAAGAAACCGGAATACTGGCAGAAATCGAAAGAATCTGCTTTCCTCCCCAGGAGGCAGCTTCACCGAAACAGGTAGAGGAAAGGATGCGGACCTTTCCGGAGAATTTTGTGGTAGCAGAGGCAGATGGGAGTCCTGTAGGCTTTATTAACGGAGGGACTACAGACAAACCTTATCTTCCCGATGAAATGTACCATGATGTCAATCTCCATATTTCTCATGGAGATTATCAGACGGTTTTCGGACTGAATGTGTTGCCGGATTACCGGCACCAGGGGGTCGCCGGAAAGCTGGTGGAATTTTTTACAGATCTGGCTCAAAAGAGGGGAAAGAAAGGCGTGATCCTAACCTGTAAAGAGCATCTTGTCGGATTTTATGAAAAACACGGGTTCCAATGTTTTGGAGAGGCGGATTCTTCCCACGGAGGAGCTAAGTGGTATGATATGAGGAATATATTCTAAGAAAACAAGAGCCGGACAGGGACGAAGGAAACTCTCCCAAATCTGTCCGGCTCTTGTTAACCTGAAAAGGATTTTAAAATTCCCGGGTGATATTTTTCAGCCATTTATAGCTTTTGTAATGATGATAAACAAATGGAAGTTTTACGAATTCATCAGTACAAATAAGGAAGTACACCCACATGGGAGGCAGTTTCAATACAAAGGCAGAGAGAAAGCCGAGAGGAACTGCATAGATCCACATATCAATAAAATCACAGATAAATCCCCATTTAGAATCTCCTCCTGCCCGGAATATACCGCTGATAACAGAAGAATTCATAGCCTGCCCTATTACATAATACATATTGATAAAAAGCATAATATTCAGATATCCCTGGGATACCGTACTTAGATCAGACATATTCATAAATACAGGACGAAGAAGGAAAATCAAAATCCCTCCCGCAACGCCGCTGAAAAAAGTCACTTTGCAGAATCGGGAAGCATCTGCCTTTACCAGATTCATATGTCCGGCGCCAATGGATTTTCCCAGAAGAATGGCGCCGGAGTTGGCGATTCCAAAACAAAGGACGGTACCCAAATTTCTGGCCACTACCACCACAGCGTTTGCCGCTACCATATCGCTTCCCAAATGTCCCATGATCACAGAGTACATAGAAAAGGCCACACCCCAGGCAACTTCATTTCCGAAAGCTGGAAGGGAATATTTCATAAAATCCGTAAAAAGAAGTTTATTATGCTGAAAAATCGTAATCGGGCGGAAGCGGAGTGTCTTGAAACGAAGAGTATCCACTATGCATAACCCCAGTTCTATAAAGCGGGCGATGGTTGTGGCAAGAGCTACACCTGCGATTCCCATTTTCGGTGCTCCAAATAATCCGAAGATAAATACGGCGTTTAAGACGATATTTAAAATTAAGGCCGTCCCATTTACAACTGTGGCAAAAACCACTCTCTCAATAGTTCTCATCGTACACAGATAGATTTGCGAAATACCCATAAAGAGATAAGAAAAACTTACCACTCTGAGATAGGTCCTACCAGGCTTAAAGAGCGAAGGATCGTTGGTAAAAATATGCATCAATACAGAAGGGCAGAAGAGGGCCAGTACAAAAAATACCAGGGAGATCAAAATGGAGAGCCGCATACCGATTCCCATGATTTTTTCGATGGTATGGGTATCTTTCTTTCCCCAGTATTGTGCTGCCAGCATAATGATTCCGGAAGAAATCCCTGTATAGACTAGGTTTAGTATGAACATGATCTGGCTGGCAAGAGAACCGGCGGCCAGGGCAGACTGGCTGACAAACCCTAGCATAACTACATCAGCAGAGCTGACTGCTGTGGTAATAAGATTCTGCATGACGATAGGAAGAGCCAGCCGGAACATATCTCTGTAAAAAGTAGAAGCAGTTTCTGTTGTTGTCCCATTCATATCATAAGTACCTCCATGTATAAAAGAAGACTGCTCCATTTAGCCAAAACATAGTTTTATATTACGGCCGGCATAATGGGGCAGCTGTTTAAATCCTAATTACATTATAAAAAAACCGGAGAAGACGGTCTTCTGAAAAATTGAAAAAAAACTACGAAATTATGACTTTTATCTTTCAGTTGGACACAGGTTTGCCTGATTCATTGCAATCCTGGTAAAGGTATGTTACTCTCTTAGTGAAATATTGCTACGATAGAAGGCGGGAAAATAACATGCACTACAGAAAACCACAATACTACGATCATTTTCAATGCCTTGCCGGCAGCTGTCCGGATACCTGCTGTGCCGGATGGCAGATCGTGATAGATGAGGAATCCATGGAAAAGTACAGCAATGTAAAAACTGATTTTGGGATCCGGCTTTTAAACTCCATTGACTGGTACCAGGGAACTTTTGAACAATGCAATAGACGATGCAGCTTTTTGAATGAGGAAAATCTTTGTGATATTTATCAGGAATTGGGTTCAGAGGCCCTTTGTCAGACCTGCCGGCAGTATCCCAGACATGTAGAAGAGTTTGAAGATCTGAGGGAATATTCCCTTTCTCTTTCCTGTCCTGAAGCGGCCAGGATCATACTGTCTGAAAAGGGAAAAACCCAATTTGATGAGACAGAAGACAACACAGAAGAAGAGGAAGAAGATTATCAGAATTTTGACCTTTTGCTGTTTGATTATCTTGAGACATCCAGAGAGTTTATTTTTTCTGTGATCCAGGACAGAAAACTGCCTTTTCCAAAAAGAATGGGAGCCTTTCTTTTACTCTCTTTTGAGATCCAGAAGGCTTTGGAAAAAGGAGAACTTTTTGAATTGGATCTTGAGAAAAATCTAAGAAAGATTTTGACAAGAGAAAATAGAGGAAGCTGGTCAGTCAGATTCAGGAATATGAAAGATATGGCAAAGGATCTGGAAAAACTGGAAATCCTCCGGGAAGGCTGGAAAGATGAGCTTGAAAATCTTCAAAGAGGGCTTTATGATAATGGAGAAGAAGCTTATAGAAAAACTGCAGGCGCATTTGAAGAAAATCTTATAAAAGACGGAAAAGAAGAGCTATGGGATATATGGGGAGAACAGATTTTGGTTTTCTTTGTCTATACTTATTTCTGCGGAGCTGTGTATGATAATATGGTATATTCAAAAGCCGTACTCTCCGTATTTTCAGTTATCTGGATCCGGGAGATTTCTATGAAAAGGTGCTGTATACAGAATGAGCCTGTGGATTTAGAGACTGTCTGCCGGACTGCCTGGGAATTTGCCAGAGAGATTGAACATTCTGATCAGAATCTGGATTTTTTGGAAGAAATATTCAGCGTTTCTGAATTATATTTCCCAGAGAATTTTCTGCCCGGCCTGGTCGCAGGAAAGGAAGTAAGATTATGAGTGAAGAAAGACTTTATTGGGAAGGAAAAAAATATTCTTTTTTCTGTCATAAAGAATGTGAGTATTTTCCCTGCCATAAAACCAATGATCCGGAGAATTTTAATTGCCTGTTTTGCTATTGCCCGCTGTACGCTTTGGGAAATAAGTGCGGAGGAAACTTTAAATATACAGACAAAGGCGTTAAAGACTGTACAGATTGTCTGCTTCCCCATAAAAGAAAAAACTTCGGCT
>DWYL01000278.1 GCA_019118685.1 Candidatus Blautia merdipullorum
TTTGAAAATATATCAAAGGAGCCACTGACGAAGATTCTTGAAAAATACTCTTATACAGCGATTACAGTGACACTGACAGGAAATTATTCTAAAATATATCAGCGTTTTATAGAGAGAAATAATAGTCAGGACAGACACCGAGGGCATGTTGTAAACGACAGCTATCCAGAAAAATTTGCTAATAGCGTTGTTAAGCCTATTTCATATAAGGACTTTGTAAATGGTATTCAAGGTAGGGGAATGGATCATTTTTCTGCAAATGGACCGCATATTGTCGTGGATACAACAGACTTTAAAAAGTTAAATATCGAGAGTTTGATACAGCAGATAGAGAATTATAAAGAGGAAATATTGTATGAATAAAGAATGATGTGCCCATTATATAGATTTTCAAAGTGATTCATCTGAATGGGATTTTTATCAAGAAAATCATGGAAGGCAAGAGTATATTCATGCTATAATTTTTTTGTTACCGCCTCCTACACTGGTGACAGGAAGGGGGTGAGTTCCATGGAATTATTCACTTCACTTATTATCGCTGTTGCGGGTGGTGTAATTTGCCATTACATCATCAAATGGTTGGACGGCGATAAATAGTCGGTAACCAGCCTGTGGGTATAAACCTTCCCACTTCTAAAGTAGGAATAGAAAACCCCAGTGCTGCAACACTGGGGTTTTCGTTGTAGTCAAGCTCCATGGACTACTCACTTCACTTTGCCTACAGGCATTATAGCATATGCGGATTTTCTTTTCAATATGCAAATTTGGTATTAACGGATCCTGACAGCCCTGCGGTAGATAAATCCAGAAATCACTTCGGTAACCACCTCTGCGATCCAGAATGTATTCCAGCCCCCGGGAGTATTTAAGCATTTACGAATCGAAACATAAATTCAAATATTTTATTGAGAAGATTATAGTAAGCAGTAAGAAACCATGCTATAATTTTTTTGTTACCGCCTCCAAATCTGGTAACAGAGAGGAGGTGAATCACATGGAGTTCATAATTTCTCTTATTATCGCCGTCATGGGTGGTGTAATTTGCCATTACATCATCAAATGGCTGGATGGCGATAAGTAGCCGGTAACCAGCCTACGGTATCAGTTCCTGCCGTTTCTATAAAAGGAATAGAAAACCCCAGTGCGGCAACACTGGGGTTTTCGTTTTGACTGAATCACATGGATCCATAATTTCTCTTTGCCTACAGGCATTATAGCATATGCAAATTCTGTTTGCAATATGCGAGTTGGTTAACGGATCCTGACAGCTCTGCGGTAGATAAATACAGAAATCCCTCCGGTAACCGCCTCTGCGATCCAGAATGCATTCCAGACCCCGGCAGGACCAAAGACTCTGCCAAGGAGAAAAGCTGCAGGAATAATGATCACTACATAGCGGAGCAGAGAAATAATGAGGGAAGGAGTGCCCTTTCCCAGTCCTTCCAGAGCGCCGCAGGCGGTGATAGATAAGGTGGAGACCAGGAACCCTCCGCTTATGATACGCAGAGCCAGGCTCCCGGCTTCAATGGTCTGAGGATTTTCCGTAAACAGCCCGATAAGCTGTCCTGGGATCAGCAGACAGATGATGGTTCCCAGGACCATGATACAGCTGTCAATGGCCAGGGTAGTGAGATAGATTTTATTTACCCGGTGATATTCCTTTGCACCGTAATTGTATCCTACCAAAGGCCGGATCCCTTGGATGATCCCGTTGGAGGGAAGATACAGAAAGGTCTGCAGCTTATAATAGATGCCCAGGATCGTCACATAGATCTGGGAGAAAGAAGCCAGGATCACATTCAGGGAGGCAATCAGCAGGGAGGGAAGGGCAATGTTCAGGGAAGCAGGAATCCCAATGGAATATAACCGGGCAATAAGACCCTTTTCCTTTACCAGATGCCGGACCCCGATATAAAGGGGAAGGGCTCCTGAAAAATAAATCCCAAGATAGATCACAAGGGAAATTACCTGCCCAAGGCCTGTAGCCAGGGCAGCCCCTTCAATGCCCATTTCCGGACAGGGGCCGATACCGAAGATCATGATAGGATCCAGGATGATATTGGTGATACATCCAGCCATAAGGCTGACCATACTGACTGTCATCTGCCCGGTGGACTGGAAGATCTTTTCAAAGGAGATCCCCAGGGTGATCACCGGCGAAAAGGCAAATACGATCACGGAATAACGCATACCCAGATCTGACAGAGAAGCCTGGGAAGTAAACATATGGAGGAAAGCAGGCATAACCGCAATACAGATCACAGCCAGCAGCAGTCCGTGGATCAGAGCGAGAAAAAGTCCCCAGGTGGCCGCTTGGTTGGCTTTTTCTTTTTGGGAAGCTCCCAGGTAATAAGCAATCATTGCATTGATCCCCACGCCGAAGCCGATGGCTATGGCGCTGATGAAATTCTGGACCGGATAGACCAGGGACAGAGCGGTCATTGCGTCTTCGCTGATCTTTGCCACGAAAAAGCTGTCTACGATATTATACAGGGAATTTACCAGCATAGAGATCATCATAGGAAGACCCATAGACATGATCAGTGGAAATACGGGTTTTTCTTTCATAAAAGTTTCATTCATTTATCCGTCGCTCCTTATAATGCGTATAATGATGTTTGTCGCCGATCTGCAGGCAAAAGAAAAGCCACATAATCACCGGCAGTGATTATGTGGCGAAAAATGGGCTGTACCCAGAAAAATCCACATGAAGTTTTAGCGGTATCATTATAAGCAGAAGAGCAGAGAATTGTCAAGAGATTATTTAACGAGAAAATACGTTGAACTGTGAAAGAATTCGTTTTATAATCAAAGAGATTGGAAAAAACAACGCCAGGCAAGGAGTAAAGGTATGAAAGTAGTGATCGCAATTGATTCGTTTAAAGGAAGCCTGTCTTCTCTTGAGGCAGGGGAGGCAGCAAAAAGAGGAATATTAAAGAGCAATCCTCAGGCACAGGTGGAGGTCAGACCTCTGGCAGATGGCGGTGAAGGGACTGTGGAAGCCCTGGTCCAGGGAATGGGAGGCCGGACCTGCAAAGTAACGGTTACCGGTCCTCTTGGAAATCCGGTAGAGGCTGAGTACGGAATCGTAGGAGAAAATACAGCGGTGATCGAAATGTCTGCGGCGGCAGGGATCACTCTGGTTCCTGACCAGATGAGAAATCCTCTTTATACAACCACCTACGGAGTAGGAGAAATGATAAAGGACGCTATTGAAAAAGGCTGCAGACGGTTTCTGGTAGGAATCGGAGGAAGCGCTACAAATGACGGAGGCGTCGGCATGCTTCAGGCATTGGGCTATGAATTTCTGGACCAGGAAGGCAAGGAAGTGCCTCTGGGGGCCAGAGGATTGGAATATCTTAAATCTATCAGAGATGAAAAGGTTCTTCCCGAGCTGAGGGAATGTGAATTCCGTGTGGCCTGTGACGTGGTAAATCCCCTGTGCGGACCTCAGGGCAGCAGTGCCATTTACGGTCCCCAAAAAGGTGCAGATGCAGAAATGATCGATAAGATGGATAAATGGCTGGGGGCCTATGCAAAACTGGCGGCTGAGACTTTTTCCAAAGCGGATCCGGAAACTCCTGGAACCGGAGCGGCAGGGGGTCTGGGCTTTGCTTTTCTGACTTTTACCAACAGTGTGCTGGAGTCCGGGATCCAGATCATTCTGGAGGAAACCAGACTGGAGGATTATGTAAAAGAGGCAGATGTGGTGGTTACCGGGGAAGGACGGCTGGATGGTCAGACTGCTATGGGAAAAGCTCCAGTAGGAGTTGCCGGTCTGGCAAAGAAATATGGAAAGACAGTGGTTGCCTTTGCAGGAAGTGTGACCAGAGATGCGGTAAAGTGCAATGAAAAAGGAATCGATGCTTTCTTCCCGGTTATCCGGGGTATTTCTACTTTAGAAGAGGCTATGGATCCGCAGACAGCAGGGCGGAACCTGGCCGATACAGCGGAACAGGTATTCCGTCTGATAAATCTGAAATTTATGTAGTTATCGAAAAAGCAGCAAGCGGGATTTCACGGCATACACAGCATACATATTGGAAAGATCAGAAAAGATAAAAGGCAGAAAAGGAGAAGACCATGGAAACGGAAAATAGGACGGAAGGCTGGAGCCGGAAAATTTATCTGGAGCTGACACCTCCAAGTCCGGAGGATAATGCCTCCGATCAGGAGCGGATCCTGCGAGCTTTGAGAGAGGAATATGGTGAAGCCGGCTGCAGCCTTCAGGTTCTGCAGAAGCTCTATCCTCTCTGCTTCCAGTCTGAATGGAAGATTACGGTACTCCTTGTATGGAATGGAAAATGCTGGGAACTGGCAGATATAGAGCCAGGAGATACCACAGGAGAACATTATGGGTTCTGTGCAGACCTGGGGAGTACGACTTTAGCCGGAGAGCTGATAGACATGAATACGGGAACGGTTCTTTGGCAGAAGTCGGTGTTTAACCATCAGATCGTCTATGGACAGGATATTCTTACAAGGATTTTTTATGGGAAAGACAATTCTCTAAAGCTGGAAGAAATCAGAAAAGCCACAGTAGACAGCTTTTTGGAATTGTTAAAAAAATGGAGCAGGACACAGGAATTTCAGGAGAGCAGTGTGCTTCTATGGTCATAGTGGGAAATACCACAATGACCCATTTCCTCTATGGACTGGACGCTTTCTGTGTGTTTTCTTCTCCTTATGCGGTGCGCACCCTGAAGCCGGACTGTTACAGAGCCAAAGATCTGGGATTTCCTTTGAAAGGATATGTATACTGTTATCCCGGACAGGCCAACTATCTGGGAGGAGACATCTTAAGCGGCATGGCGGCCACTGAGATTTACAAGCAGGAGGAAATCTCGGTATTTCTGGATATCGGTACCAACGGAGAACTGGTCATTGGAAATAAGGATTTTCTGGTGGCTGGCGCCGGGGCTGCAGGGCCGGCTCTGGAAGGCGGTGTGGTAAAAACCGGTATGCGGGCAGAAATGGGAGCTGTAGACAATTTCCTCATCTTATGGTGGCAGCGGAAGCCATTCCTCATACGGATACCCGCAGGTACCCCTCAGTGGAAAAAGAATTGAAAAAAGAGGACTGCTGTAACAGGAAAGAGCCGGAAAATTCCGAAAGCTCTTCACTGGGGACAGCAGTCCTCTTTTTAATGCTGGAGACTCTGAAGGTCCTCATAAAATCTGGGATAAGAAATATTTACACAATCTGCCCGGGTGATCTCCGTTTCTCCCTGGGCAGCCAGACCTGCTACAGCAAAGGACATGGCGATCCTGTGATCCAAATGACTGTCCAGTGTGGCACCGTGAAGAGGAGTACCGCCCCGGATGATCATGCCGTCTTCTGTGGGGGTTACGTCTGCCCCCATGGCCTGAAGATGACGGACCATAATATCCAGACGGTTGGACTCTTTTACTTTTAATTCCTGGGCGTCCCGGATAACTGTAGTGCCTTCTGCAAAAGCGGCCATGACTGCTATTACAGGCAGTTCATCGATGAGAGTGGGGATCAGTTCTCCGTGGATCTCGGTTCCTTTCAATGAACTGTATCTTACCAGGATATCTGCAGCAGGTTCCTGGCAGTGTTCTTTCTGGTCCAAAAGCTGGATATCAGCCCCCATCTGCCGGCATACCCGGAGGATTCCGTCTCTGGTAGGATTTGTGCCTACATTTTTGATCAGGATTTCAGAACCAGGAACCAGCAGCCCTGCGGCTATAAAATAGGCGGCAGAGGAGATGTCTCCCGGCACCACTACTTTCTGGCCGGTAAGCTCCGGCTCCGGCTGGATGGTAACGGTGGTATCTTTGCTGGTCACCTTGGCTCCAAAAGAACGGAGCATTAATTCTGAATGATTTCTGGAAAGATAAGGCTCTGTTACACTGGTAAGGCCGTCGGCATAAAGACCTGCCAGAAGGACGCAGGACTTCACCTGGGCGGAGCTTACGGGAGAATCATAATGGATTCCTTTCAGGGGCCGTCCTTGGATCTGAAGAGGGACACAGTCATTGTCCCGGATACTTCTGATTTCTCCCCCCATAGCGGTAAGGGGGGTGATGATCCGTTTCATGGGCCGCTTCTGAATAGAGTCATCTCCGGTGAGATTGCTCTGGAAGGTCTGGCCGGCCAGGATACCGCTTAAAAGCCGTACCGTGGTGCCGCTGTTTCCTACATCCAGGGTATCGGATGGAACCTGAAGTCCGTGAAGGCCCTTTCCCCGGATAAGGATCTCTTCCGGCTTTCGTTCAATTTCGATCCCCATTTTCCGGAAGCAGTCTATGGTGGAGAGACAGTCTGCTCCTTCCAGAAAATTGGTGATACTGGTGGTGCCTTTTGAAATGGCTCCCAGCATTA
This sequence comes from Candidatus Blautia merdipullorum, assembly GCA_019118685.1. GTDB lineage: Bacteria > Bacillota > Clostridia > Lachnospirales > Lachnospiraceae > Blautia > Blautia merdipullorum. Next base: position 6,346 of record DWYL01000278.1, read on the forward strand.
CGCTGCGGTGGGAGATGGATTTATCTCCCGGAACCGTGATTTCTCCTTTCAGGGGAGCTGATTTTCTGAATTTCATAGCTTTTCCTACCTCTCGTAAATAATATAATTTCGTTTTTTAAGCTGCTCTGCGGCAAGCTTCTGAGCTTCTTCATCATAAAATTCAATCCGGAGAACTCCGTCTTCAAATTCCCGGTTATGAATAATGCCGATATTCTTGATACTCACGTTATTCATAGACAGAATTGTTGCAATGGTGGCTATCGCTCCTGTCTCATCTACCACATCACAGTAAAGTGTGAAGGCCTTTTTCAGGGGACCGCTGGGAGCGTCGCTGAAAGAATTCCGGTAATCCCGGGACTGGGCGAACATTTCATAAAGTCCCTTTCCGTCTTTCTGGTCTACCAGATATTTGGCCTGTACGATCTGACGGATATATTCATCCAGAACTTTGGAAATATATTCCGGATTTTCCAGACAGATCTGCTCCCACATATGAGGCGAAGAAGAGGCAATCCTGGTAATGTCTTTAAAACCTCCTGCAGCAATGGTCTTCATATGCTCCTGAGGGGAATCCAGCTTCTTTACGACATTGACCAGGGAAGCTGCCACGATATGAGGCAGGTGGCTGACGGAAGCAGTAATAAAGTCATGCTCATCCCAGGAGAGGATCATAGGCAGGGCGCCGATGGAAGAAACAAGCTCCGTATAGGCGCTGATCTTGTCCAGGCCGGCTTCCTCTGAGGGGGTAAGAATATAATAAGCATTTTCAATCAAATGATCTGTAGAGTATTCATAGCCGGTTTTTTCACTTCCTGCCATAGGATGACCGCCGATGAAATTTGATGCCATACCCAGTGCGGTGATCTGCCGGTGAATTTCTCCTTTTACGCTGCCCACATCTGTAAGAATACAGCCGGGCAGGATGATCTCCTTCAGCCAGGGCAGGCATTCCAGATTATAGTCTACAGTGGCACAGAGAAAAATGTAGTCGCAGAGAGCAAAGCGGGTATCCCGTTCTGTACAGGGGATATCCACAATGCCGTCAAAGACCGCATCTTCCAGAACCTCTTTTGTTCTGTTATATGCCATGATCTGATAATCCGGATGAAATTTTCGGATTGCTTTTGCAATGGAGCCTCCGATCAGCCCCAGTCCAATAAAACCTATGGTGGTGGTTCCCATTTACGTGTATACTCCTTCTAAAATTTATAATAGATATAAGTTCTGTAAAGCAATACTTTCATTTTATGATAGGTGTAGAAAAATGTCAACAGTTTAGTGCTTTAAAGTGTG
>DWYL01000279.1 GCA_019118685.1 Candidatus Blautia merdipullorum
AGGTCTGGAAGGCTTTATCTGTTACCTTCAAAATTTCCATCTGGGACTTACCTCCTTAATTAGTTTAGTCATTAAACTATATACTTATGCTACCATCTATACAGAAAAAAAGCAAGTTGTTTTTCAAAAAACAACCTGCTTTTTTATGTTGTAATATCTTTTCCGAAATATTTTACAGACAATTCCTTCAAAGTACCCTCTTCTTTCAGCTCTTCCAGATTTTTCTCCAGAGTATCTTCCAATGAATTGCCCTTTCTGGTAAATATAGCGATCCTGGTATCTTCTTCCTCTATCTCATCCTCTGCCTGGGAAAGATCCAGATATGCATCCGTGTGCCCATAGTGGATCCTGTTCCATTGGCTAAGCCCTACACCTGAGATCGCACAGTCATAAATTCTCCCATCCAGAGATTTCAGGAGATTTTTTTCTGTAGTGTCTACGATCTCCAGTTCCAGATCCATCCGGTCTGCAAGAAGGCCGGCCAGTTCCACCTCGAATCCTTCCGGTTTATTGGTTTCCGGAGAAAGATAGCACATTTTATCTATATTCAGATTCATCCCTACTCTTAAAACACCTTTTTCCAGTGTTTCTCCATTATCAAAGAGAAAACAGCCGGAAAGGCACAGCGCTATTGTCAGAGCGAAAATCAATAAACCGATCTTCCTCCAGCCTTGTTTTTTTCTCATTTGCATATCTCCAATAGTTGTCATCCTGTCATGAACAACCATACCATGTATGCGCCCCTTTGTCAACGCAGAGGAAGAGGCTGCCACTTGTAAAAGATTTTTTCAGATGGTATGATAAAGGAAAGCTTTTCAGGGAGGGACTATGAAAAACTGGAATGGGAAACCTTATTACTCTTTTGATTATATGCTGAAAGAACGTTTTTCTGAAAAAATATACAAAACAGCGCTGAACGGCGGTATGACCTGTCCCAATCGTGACGGTACTCTTGGAACCCGGGGATGTATCTTCTGCAGTCAGGGAGGATCGGGAGACTTCGCCGGAGACCGGAGAGACTCTATCACACTTCAGATTGATAAACAGGCGGAAAAACTTTCCCAAAAACGCAATGCCTCTGCTTTTATTGCATACTTTCAGGCCTATACCAATACTTATGCTCCTGTAGACTATTTAAAGGAAATTTATACCGAAGCCATCCGGCATCCTCTGGTGGCAGCGGTTTCCATCGGCACCCGGCCAGACTGCCTTGGCCCTGAGGTGCTGGATCTGCTGGAAGAGCTGAACCGGATAAAGCCTGTATGGATAGAACTGGGGCTTCAGACGATCCATGAGCAAACAGCCGAATACATTCGCAGGGGCTACCCTCTGTCCTGCTTCGAAGAAGCGGTCAAATTCCTCCATCAGAGAGGCCTGGAGGTCATTGTCCATACGATCCTGGGACTTCCGGGAGAAAGCCGCAGAGATATCCTGGAAACTATGGAATATCTGAACCGTCAGAAAATCCAGGGCATCAAGCTCCAGCTTCTTCATGTACTGAAGGGCACGGACCTTGCACAGGATTATCTTGATGGGAAATTTTCAGTCTATACTATGGAAGAATATCTGGATACGGTCATTGATTGTCTTGAACATCTTTCCCCGGATATTGTGATTCACCGTCTCACCGGAGACGGTCCCAAAGACCTGCTCATCGCCCCTCTGTGGAGCAGCAAGAAACGCACTGTTTTAAATGCCCTGCATCATGAGTGCAAAATACGCCGCGCATATCAGGGAAGATTATATAAGGAGGATTAAAAATCATGCCGGAACCTCTTACCCTTTACAAACTGATGATTCTTTATATGCTGGAAAAATCAGAATTTCCGCTGACAAATGCCCAAATTTCCGGGTTCATTCTGGATAAAGGATATACCACCTATTTTCATCTTCAGCAGGCGCTTTCAGAGCTGACAGACTCAGAGCTTGTAAAATCCAAAACCGTCCGTAATTCTTCCTACTATCAGATCACGCCCTTTGGGAAACAGACCCTTTCTTATTTTGAGGATCAGATCTCCGAAGGTATTAAGACGGATATTGCAAACTTTTTCCAAGAAAATATCATCAAAATCCGGGAAGAATTGTCTGCGGTTGCTGACTATTATAAAGGACAGGAAGAAGGTTATCAGGTGCGCTGCCGTCTCCGCCAGGATAAAGTTTTTCTGGTAGATCTTACCATAGCAGTTCCTTCAGAAGAGGCGGCGAAAGCAATCTGCGTAAACTGGAAGGAAAAAAGCCAGAATGTTTATGAAACCTTGATCGAATTTCTTCTATAATGAAGAAAAGGATGTGGTACCTGATGGAGCCGGAGCCGTTCCATAAAAATACCACATCCTTTTTTCTATTTCATCATCTTTTTCAATTCATCCATAAAGGTATCAATATCCTTGAATTCCCGGTAAACGGAAGCAAATCTCACATAAGCAACCGCATCCAGATCCTTTAGTTTCTCCATTACAATCTCGCCAATGACAGTGCTGGGAACTTCCCGTTCTTCTTTATTGAAGACCTCTGTCTCGATCTCGTCAATGAGTTCCTCGATCCTTTTTACGGAAATCGGCCTTTTATAGCAAGCTCTCATTACTCCATTCTGGAGTTTTCCTCTGTCGAACTCCTCTCGGCTCTGGTCTTTTTTAATGACGATCAGAGGGATATTTTCTATCCTCTCATAAGTAGTAAAACGCCTTCCGCACTCATCACACTGTCTTCTTCGTCTGATAGAGTTATTATCCGGTACAGGTCTGGAATCAATGACCCTTGTATTATCCTGATTGCAAAACGGGCACTTCATAGTGTTCCTCCTTATGCAAGAACCGCCTCTGCCAGTAACTTCATATTTTCTTCATCCGCTTCTTTCATCACAGATTTGATGGTCACTACAGGTTCGCAGATTTCAATCTCTTTCATTCCCTCGAAATATGCTTTCATAAGTTTTCCTGCCATAGGCGCCCAGGAGCCGTTCTCTACGATTCCCACTTTTCTCTTTCTGTAGGTTTTAATCTTCAGATGATAAAGGAAATCCTCCATGCATGGGAACAGATTTCCATCATAAGTCACTCCCATGACTACCAGGCGGCTGTAGCGGAAAGCGCTGGAAACAGCTTCCGCCATATCGTCTCTTGCCAGATCGAATACGCGGACTGTCTCTGCCCCTTTCTCCTGAAGGATCTCTGCCATCCTCCGGGCAGCGTTTCCGGTATTTCCATGAATGGAAGCGTAAGCTACCACAACGCCTTCTTCCTCTGGCTCATAGCTGCTCCAAGTCAGATATTTTCCGATATAATATCCCAGGTTCTCTTTCAGTACCGGACCGTGAAGAGGGCAGATAGTCTGGATATCCAGAGTTGACGCTTTCTTTAAAAGAGCCTGTACCTGGCTTCCATACTTTCCTACAATATTGATAAAATATCTTCGTGCCTCGTCATCCCAGCCTTCCTCAACGTCTGAGGCACCGAATTTTCCGAATCCGTCTGCTGAAAATAGGATTTTTTCTGTCTGCTCATATTCTACCATAACCTCCGGCCAGTGGACCATAGGAGCCATAAAAAACTGCAGCGTATGTTTTCCCAGGCTGAGGATATCTCCCTCTTTGACCACCACACTTCTTGGTGTGAAGTCCAAAGTAAAGAACTGAGGAAGCATAGAAAAAACTTTGGGATTGGACACTACCTGCATCTCCGGATATTTCTCTGCCAGAAGCTGGATATTGGAAGCATGATCCGGCTCCAGATGGGATACCACCAAATAGTCCGGCGTCCTTCCATCCAGGACTTTTTCCAGATTGTCCAGCCATTGCTGAGTGCGGCGCTTATCCACAGTATCCATTACCGCAATCTTTTCATCTAAGATCACATAAGAATTATAAGTAACCCCATTGGGAACTTTATACTGGCTTTCAAATAAATCAATGTCTTTATCATCTACACCAATGTAGACAACAGAATCTGAAATCTTCATATCATACATAAATCTATTTCCTCCTTGGAGATGTGAAATAATATTAATACACCGACTTTATTATATATGGATTGCAAAAAATTTTCCACTGATTTTTTAGAAAATTTTACTCCCCTATAAAAATCTTGACGGGATCCAACAGACAGCATACAATGAACCTGAAGCAGGAGGTAAGGACATGAAAGAAATCACAAATTATATTCTGGAACAAGTCCAGAATATCCTGGCCATAGACAGTCCCACAGGCTACACAAAAAATGTTGCCGACTATCTTATGGCAGAATATGAAAAAATAGGATACGCCCCTCAAAGGACCGTCAAAGGCGGAATATTAACAGATCTGGGCGGAAAAGATCCGGACAACGCCGTATTATTGGAAGCTCATGTAGATACATTAGGCGCTATGGTATCCCGGATAAAACCCAACGGCCGTCTGGCCGTCTCTCCTTTGGGCGGCATGAACGCCAATAATGCAGAAGCAGAAAACTGCCGGATCATCACCCGTTTTAACGGTATTTATGAAGGCACCTGCCAGCTTGCAGATGCTTCCATCCATGTAAACGGAAAATATGATGAAACTTCCAGGAATTTTGATGTTATGGAAATCGTCCTGGATGAGAAGGTTTCTGACAGAGAAGGAGTTCAATCCCTTGGAATCATGGAAGGGGACATTGTTGCTTTTGATCCCAGGACCAGGATCACCAAAAGCGGATATATTAAAAGCCGTTTCCTGGATGATAAATTAAGCGCCGGGATCCTTCTGGGATATGCAAGATATCTGAAAGAAGCAGGTATCTGCCCCCACCGGAAAATTTATCAGCATCTTACTGTATATGAAGAAGTGGGACATGGAGGCGCGGCCTCTGTTCCTAAAGGGATAACGGAGATCCTTGCAGTGGATATGGGCTGTGTAGGCGAAGGCCTGAACTGTAAAGAACACCAAGTATCTATCTGCGCAAAAGACAGCGGCGGTCCTTATAATTATGATCTGGTAAGCGAACTGATAAGCGTGGCCAAAAGAGACCGGCTGGATTTCGCTGTAGATGTTTATCCCCACTACGGATCAGATGCAGAAGCAGGTCTCCGGGCAGGCTATGACGTACGCCATGGTCTGATCGGCGCCGGAGTCTATGCCTCCCACGGCTATGAAAGAAGTCATGTGGACGGGGTAAAAAATACCTTTCTTTTGTTAAAGGGTTATTTAGGATAGAGATAGTTTAAAGATTATTAAGAGATTTTCTAATTATTTTATAAAAGTGACATAATTTACTCACATTTCCTTTTTATAATAAATCTTGGATAGTTGATAAACCACTCACTATCTCCCCCCTCAAGTTGAAAAAGCCCGGTACCCTGTGTATCGGGTTTTTTTCTGTTGCTTTTCTCTCATACAGCAGATATAATGGTGTTATCTGCTTCTCATAAGGCCGGGAGACGCCGGCTCTGAGAATAATTTGGGTGCATATATTTAAAGCTATCAAAACTATCATAGAAGAAAGAGGTATGACACTATGACAAGAAAAAAAGTAGTGGTGGCATTAGGCCATCGGGCGCTGGGTACCACTCTGCCTGAGCAGAAAACTGCAGTAAAAGCTTCCGCCAAAATTTTGGCAGATCTGGTAGAAGCAGGAGCGGATATCATCATAACTCACAGCAATGCTCCTCAGGTAGGCATGATCCATACAGCTATGAATGAATTTGGAAAAGTACATCCTGATTATACAGCGGTTCCTATGTCTGTATGTTCTGCAATGAGCCAGGGCTATATCGGCTATGATATCCAGAACACTCTTCGGGCAGAGCTTCTCCGCAGAGGCATCTATAAGCCGGTAAGCACCATTCTTACCCAGGTAACTGTAGATCCCTATGATGATGCTTTCCATGAGCCTGTGAAGATCATCGGCAGGACTCTCACGGAAGAAGAAGCTGAAGCCGAAGAGCATAAAGGGAATTATGTAGTAAAGACAGAAGATGGATACCGGAGGATCGTAGCAGCCCCTCAGCCGGGAAAAATCGTAGAGATCGACGCCATCAAAGCACTCTCCGACGCCGGACAGATTGTGATCGCCTGCGGCGGAGGCGGTATTCCTGTACTGGAGCGGAACGAGGAACTCATCGGCGCCAGCGCTGTGATCGAGAAAGACCTTACCAGCGGCAGACTTGCCCAGGCATTAGATGCAGACGAGCTGCTGATCCTCACCAGTGTGGAAAAAGTATCCGTAAACTATCACTCTGATTCAGAGGAATATCTTTCCCAGATTTCTGTTCAGGAAGCCAAAACCTATATGGAAGAGGGCCATTTCGAGGACAATACCATGCTTCCCAAGATCCAGGCTTCTGTAGATTTTGTGGAAGGGCATCCTGAAAGACGGGCAGTGATCACTTCTATCGGAAAAGCCAAGGAAGGGTATCTGGGCAAAACCGGAACCATTATCACCGCATAGAGAAATTGAAAATAATAACAGTAGGCAGCATACGTTGCGGTCTGTCTGTTGTCATGAAAAAAGCTATACCTTTGATGCCGATAAGCCTTCAGATGTATAGCTTTTTCTGTTTTATTTTTTTATTCCAGAAGTCCTCTTCTGAAAAATCCTGTTAATGGTCTTCTGAGGAATTTCAAATACAAGGATGATCCCCAAAACCATAGCAATGGCAATTCCCAGAGTCTCTCTCCCATAGTGGAGACTTAACTGGTTATTTTCCAGCAATGTATAATAGATAGTCCTGTAGATTCCGATCCCAGGCACTTCCGGAAAGATCCCCGCAATGAGAAACAAGGTCACCGGACACTTTTTCACCGTGCTTCCGATCCTGGAAGCCAGGGTAATGAACACCGTAGCCGCAAAGTTTCCTATAATGGCACCTGCGCTAAGTCCATGGACAAAGATCCAGCAGATCAGCCAGCCTGTCCCTCCGATTAATCCGCAGAGGGGATAGTGCTCCCTTGGTACAGAAAACAATACGGAAAAGGCTACTGTTCCCACTGCTGCCGCCAGAAACTGTAAGATTCCTTCCAGGATCATAAAAGTATCCCTCCTGTCAGATTATAGTAAAGGAAATACATGATTCCCACGCCCATGGCAATCCCCAGAGCGACCATGAGGGCGTCCAGAAACCGGACTCCTCCTCCGATATAATCTCCGTCAGCAAAATCCCGGACTGCATTTACCAGAGAAACCCCCGGGACCAGGGGCATTACAGAGCCCACCAGGATACTTCCCGGCGCGTTTCCCAATCCCAGCCGGTAAAAAAAGACAGCAAAAAAGGATACACAGAATCCCCCTGCCAGGTTGGTCACAATCTTTGAAGTTCTCTTTTCTCTTTTTCCGAATCCCAGAATCAGGGCATAGAGAAGAAAACCAGAAAGAAAAGCCGCCGCCATATCCTCTGGGTTTCCTCCCAGAAGATAACAGAAACAACCGGAGCCAGTCCCGGAGGCCAGCATCCGCACGATTCCCCGTTTTCCCGGCATATCCTTGATGATCTCCAGTTTTTTTCCTGCTTCCTCCACTGTATACTTTCCTTCTTCGATTTCTCTGGACAGCTGGTTCACTGCCGCTATCCTATGGAGCTTTGCTCCGCTGATGGGTATGTGCTTTACACTTGCATAAATCTGTCCCTCTTCATTCTCGGCAGTAATAAAAATCCCCGTGCTCAGTACAAAGGTACTGCATTTCTTGATCCCAAAAGACTTTGCGATCCTGGTGATTGTTTCCTCCACCCGGAAGATTTCTGCCCCGGCATCCAGGAGGATCCGTCCGGCTTCCATGGACAGATCCAGCACTTTCTTATCATAATTTTCCACTGTCTTGTCTCTCCATAACTTTTTTAAAAGAAACGCGGAACCGTCTGTCCGGTTTCTGAAACAACCGAAACGGTCCCGCGCTTTTTCCTCTACCTGAAAATAGTAAAGAACAAAATCACGATAATGCCTAATGCGATCCTATACCAGCCAAAAACCTTGAAATCATGCTTCTTGATATATCCCATAAGGAATTTAATGGCAAGAATGGATACTATAAAAGATACAGCCATTCCAACCAGAAGGATTATAACCTCCCAGGAAGTAAAATCAAATCCGAATTTCACGATTTTTAACAAACTGGCTCCAAACATCACGGGAATGGCCAGAAAGAAAGTATACTCTGCCGCCAGAGTCCTGGATGTTCCCAGTAAAATGCCGCCGATGATCGTAGCACCGGAGCGGGAAGTTCCCGGAATCAGCGCCAGCACCTGGAAAATCCCGATGCATAAAGCTGTTTTCCAGGTAATCTCATTAATTGAATTGTATTTAACCTGACGTTTTTCGTTATAATCTTCTACAATCAAAAACATGACGCCGTAGACGATCAGCATTATCGAAACCACAAACCAGTTATTAAATTTCTCTTCAATAAAGTCATTAAAAGGCAGTCCGATTATAATAGCCGGCAGACAGGAAACTAAAATTTTAAACCACATGATCATCTTGTCGATCTTTACAAACCGGCATAAAACTCCCGCTGCTTTTTCTACCTTGGTCACATTCACATGCTTAGGCTTTTTGTTCCGGAAAGGCCACAGATCTCTCCAGTAAAGTACTACCACTGCAAGAATTGCTCCCAGCTGAATGACCACCATAAACATATCCCAGAATTCCCTGCTCACATCCAGCTTAACAAACTCTTCTACCAGGATCAGATGTCCGGTACTGCTTATGGGAAGCCATTCTGTAATTCCTTCTACGATTCCAAGGAAGATTACTTTTAATATCTCGATAAAGCTTTCCATTCTTCACCCCTTAGATTTCTGCAATGTTCACCAATTTCAGTTTCTGAATATCTGTATTTTCCAGACTGGTTACCAAAGCTTCTGCTGTGTCCAGTGCAGTAAGAACATTGACGCCTGTCTCAATAGCGTTTCTCCGGATGATAAATCCATCTTTGGATTTTTCTACGCCCTGAGAAGGAGTATCAATAACCAGATCGATCTTATGTCCCAGGATCAGGTCCATCAGGTTGGGAGAAGGCTGCTCAATCTTATTGGTACGGATAGCTTTCACACCGTTTTCATTAAGAACCTTTGCTGTGCTTCTCGTAGCGTAGATCTTATATCCCAGGTTCTGGAATCTCCGGGCAATGGGGATGATATCCTGTTTATCCTCATCTCTTACAGTAATGATCATATTCTTGTACTTAGGCAGGTTTACCCCTGCTCCCAGGAAGGCTTTATAAAGGGCCTCATTAAAGCTTTCAGAAATGCCCAGACACTCTCCTGTAGACTTCATCTCCGGTCCCAGACTTACATCTGCCCCTCTGATCTTTTCAAAGGAGAATACCGGCATTTTGATGGCGTAATGTTTTGCCTCCGGCTGAAGGCCGGGTGTATAGCCCAGATCTTTCAGCTTATGGCCAAGGATCACCTGGGTGGCAAGAGGAACAATGGGAATTCCCGTTACTTTGCTGATGTAAGGCACTGTACGGCTGGATCTTGGATTTACCTCGATCACATAAACCTCTTCTCCGCATACGATAAACTGGATATTGATCATACCCAGCACATGAAGAGATTTTGCCAGTTTTTTAGTATAATCCTCAATAGTCCGTTTTGCGCTGTCGCTGATGGTGCGGGCCGGATATACGGAAATGCTGTCCCCGGAATGGATACCTGCTCTCTCAATATGCTCCATGATTCCCGGGATCAGGATATCTTCTCCATCGCATACTGCGTCAACCTCGATTTCCTTTCCCTGAAGATACTTATCTACCAGAATGGGATGTTCCTGTGCGATCCGGTTGATAATGCCGATATACTGTTCCACATCTTCATCATTGATAGCGATCTGCATTCCCTGCCCTCCAAGGACATAAGAAGGCCGCACCAGCACCGGATATCCCAGTTCATTGGCTGCCCGGACAGCTTCTTCTGCAGTATATACTGTATGTCCCTTAGGTCTGGGAATATGACACTGTTCCAGGATTTCATCAAAGAGCTCCCTGTCTTCTGCCGCATCTACATTTTCTGCAGAGGTTCCCAGGATCTTCACGCCCATTTTTATAAGAGCCTCTGTCAGTTTAATAGCCGTCTGGCCGCCGAACTGAACCACAGCGCCGTCAGGTTTTTCTATATCCACCACGTTTTCTACATCTTCTGGTGTGAGAGGCTCGAAATACAATTTATCCGCAATGTCGAAGTCCGTACTTACTGTCTCCGGGTTGTTATTGATGATAATGGTCTCATAGCCTTCCTTTTCAAAGGCCCAGGTACAGTGCACAGAGCAGAAGTCAAATTCAATTCCCTGTCCGATACGGATAGGACCGGAGCCAAGGATCAGAACTTTTTTCTTGTCTGTAGTCCCATCCGCCTCGTTTTCTCCGCCATAGACAGAGTAATAGTAAGGAGTGGTTGCGGCAAATTCTGCAGCGCAGGTATCTACCATCTTATAGGAAGCCGTGATTCCCCACTCTTTTCTCAGCTTGCGGATCTCGTCTGCAGACTTTCCTGTCAGCTGTCCGATCACATTGTCCGGGAATTCGATTCTCTTAGCTTCTCTCAGCAGTTCTTCCGTCAGTTCCTGTGCTTTCAGAGCCTGCTCCATCTCCACCAGGATAGCGATCTTATCAATAAACCAGATATCGATCTTTGTAATATCATGAATAGCCTCATAGGAAATATTTCTTCTTATCGCCTCTGCGATCCTCCAGATACGCATGTCATCTACAATATGAAGCTGTTCCATCAGTTCTTCTTCCGTCAGCTTTGTAAAATCATAGGACATAAGAGAATCTACATGCTGCTCCAGAGAACGGATAGCTTTCATCAGAGCCCCTTCAAAGTTGTTGCAGATACTCATAACCTCTCCGGTCGCCTTCATCTGAGTGGTCAGAGTTCTTTTGGCGCTGATAAATTTATCGAAAGGCAGTCTGGGGATCTTTACTACACAGTAGTCCAGCATAGGCTCGAAGCTGGCATAGGTCTTTCCTGTAATGGCGTTCTTGATCTCGTCCAGAGTATAGCCCAGAGCAATCTTTGCCGCAACCTTTGCAATAGGGTATCCCGTGGCTTTGGAAGCCAGAGCGGAAGAACGGGACACACGGGGATTTACCTCAATGACACAGTATTCAAAGCTGTCCGGGTTCAGGGCATACTGTACATTACAGCCTCCGGTGATCCCCAGTTCTGTGATGATATTCAGGGCGGAGGTTCTCAGCATCTGGTATTCTTTATCGCCCAGAGTCTGAGAAGGCGCTACTACAATACTGTCTCCTGTATGAACGCCCACCGGATCGATGTTTTCCATGTTGCAGACTGTAATGCAGTTTCCAGCGCCGTCACGCATAACCTCATATTCAATCTCCTTCCAGCCGGCAATACAGCGTTCCACCAAAACTTCTCCCACACGGGAAAGACGGAGACCGTTCTCCAGGATTTCTATCAGTTCTTCTTCATTATTGGCAATACCGCCGCCGCTTCCTCCAAGAGTATAGGCAGGCCGAAGCACTACAGGATATCCGATCTTTTTACTGAAAGCAATTCCATCTTCTACATTGCGCACTACCAGAGACGCCGCGATAGGCTCGCCGATCTTCTCCATGGTATCTTTGAATTCCTGGCGGTCCTCCGCCTTTTTGATCGTTTCAGAGGTAGTTCCGATCAGGCGGACATTATGCTCTTTTAAAAAGCCTCTTTCCTCCAGCTCCATGGCAAGGTTCAGACCCGCCTGTCCTCCCAGAGTAGGAAGCACACTGTCCGGCTTCTCTTTCAGGATCAGCTGCTCCACTACTTCTACCGTAAGGGGCTCTATATAAACCTTATCGGCAATGTCTTTATCTGTCATGATAGTAGCGGGATTAGAGTTGAGCAGAACAACTTCAATCCCCTCTTCTTTCAGAGAACGGCAGGCCTGAGTTCCCGCATAGTCAAACTCTGCTGCCTGGCCGATCACAATAGGACCAGAACCGATCATCAGTACTTTTTTAATATCCGGATTTCTTGGCATTATTCTGTCACCTCCATCATTTTTATGAAACGGTCAAATAAATAGCCGGAGTCCTGAGGACCAGGGCAGGCTTCCGGATGGAACTGTACAGTAAAAATGTTCTTTCCTATATATTTCAGTCCCTCGTTAGTCTTATCATTTACATTTTCAAAAGCCGGAACCGCCACCTGTGGATCCAGGGTTTCTGTATCCACCACATAGCCATGGTTCTGAGAAGAAATATAAACTCTTCCGGTTTCCAGATCCTTTACCGGATGGTTGCCTCCTCTGTGTCCGTATTTCATTTTCTTTGTATCTGCTCCTGTAGCCAGAGCCATCAGCTGATGTCCAAGACAGATGGCAAAGATCGGTACCTGAGAGTCATACAGCTTTTTGATCTCTTTAATAATCTCTGTACACTCTTTCGGATCTCCGGGGCCGTTAGAAAGCATGATACCATCAGGCTGGTCTTTCAGAATCTCCTCTGCTTTTGTAGATGCAGGATAAATGGTGACCTGGCAGCCTCTTTTGTTTAAAGACTCTGCGATATTTTCCTTAGCTCCAAAATCCATCAGCGCCACTTTAGGACCTTCTCCCTTCAGGACACTCTTCACTTCGCAGGTAACTTTTTCTACCACCTTGCCTGTAGTGTAGGCATGGAGTTTCGGGATCACTTCATCCAGCTTAAAATCAGAATTGGTAGTGATCATGCCATTCATAGTGCCTTTTTCTCTTAAAATCTTTGTAAGAGCTCTGGTATCGATTCCTGCGATACCTGGTATATCATATCGTTTTAAAAAATTCTGGATTGTATCTTCACAGCGGAAGTTGCTTGGAATACGGGATAACTCTCTTACGATATATCCGTCCGGCCATGGTCTTAAAGATTCCTGGTCTTCGTAACAGATACCATAATTTCCAATTAAAGGATATGTCATGCAGACTGCCTGTCCGGCATAAGAAGGATCTGTAAGTACTTCCAGATAACCTGTCATAGAAGTGTTAAAAACAATCTCGCTGATGATCTCTTTCTTAGAGCCGATGCTGGTACCTGTAAAGACAGTACCGTCTTCCAGTATCAAAAATGCTTTCATTCTTTCACCTGTCTCCCTTTCTGTTCTTTTCATATTTCATGGTTCTCATTTAAATCTTTCTAAAAAGTCCTAAATTTCCCCAAATTGTAAAAAGTATATCATGAGCTTTCTTTTTTTTCAACCTTTTTTCCGGAATCCCTTTTTATAAATCCCGTTTCCAGAACCGCTGCACTCAAAATTAATGTAAATCCACATACATTCAAAACTTTTTCGTTTTTTTTGATTTTTCTCTTGACAATTTGATATAAATCAAGTAACATATATTTTGCGCTTGCGGAATACAAAGCGCATTCAGAATGCAGGAGTGGCGGAATTGGCAGACGCGCAGGCTTCAGGTGCCTGTGGTAGCAATATCGTGTGGGTTCAAGTCCCATCTCCTGCATCTTTTTTTATCTCAAATCAAATCCCCCCGGCGATGGATTTTCCGGGGGGATTTTTATTGTATTTTTTAATGAGTTTCCAGCTGGGGCAACTCCTGGCCTCTCAGCAGGATTTTAGGACCGCCTGTATGCTGGATATATTCTTTGGTAATAATCACCTGGCCGATACTGTCGTCTTTTGGTATCTCATACATGATATCCAGCATATACTCCTCCAGGATGGCTCTCAGAGCCCTCGCCCCTGTATGCTTCTCCATAGCCATATCTGCAATGGCCTCCAGAGCGCCTTCTTCAAATTCCAATTTTACTTCATCCATAGCCAGAAGTTTCTGGTATTGTTTTAAAATCGCATTTTTAGGCTCCTTAAGGATTTCTACCAGCATATCTCTGGTAAGCCCTTTTAAAGTAAAGATAATCGGAAGACGGCCTAAAAATTCCGGGATCATGCCGAACTTTCTCAGATCATCTACTGTTACTTTTTCCAGAATGCTGTCATCCCGGTCATATTTATCCTTAAGATCTGCCTGGAATCCAATAGATGCGGTTTTATTCAGACGTTCTTTTATAATCTCTTCCAGATCCGGGAAAGCGCCGCCGCAGATAAACAGGATATTTCTGGTGTCTACTGTAGTCAAAGGCACCATGGCATTTTTACTGTTTGCCCCTACGGGAACTTCTATCTCGCTACCCTCTAAAAGTTTCAGCATTCCCTGCTGGACCGCCTCTCCACTTACATCTCTCTGATTAGTATTCTTTTTCTTGGCAATTTTATCGATCTCATCGATAAAAATAATTCCATGTTCAGCCCTTTCCACATCATTGTCTGCCGCCGCCAGAAGCTTGCTCACCACGCTTTCAATATCGTCTCCGATATATCCTGCCTCTGTAAGAGAAGTAGCGTCTGTAATAGCAAGGGGCACATCCAGAAGCCGTGCAAGAGTTTTTACCATATAGGTTTTGCCGCTTCCGGTAGGGCCAATCATCAGCATATTGGATTTTTCAATCTCTACATCATCTGTATTTTCTGCAAAAACTCTTTTATAATGATTATAAACAGCTACAGACATTACTTTTTTTGCATGTTCCTGTCCGATCACATATTCATCCAGGCTGGCCTTGATCTTATGAGGTGCCGGTATGCTCTTAATATCAAAAACTTTAGGGGCCACCTTTTCTTTTGGATGTTCCTGTCTTTTTTTAATTTTCTGCCTGTTGGGAATCTGGTTCTGAAGGGAACTTAAATCGATCATGCTGATATTGGGCATGTTTGGAATATTTTTTATCAGCTCATCATAATTGATATTGCTGTTGTTCATGGTATCAAAACTGCGCTGCATACAGTCTGTGCATATATGAATATTATTAGGCAAGTCTATCATCTTTCCGGCCTTACTCTCCGGACGTCTGCACATAAAGCATACTTTTTCATAGATATCCTTTTTTCCTTTATCTTCTTTATCAGAGGAAGAAGGAGTCTCTAAATATTCTTTATCATCTGGCATATCTGTTCTCTCTCTTTCCTTTATCAAATCTATTATAACTGACTCCAGTATCTTATCATAAATCTATCTGTCTAACAAGTAAACTTTTTATAAATAGAAAACAGCAGCGGCCGAAACTCAAAGTTGTTCCCGGCCGCCGCCTTCTATATATTTTAGTAGATTATTCTCCGCTCTGGCTGCTTTGAGTAGAACTCTGCGCATCACTTCTTGCACCTAATGTAACAGTTACTGTCTGTTCCTGATATGCTCCGCCTTCAGCCCTGGCGATCACGATCTCCACCTGTTCTCCAGCCCGGTAGTAAGACAACTGATTTGTCAGATTATCATAAGTCTGAACTGTGGTGCCGTCAAATTTCTGGATAATATCGCCTTCCTGAATCCCTGCTTCTGCCGCCGGTCCGTTCTCCTCTACGCTGCGGACAAATACGCCTACCGGCATATTATACATTTCTTCTGTATTACTTGAAACATTCAGGCAGGTGATTCCAAGATATGCAGCCTGACTCTCATCCTCTACTTTTTCTCTTGTCTCTTTACTCATCAAATCATCCAGGATGGGCTCCGCACGGCTGATTGGAATGGCAAATCCCATACCTTCCACAGAACTGGATGCGATTTTGGAGGAATTAATGCCGACAACTTCACCATTCATATTCAGAAGGGCTCCGCCGCTGTTTCCCGGGTTAATCGCTGCATCTGTCTGGATAAAAGTTCCGTTTACATCTTCGGAACTTACCTGTTTATTCAAAGCGCTTACATAGCCGGAAGTCACTGACTGTCCATATCCCAGAGCATTTCCGATAGCGACTACCTGTTCACCTACTGCCAGTTCGTCTGAACTTCCCAGATTTGCTACCGTAATCTGGCTGCGGACATCTTCCGGTATATCAGAAAGGTTAACAGAAACCACTGCCAGGTCATTATCTACATCCGTTCCTTTTATCTGAGCTGCTACAGCGGTGCCGCCTTCCAGATCTGTGCTGTTTTCTTCAGAATCTGTACTGGTATTTGACACATCGCTTGCTGTGCTGGCCGCAGTGCCGTCCTGGTTGGTAAAGCATACTGTGAGGCTGTCGGCGCCCTCCACCACATGATTATTCGTAGCGATCAGCAATTCGGTATCATTCTGTCCCACAATGATCCCTGAGCCGCTGCTCTCTGTTTCCTGCTCCTGGTTTCCGCCGCCAAACCAGTATCCATAATAGCTGGGGATTTCCTGCATGCTGACACTGGTAATGGCAACAATCGAAGACATTGTATTGGCAGCTACCTGAGCAACGCTTCCCTGGGAAGAAGATGATGTATCGGAAGAGCTGCCTGCATTATTGTTGGTAAGCTGAGCCTGAGCTATTGTTGTGGTTTCTTCCGGAAGCAGCTGTCCGCCTACATAATTCACGCCCTGGAATACAACGCCTGCCACCAGGCCGAAGACTGCGGCGCAGGCTGCGGCAAATCCCAGCTTTCTTGCAGTTCCCGGTGATTTCTTTTTCTTGGTTTGTTTCTCAGGAGGGACCGCAGAAGCAAACTGATAAGAAGTATATCCTTTTTCTTTTTGCTCTTCTGTCTGATCTTTTTTGCCGTCCTCTTCAGTTTTTTCCTTTTCAGGCTCCGAGACTTTTTTATATGTCCGTGCATAATAAGGATTTTCCTCTGTAGGAGCTTCCTGGGGTTCCTGACTGTTCTGTCCTGCTGGACTCGCTGCTGTCTCCTGTGAGCTTCTCATAACAAAGGACTCCCCTTGTGTATAAGTCTCCTCTTTTTTATTTTCCGCTACCTGATCCTCAGGCTCTCTGTCTATATCATTTATATTTCTAAAATCATCACTCATAATTTCTGCATCCTTTCGTTTTTCTCTTTTTCTTTTTACACGATTAAGTCTAGCAATGAATTGTGTTCAAATTGTGATGAAAAAACAAAGAAAAAGTGAAAATCATTCCCTATTCTCCCAGTATCCCTGATTCATGGTAAATTTCATTATCATAGATTCCGGAAGATGTCTGTAGATTTTTCCTATCCTGTATCCTAAAAATTTGAATCCGCTGCTGATGATCAGCTGGGGCAGCAGCCATGGCTTTCCCTTTTTTATCAGATAAGCCCCTGTATTTTTTACCAGGCGGATCCCTTCTTCCTCAGAAGGAACCCCTTTGAAAATCTCAGGATGATCTGCCTGTGATACTGCCAGGTCAAAATTTCTTCTAAACTGCTGGATCCAGGTATAGTTATGAGAATGGATCACCTGGGCATCCGCCGCATAAAAAACTCCATATCCTGCTTTTATCATATTTCCCGCCATGATCATGTCTTCATTAAAAATAGACGGATATACAAATCCTCCCATTTTTTCATAAACGCTTCTTCTGTATGCGGCACATACGTTGGAGCAGAAAAAAGTTTTGATCCCTAACTCCGGAAGATCTTCTTTTGTCTTTTTCCTGCTTTTGTCCGGATAGTTAAAGGATCTGGTATAGCTTTCTATCAGCCTGCAGTTTTGGTCCGGCAGCTGTCTTCCATATACTGCCCCTATCCCGGGATCCCGGAAAGGGCGAAGGAGATTTTCCACAGTATACTCGTCTGCCGGAACAGCATCCTGGGTAAAGTATATCAAAAATTCACTGTCCGTCTTTTCTGCCCCTTTGGCTCTTGTTTTTCCGTGATCAAACTCTTTCTTAGAAATATGGTATACCTCTGCCTGACTGACCCCCTGGATCATAGTATCATCCCAAAGCCGTTCCTCCGTATTCATAATAATGATTTTATCAGGAGAAACTGTCTGTTTTTTTAATTTTTCCATAAGTCTGCGAAATTTATCTCCCGGCTTATATGTGGGAATTATTACCGTAACGCTCATTGAACTCTCCTTTTATAACTGAAAAGGAAGCATACCGCAGCAGCTTCCTTTTCTATATTCATAATATATCTATATTTTTCTTTCTCAGCCCTGGCTGCTGCTCTCGTCCTGTCCTGCCGCCTCCTCAGAAGAAGTCTCTCCATCATCCAGGAGATATTTTCTCTCATCCGCCACATAGCTTTCTCCAAAACCAGTGTTCTGAACTATAAAGTCACTGCGGATTTTCACTATATCCGAGGTCTGGTAGTCCTCGTCTGAAAACAGGAATTCATGAAGATATTTTACGTTTGTTTCCAGCGTAGTAGGAATTACACAGTCCAGGCCGGTAGCCGGTACGGTCAGGTCGGCTCCCATTACATAATCTACCGGGAAGCCTGTATTTTCTCCCATACTGTAGTTAAAAATATTCATGCCAAGTCTGATCAGCTCTGACTTTGAAAAGTTTGTCTGGATCAGGGGGAACACTTGGTCTAAAATATCATTCAGGGTGCCCAGGCCGGCGGATTTCGCCTTCTCCGTCAAAAGCTTCAGCACCAGTCTCTGCCTCTCTGTCCGTCCCATATCTCCAGACAATGTCTGGCGTATACGGCAGTATGCTGTAACCTGTACTCCATTCAAATGATAGGTATCTACTATAGCAGTTTCGTCTTCTGGCTTTGGATCTGGAATCTCAATAGGCGTATAATCGATTCCCGTCTGTTCAGAAGTTTCCACGCAATGATTATTTGTATGAATAATTTCCTGATAAGTCAGAGGAATATCTAAACCGCCCAGGCAGTCTACTACGGTGGCCATCGCGCTGAAATCCACAGACACATAGTTCTCTATATCCAAATCCAGATTTGTATTGAGCATATTGATCGCCTGCTCAGGACCTCCCCGGAGATATGCGGAGTTGCATTTATTGTAAATCCCGTTTCCTTCACTGTCTTCGTCCACCCGCAGGTATGTGTCTCTGTACAGAGATACCAGACGCACCTCTTTTGTATCGTTGTTGATACTTGCTATAATGGCGGTATCGCTGTTTCCATACAGCCCCTCATCCCCTGTACGTTTATCTACGCCAAAAAGGGCAATGTTGGTATAACCGCTCAAAACTTCGCTTCCTGCCACTGACTCATTGATCTGTACATTCAGATCTTCGCCTTCATCAAGGTTCAGATTATCCATTCTCTTATTGATCTGGGTGTAGACAAATAATATTCCCACCAGAAGCAAAAGTACGATAATTTCCACTCCGAAAAGAATCTTCCTCCCTACGTGCCCTTTTTTTGTTTTTTTCTTAGACATTCTTGTTCCCCTTTATCTTAATAAGCATTTTTATTGATGAATCCCTTAAAGACTGTCAAAAATAGAATTTTAATGTCCAGTCCCAACGTCCAATTTTCAATATAATAGAGATCATATTCTATTCTTTTTCTGATAGAAGTATTTCCTCTGTACCCGTTAACCTGTGCCCATCCTGTAATGCCGGGACGGACCTGATGTTTAATCATATATCTTGGGATTTCTTCTTTGAATTTTTCCACAAAGAAAGGCCTTTCCGGCCTAGGTCCTACAAGGCTCATTTCTCCTTTCAGTACGTTAAAGAGCTGAGGGAGCTCATCAATACTGGTTTTTCTCATAAATTTTCCGAAACCAGTAACCCTTGGGTCGTCTTTCACTGTCCATCTGGTTTTCTCTTTTTCGGGAGCCTGGACTTCCATAGAACGAAATTTATACATCATAAAAGGCTGATTATGAAGACCGACTCTCTCCTGCTTAAAGATCAGAGGACCTGGTGAAGTAAGTTTAATCATGATCACAGAAAAAAGCATCACTGGAGAAAATAATATGATCGCGCATATGGAACCTACAATATCCATGGTCCTTTTCAAAAACGCATAATACGTATTCGTCAAAGGAACATGCCGGATATTGATCACGGGAAGCCCCAGTATGTCTTCTGTATAAGGTTTTGTAGGTATCACTCTATTATAATCCGGAATAAATTTCGTATGCACCCCGGATTTTTCACAGAGAGCCACGATTTCTTCCAGACGGTAATACTCATTCAGTCCCAGAGTGATGGCGATTTCATCCAGACGGTTCTGAGGAAGGATTACCATAAGATTCGCGATCCGTCCAAGTACCTTTACTCCTTTGTATTCCGTACCTGCTTCAATGTGATCATCCAGAATCCCCCGGATCTTATATCCCCACTGAGGATTGGCGATGATCCTGTCTATATATTCTTCTGCCGCATGGCTGTACCCTACAAGCAAAATATGTTTAAGATTATACCCGTTCTTTCTCATACTTCTGAGAAAATACCGGATCAGATTTCTCAGGCCTGTTTCCAGAAGGATATTCACAAAGTAAAAAATCGCCAGCAGCTCACGGGAGAAATGCATCATTTTGATCAGATACAATGCCCCCAGGATCAATGCGATCCCCACTGTATTCGCTTTCACAATATTCCACATTTCCAGCCGTCTTCCCTGTACTCTTTTAGGGGTATACAGGCTGAATATATAATACAGCAGCAGATATACCAGCACAATAGGCAGTATAGCCGCCGCATATATCCTGAAAGGCAGAGCTCCCACATCCTGGTCCATAAATAAGAACTTTATCACCCAGGCAATAAAATAGGAGACTACAATAACAAAAGCATCCAGCACCACATGAAGTCGGTTAAAATGCTTTTGATTTTCTTTAATCAAGGTTGTATCACCCTCTAATCAAATTTGTAATATTTTTTTAATAATATATCATACTTCAACTAAGAACGCAATAATGGATTAAATCCCCGGGAAAAGCCCTTATTTCTTCAGAAACCTTCCCAGATTTTTATATAGTTCCAGCTGTATTGCAAAATATCTTTTGGGCGAATCCGCCTTAAACTTTTTCTCTCTGTTTTGGACTGAAATCCCTATGCCGTTCTTTAACCCTGCAAGGTACTCTCTGCCAAATCCTTTGCCTGCAAAAAAGACTGCTTTCACGGCAAATCCTAAGATCAGCAGGGGAGAATTCCACAGGATCTGGAGAAAAGGCATGTTTTTGTATATCAGATACACATTATTTCTGGAAGAATACCGGACTTTAAAAAGGTTATATCTGGATCCGGTCGTGCCGCTTCCCACATGCAATACTCTGGCTTTAGGGCAGAACCAGCTTTCATATCCCAGCAGCTTCCCCCGGTAGCCGATGTCTATGTCTTCCAGGTATGCAAAGTGTTCCTCATCAAACAATCCTGTCCTCTCCAGCATATCCCGGCGGTATATGACAGCTCCGCCGCAGGCGGCAAAAATTTTTTTCTCTCTGCTGTAATTCTCCTCCGGCCGGCCTTTTCCCTCTGCAAAAGCCCAGCCTAAGGCGCAGTAATAATTTCCCGCATCATCCATCTTATCCTGCTCCTTCATTTGAAGAAGCTTGGCCTGGCAGGAAAAAGCCCTGGGCTTATCTTCTATACCCTTCAGCAGCTCTTTTACAAAATCCTTATCTGCAATGGTATCATTATTCAGAAGGATCACAAAGGGACTGGCAGAGTTCCTGATTCCCTGGTTCACAGCTCCGCAAAAGCCCGTGTTCTCTTTCAAAGAGATCAGCTGCACCCAGGGATATTCTTTTCTGACTAAATCCTGGCTTCCATCTTCAGAACCGTTGTCGACCAGCAATACTTCAAAGTCCCGGAAGCTCTGACATTTCATAGCATCCAGGCAGTCCTTCAAATACTTTTTCCCATTATAATTAGGGATTATTACCGAAACCTTGCTCATTCTCCTACCTTTCATTCCAGCGGCCGCAGAGAATAGTTCCACTTTGTCAGGGAAAGATTCTTGTTATAATAAGGATCTCCTTCTTTTAAAAGTTTCTCCCATCTGCAGCGCATAAATTCAATTTCTGTCTGGAATCTGCGGACTTTCTCCTTGCTGTCCTCTGCTCCCCGGCTTTTTGACTCATAGTGATAGAGTTCCACATAGGGATCATATACTACCAGATAGCCCAGCTGTCCCACTCTCAGGCAAAGATCCACATCGTTAAAAGCAACCCCCAGAGCTTCTTCAAATCCCTGAACCCTGTCAAAAACTGACTTTTTTATCATCATGCAGGCAGCTGTAACCGCACTGAGATCCTGTATGATAGATGCTTTATGCATATAGCCTGATCTTTCCCGGGGCATATCTACAAACATGTGCCCTGCGATTCCTCCAATACCGATCACAGTTCCCCCGTGCTGGATGGTGTCATTGCCATAATAAAGCTTTGCCCCCACGATCCCGGTATCTTTTCTCTGGCAGAATCCGAGCATTTCTTCCATCCAGTCTGGAGTTATGACTTCTGTATCATTATTCAGGAACAGAAGATATTCTCCTCTGGCTTTTGAAGCCGCAAAATTATTAATGGCAGAATAATTAAATTCTTTTTTCCATCTGAGCAGACGGATCTTGGGATTCTCCGCCAGTTCTTGGTAATATCCGAAAATTTCTTTCGTAACACTGTTATTTTCCACGATCAGAATCTCATAATTTCCGTAAGCAGTTCTGCCCAATACAGAATTCATACATTTTTCCAGATCTTCTTTAGCATCTTTATTGGGAATGATAATAGATACCATGGGCTGTCCTTCTACAGGATATTTGACCCGATAAAATCCATAGTCCTTCGTTTGGGTTACGATTCCTTTCAGTCCTTTTCTCTCCAGATTAGCCTCAATAGCACGTCTCCCCGCCTCAAAGGCATATAACTTGCTTTCCGGATTATCTGCTGTGGAGGATTCATGAGTCCTCCAATGATAAAGGATCTCCGGTATATGGAAGATTTTCTCTGCCTGCTCCGTGCAGCGGAAGATAAAATCATAATCCTGAGCACCCTCATATTCCCTTCGGAATCCTCCTGTTTTTTCTATAAGGTCTTTTCTGACCACAAAGAAATGGCAGATATAGTTGTTGGATCTTAACAGATCCGGATTGAAATCCGGTTTAAAATGAGGCTGAAAATGCTCAAGCTCATCTCCCCTCACTTTATCCTCGTCTGTATAGATCACATCTATAGCCGGATCCTTTTCCAGGGCATTTGCCACTTCATATAAAGCATTGGGAGCCAGCAGATCGTCATGATCCAGAAGTCCTACATAATCACCGGCAGCCAGAGCCAGAGCTTCATTGGTGTTCCCTGCGATCCCTTTATTTTTCTCCAGCTTTTTCCACTTGATCCTCCCGTCTTTTTCAGAATACTCCATCAGAGTATATTCCATAGAAGCATCCTTAGGACTGGCATCTATAATACACAGTTCCCAGTTCCCATATGTCTGGTCCAGCAGAGAATCTATCATCTGCCGGAGGTATTTTTCCGGTGTCTGATATGCCGGTACCACAACGCTGATCTTGGGTTGATATTTCCATTTTCTTTTCTTCTGTTTTTCCAGTTCTTCTATATCCGGTCTGTAGGACTCATACCACGGGCCATAAGGGACTTCTTCTGGTTCAAACCGCTCATGAAGCCTTACCCAGAATTCTTTCGGCCCGTAATGTTTCAGATAACGGAAGCCTTTCTGAATGGTATAAGGTGAAAGTTTTCCAAAAATTCTTCCCCATTCTAATTTTCCAGTAGGCATTATTCTGCACCTGCCTTTCCGTTCTTTTCCATTTGCTTATTCTATCATATTTTCTGTTTAAAGAAAACCTTTATTATGGTATAATAGCCGGGAACTGTCCTTAAAAACAGTTCCTGAAAATACTAAAGCTGATGGTTTTTATGAAAATTTTATAGAAGGAGGAACTCACATGAAGAAAAAACTACTGTCAAAGTCCTGTCTTGCTTTTCTTTTAAGTCTGTCTCTGATTCTCTCTGTTTTTTCTCCTGTCCAGGCTGCCGAATTTCCCTCCGGCTGGCCTCAAGGGCCCGAGATCGCAGAAGAAACAGGGATCTTAATGGAAGCCACTACAGGGCAGGTTCTTTTCGATAAAGAAATGGATGAAATACGCTATCCCGCCAGTACCACAAAGATCATGACCGCACTCCTGATATTGGAAAATGTAAAGGATCTCAGTCAGACAGTGACTTTCACTGATGTGATCACTCCGGATCTGGCTCCGGGAAATTCTACCATCAATGCCCAGATAGGAGAACAGCTCACTGTAGAAGAGTGTTTGTACGGAATTATGCTTGCCTCGGCCAATGAAGTCTGCACACAGATGGCTGTGTATGTGGCCGGTTCTGTGGAAAACTTTGTGTCCATGATGAATAAACGGGCAGCTGAACTGGGCTGTGAAAATACTCACTTTGTAAATGCCAACGGACTTCCTGACCCCAATCATTATACTACTGCCCATGACCTGGCACGGATTCTGGCTGAAGCAATAAAAAATGAGGATTTCTGCAAAATCTCGGGCTCAGCTTCCTATACCATTCCGCCCACAAATATGACTCCTTATTCCAGGAACTTGGAAAACTCCAATGCATTGATAAAAGAAGGGGAATATCATTATGAAGGAGTCATAGCAGGAAAAACCGGTCATACTGAGGCGGCCAAAAACACCTTAGTCACCGCCGCTTCCAGAGACGGTATGACCCTGGTGTGCGTGGTCCTTCGTTCTGACGGCGAAAACCGCTTTATTGACACTGTCAGCCTTTTTGATTATGGTTTTAACAATTTTCATCTTTCCCCGTTATACTGGCTGGATCCTCAAAATCCTTCCGGCTATGTAGTCCTTCCGAAAGGAATTGAAAGCAATGTGCTCACTGTCACAGACAAGGACAGCGAAAGCATCCGGACCAGAACCTATACTTATCAGGGAACAGCTTTGTACAGTCTGCAATCCTCCATTCCTATTCTTCTGGAACCGACGGACAGCACAGAAAATACCCAGACTTCTTCTCTGTACCAGATCGGAGGACTGGATTATCTGTTTCCAGGTATGATGGGAATACTGGCAGCTTTATTTCTGGCGGAAATCCTTTTGCTGGGCTATTCATTTTCTTCCAAAAAGAAGTCTATCCAAAGGAATTCTCAATAATATCAGGATCTGAAAAAGGCAGGACCGTCTTTCCTAAAAATGGTCCTGCCTTTTCTCTTTATCCGCTATTCATTTTTCTTCCGAAGGGAACAGTCGCTCCTTGCCAGGCTGAGATTAGGATTATAATATGGATCTCCCTTTTTCAGGATCTCTCCCCAGCGTTTCTTAAATAACTTTACTTCTGCCGAAAATCTCTTTTTATTCTCGGCATTTTTATCATCTCCTCTTGTAAGAGATTCATAGTGGTACAATTCGGCATAGGCCTGGTAAACCACCAGTTTTCCCAGCTGTCTCATCCTCAGGCAGTAATCAATATCGTTAAAAGCCACCTGGAATCTGTCATCCAGACCATGGAGCCTGTAAAACAGAGATTTTTTCGTCATCATACAGGCAGCTGTCACCGCGCTGAGATCCTGGGTAGTCTGGGTACGCCCTGCGTATACAAACTGATCTCTCGGGAAATTATAGAAGATATGTCCTGCAGTTCTTGAGGGGCCCATGCCGATGATCACCCCTGCGTGCTGTATCTTATCATTGGGATACAGCAGTTTTGCCCCGACGATCCCTACATCTTCCCTCTGACAATAGCTGAGCATTTCTTCCAGCCAGTTTTCTGTGATTACTTCAATATCATTATTTAAAAGGAGCAGATATTCTCCCCCGGCAGCTTCAGCGGCAAAATTATTGATTCCGGAATAGTTAAATTCCCCTTTCCATTCCAGGACCTTGATATTGTCATGCTGACTTTCCAGCTGACGGTAATAATGAAAAATTTCCTTATTGGTACTGTTATTTTCCACTATGATAATTTCAAAATTCCGGTAGGTGGATTTTTCATAGATGGAATTAATGCATCTTTCCAGATCCTCCCTGTGGTCTTTATTAGGGATGATAATGGAGATCAGCGGATTTCCCTCTACGGCCAGTTCTGTCCGGTATCTTCCCCAGTTTTCTGTCATGCTTACTTTTGCCTTTATTCCCAGCCTGTCGTAATGAGCCTGTACCGCTGCACGGCCTGCCTCATAGGCATACATTTTACTTTCTGGATTTCCTGCCGTGGAGGCCGGATGATTTCTCCAATGATACAGTATTTTAGGAACATGACGGATCTTTTGTGCCTGCTCGCAGCAGCGGAGGATAAAGTCATAATCCTGAGCACCGTCATATTCTTTCCGGAGCATGCCCACTTTTTCCTGGATTTCTTTTTTGACTACAAAAATATGGCAGATATAGTTATTGCAGCGAAGCATATCCAAATTAAAATCCGGTTTAAAGTGAGGATCAAAAAAATGTCCTCCATCCATAGTCACCT
>DWYL01000280.1 GCA_019118685.1 Candidatus Blautia merdipullorum
GTTCCTACTGCGGTAAAACAGGCAAATTTTGAACGGATTGAGGATGCCGATGCAGACCAGACCAATGATTTTCAGGGAGTAGCCTTGATTGGTAATCGGGATATGTCAATGGACGCCAATGTCCTCAGCGGCAATGTTATCATCCTGGAGGGACGGATGACAACAAAGGATGATACAAATGTTTGTGTCATTTCCGAAGATTTGGCAGAAAAAAACCAGCTAAAGGTAGGCGACCATCTGCAATTTCACTCAGTAAAAGCGGAGAAACCCGTACAGGAGGCAACGATTGTAGGAATCTATCAGGTAAAAGAACAGATGAAACCTTATATGTCCGGTGATACTTACCGCTCTGAAAATGTTATTTTCACGGATTTACATTTTCCTGAGAAGGTGGAGCAGGATGATCCGCTGTATGAAAAGGCTTATTTTAAAGTGGCAAATGTGGATGATTACGATGCGGTAAAGGAGGCCATCAAGAAAACGGATATTAACTGGCAATGGTATGATTTGATCGACAACAACGGAAATCTTGACACAATGGCTTCCAACTTCAATGATTTGGAAAAAATCAGTAACACGCTGCTTCTGGTCGTGACCGGAGCAAGCTTTGTGATCCTGTTTTTGATTTTTATTTTCTGGATCAGGAACAGAACAAATGAGATTGGCATACTTCTGTCCATTGGAATTGCAAAGGGAAAGATATTTTTGCAGATTTTAACCGAAGCTGTTCTGATCGGCGTTTTGGCGCTTGCACTTTCGTTCCTGATTGCTCCGGCAGTTTCCAATGCCGCTGCTGATTATCTGGTGGGTCAGCAGGCACAACAGGCCGAATTGCAGGATGAAATGGATACGGGCAAAGTTGCCACCGATTATCAGGCGCCGGAACTTACCGTCACGGATGTAGAAACAGAGATTACCTCTACTATGCTGCTTGCAGATAGTCTTAGTGTAGGTGTCTTGATTGTTTTATCTACAGGTGCGGCAAGCGTCCTGATTTTCCGCAAGAACCCGAAAGATATTTTAAGCGAAATGAGTTAGGAGGAATGGAAATGATTTTAGAGGCGAAAAATGTCTTATATTCTTATAAATCGAAGCGGGATAAAATAATTCTGAAAAATGTATCTGCCACTTTTGAGGAAGCTACGTTCTATGCGATTGTCGGTTCCAGTGGTTCAGGAAAAACCACATTCCTTTCCCTTTTGGCGGGCTTGGATAACCCGGTATCAGGAACCATTCTTTATAATGGAGAGAATATTCGTAAAAAGGGGCTGAATTATCACCGGAGGCACGATATCTCTCTTGTTTTTCAGAACTACAACCTGATCGATTATTTGACAACGGAAGAAAATGTGAAGTTGGGTGGAAAGAAAGATGCAGAGAAGCTATTACAGGAAGTTAGTATTCCAAGGGAAGACTGGAAGCGGAATGTGCTGCAGCTTTCCGGTGGCCAGCAGCAGCGTGTGGCGATTGCCCGTGCTTTGGCAAGTGAAGCCAAGGTGCTCTTAGCGGATGAACCCACTGGAAATTTGGACGAGGATACGGCAGGGGAAATTATTGAATTGCTAAAGAGAACGGCACACGAATTGGGAAAAAGTGTGATTGTGGTGACTCATAGTAAACAACTTGCAGAAGAGGCAGATGAAATTTATGAAATAAAGAATGGCAAATTGTGTACAGAGTAAGGGCTGCAATCTATATGAACCCGTTAGAAAAAGTTATTTGATTGGAGATGGGAATATAGGATATATTTTACTCGCAGAATTTGATGATACAGAAAAGGCTATTTTAAATGAAATTATGGCTGTATTAAAAAGATATTCTGCTAAGTATAAATGTGAGGAAGAGAACATAAGAAAGATCGTTTTTCGTGGGCTTGTTATTTATCCAGATCAGCGGAGGATATTAGCAGCGGAGAATGAAGTATTTCTATCACATTATGAGTTTGATATCTTACTGCTTCTTGTAAATCATCCAGGCTGGGTATTTACCAAAGAACAGATCTATGAAGCAGTCTGGGATGACATCCCTGTAAGTGTGGATGCCAAGGTTGAGTGTATGATTTACAGCATCCGGAAGAAGTTTCGGGAGTATACTGACAGGCAATACATTCGGACTGTCTGGGGTGTAGGCTACAAATTCGATCCGGAAACATAGAAAGGAGCCGTCCGTGAGGGCGGCTCCAAGTCATTTGTTATTTGCTTTTCTTCTTCGGACACCATGCCGGAGAGGTCTTTAGCGGAACCTCATCGGACCAGGCCTTTCCATAATCCAGGAATCCTGGATCTTTCGACATTCTATGTTCCTGAAAATAATCAAAAATATAATGCTGATCCGGATGCTTACAGCGAAAAGAAGCCCGGCTGTTACCGTAGGGACGAAAGGAATTGCAAAACTCACATTCACTGCACTTCATCTTTTCTTTCATATCGTTATCACCTCATAATTTTCTTTTTATTATTTGCATACATGAGAGCTTCCGCCACGCTGATCTGAAATGTCTCTTCAAACCAGTGCCAGATTTCTTCCCGGTGTGTTCCGGATGAAAATCCGTGCCAGGCTTGCTCAATACATTCTGTTTCCGGGTTCATAGGGATGTCTCCAAATTCCGTCCAGAGACGCCGGATATTGTCCGGCAGGTACAGGATAGTAAGGGTAAAGCAAGACTCGGAAAACAGAGGCATAAGGATCTGGCTGTAGACCGTCTCCCAGTCACCGCCTGCAAGCCCGCATCCTAGATAACCGGGAATGGCAATCTGCGATAATTCCCGCTGTGCAGCCAGGAACATCATGGCAGTCAGGCTCTGTCTCAGTGCTGCATAATCAGTATCTAATCCTCTGCCTGTGGGAATATTCTCGGCAAACAGATGCGCTACATACTGAGTGGCGCCGGTATCCATTCGCAGCATCAAAGAGCAGGAGCCTA
>DWYL01000281.1 GCA_019118685.1 Candidatus Blautia merdipullorum
TCATATCCCATCTCTTTAGTGGGGAATAGTTATTCCTGCACCTGTTCACTATCGTTAATAGGGTGGCGTGTTCATCGTTAAAAGGTAGATGATCAATAGTCGCCGTCTGAGCCCGCGCCGTACGATAAGATACCGTAGATGCTTCCGCCACACAGAGGATAGTAGGAGGCATGCTCGCTGCTATTTTTACAAATCAACACAAACGCTTTATCATGTTGTTCCGCTATCTTCTGGACTCCAATATAATAAAATCATCAAAATAACAAAGGAGATAAGAATTATGAATACAGACAAAATTTTCGCAGAACAGCTCGCTAACGAGTACGCACCAAAAGACGATTCCAAAGTGGTCGCCCTCCGCAAATTAGACGCCAAGGCCAAGCTGCCAGCGACTATTTTCGCCTATACTTTTGGCATCCTTTCCGCACTCATCACCGGAGTTGGCATGTGCCTGTCCATGAATGTCATTGGTAATGGCGGTACAGCAATGTTTGTTCTGGGTGTCATCATTGGTATTATTGGCTTGCTCGGTATCGCAATTAACTACCCAATTTATAAAAAACTGTTGGCAAAGGGCAAACAAAAATATGCTTTTGAAATTATGGAGTTGGCAAAAGAAATTAGCAAGGAATAAACCGTGAAAAAAGCAAAGGTGATTCTACACCGGTTGTTCCATCCGGCGAAATGGATTTTATGGATTCTTCCGCCGGTTTCTTTTGCTGCGCTTATTTTCATCTTTGCAACCAATCGTAAAGACAGCGCTTTTGCATATCTGTTTTATGCGTTATCTGCGTATTCTCTGACCATCCTGATTGCCGCCCTGCCATCACTGGCAGGGCGACTGAGGCAAATAGGAACAAAATTTTGGAAGCATAGCCAACTAATTAAGAAAATTTCAGCTACCACTTTTGGTAAACGATATTTGAATGACCGTCTATTTCGCAGCAGCATCGGCATCTATCAGGGGATGGCAGTCAATTTCGCTTATATGCTGTTCAGATTTGTGACTGCTGCTCAATACCACTCCGTGTGGTTTCTCTCGATGGCGGTTTATTATCTGTTGCTGTGCGCGACGAAAGCGTACTTGGTGTACGGATATCGCCATCGGGAACAAAAAGGCCAAGCCTATGAGATCAAGTGCTATCGACGAACAGCGGAAATGCTTCTCTTGCTGAACATCCCCATGGGCGGTATGATTATCTTGATGATACAAACCGATTCGGCTTTTACTTATCCGGGGTATTTGATTTATCTGTCGGCTCTGTACACATTTTATATGATGATCTTATCTGTTGTGAGCCTTGTCAAATCTCGGGAAATGGGCAGCCCTATCGTGTCGGCAGCGAAAGTACTAAACTTTGTATCTGCCCTGATGTCCGTCCTCGGTCTACAAACAGCCATGATTTCTCGTTTTTCTTTTGAAGGAGAAGGATATCGAAAAATGATGAACACTATAACGGGGACGGCTGTATTTGTCGTAGTAATGGTTACGGTTATTGTCATGCTCTTTCATTCATCAAAATCGAGTAGGAAGGAGGTAAGGAGCAATGAACAAGTCGCAGAGTAAATACTTTAACACCGCTACGCGCATGGATCAGGCGCTTTTGGAACTTTTAGAAAAGAAAGATATAGGATATATCACAATCAAGGAGATTTGTAAAACCGCTGGGGTTAATCGCTCTACCTTCTATTTGCACTACGAAAACATTAGCGATCTGCTCACAGAAACGATTCAATATCTCAATGAACAGTTTCGCGCTCATATGGGATCACAGGCCAGTTCTTTTGTCTCTAAGATTCAAGAATGCTCCTTGGACGAGTTGTATTTGGTTACGCCCGCATACTTAATTCCTTATTTGGAATACGTTAAGCAGAATAAGCGGCTGTTTCGCGCAGCACTGAAAAATCCCGGCTTTCTGCGGTCGGATAAAACTTACAGACGGATGATGGAGCATGTGTTTTTGTCGATTCTTAAGAGACTGCAAATCCCCGAAACAAACCAAAAATATATGCTGGCGTTTTATATGAACGGTCTCATCGCAATTTTATCCGAATGGCTGAGAAGTAATTGCGAAGACCCCATTGAACATATTTGCGCTATTATGGAGGAATGTGTCATGCGTGGACGCGGAGGGCAGGAGGAGTCAAAATGAAAGAGGGAATTTATTTAGGAAAAATGCAGTTGAAATTTGGGAATTGGATTTACCCCAGATTGGCGATGACGATGTATTGGTGGTGTGGTATAAAAACAGGATTAGTGATATCCATAGACGACGTCATAACACAGGTGCTGCCACAGATCATTGAACTGTGGGGGGCTGAACACGCAGACGGATGTGCAGGCTAAAAAAAACTTCGCCCGACTGACCGGGAAATGACAACGCCCCTGTTCCTCCTGCGGTGTGTGCAGCTGGGGCTGTCTATTCGGGACCTGGATCTTCTGACTATCGGGATGGTGAACGATATGTATGTGGAAAGCCGGAACGATGAGCATAAATATGCGGTGGTGGCAACGCAGGAGGATTTTGATAAATTCTGAGATACATTGAATTACCGGCTTCCTCATGATATACTTGTAAGTATGAGAGGGCTGGGTTCAGTAGAAAATTCGGGAAACATGGAGGAAATAAAACATGTGGGTATGCCCAAAATGCGGAAGAGAATTTAAAAGAGCAAATCAGGGGCATTATTGCGGGGAGTCTCCTAAAACAGTATTGGAATATATCAAATCGCAGCCCGCAGAAGGGCAAGACCATCTGTATGCAATAGCAGACATAATAAGAAAGGGCGTTCCGGGGGTGCAGGAGAGCATAGCATGGAGTATGCCTGTCTATAAAAAAGATGGGAAATCCATTTCTTTTTCCGCTTGCAAAAATCATGTCAGTGTATATGTTGGCGGTGAGGCTATTGAGAAATTTGCATCTGACCTGAGCGGATTTGTCACAAAGAAAAATGCTGTGTATTTTCCTTACAGCAAAAGCCTGCCGGTGAAACTGATCGAAGATATGGTGAAATGGTGTATGCTATAGAAGCATTCCGATTTTAAGGAGAGAAAATGAATTATATTAATCAGGATGTCCTGCTCTTTTTTGATAAACATCAGACAGCATTTTCTTTATATGAAGTGTTTGCTGATAAAATTGAATCACGATTTCCGGACACCAAGATGAAAGTACAGAAATCGCAGATTACATTTTCTAATCGTCATGTTTATGCCTGCGTTTCTTTTTTGAGAGTAAAAAAGAAAGCGGAGTTTCCGGATGATTATTTTGTATTAACGCTTGGGCTTCCATATCCTTTAAAATCAGGGCGTGTGGCAGTAAAGACAGAGCCATACCCGGGGCGGTGGACAACACATATTTTGATAAGCAGCATATCGGATTTGGATGAAGAACTGTTTGAATGGGTGGCTCAGGCATACGAGTTCTCGGAGAAAAAATAAAAAGATGGCTTAATAGCATCGGTTGGAAACAACCGGTGTTTTCTTTTTCCCTGGAGAAATCCGGGCTTTTTTTATGCTTATTTTCAGGAGGTGGTGACACATGGCGAGCCGGATCAAAGGCATTACAGTGAAGATTGGCGGCGATACCAGCGGACTGGAAAAATCGCTGAATGCAGTGAACAATTCCATAAAGAAGACTCAGAGCCAGCTTCGGGATGTGAATAACCTTCTGAAATTGGATCAATCGAATACCATCCTTCTGGCGCGGAAGCAGGAACTTCTGCAGTCTGCGATTGGAGATACGGAAAAGAAGCTGGAAGCGTTAGAACAGGCCCAGGAAGATGTGACGAAAGCCTTTGAGCGGGGCGACTTAGGGAAAGATCAGTACATGGCTTTCCTCCAATACGGAGCGGCTGAATAAGCTGTTTGCGGCTACGGGTTCCAGTGTGAATGATTACGCCGATGTGCTGGGAAGCCGCCTGGTGACGGCGATCCGGAACGGGACAGCTTCTTCTGATCAGCTGAAAACTGCTGTGGAGAAGATCGGGAAGGCGGCGGAGGCCAGCGCTGAAATTGTGAAGAACGTGTACGGCTCCGGTGCTTCTGCTGATCGACCTTGTGACGGGGAATTTCTCACAGCTTGCGTCTGATGCGGCCAATATCTGGAACAATATCAGAAATGCCGCCTCCCAGATCTGGTCCGCTATGAAGCAGACGGCGTATTCTGTCTGGAACGGCATCAAGGCCACGGTGATGAATATCGCATCCGCATTGCGTGAAGCGGCGGTGTCCGCTTTCCAGCGGATGGCCTACCGGGACAGGCGTTCCAGTGGGGAAAGGATTTTATCCAGGGGCCGATCAACGGGATTTCCAACATGATTCAGGGTGTGATCAACACAGTTTCCGGGTCGGCGGAGCGGATCCGCTCTTTCCTGCACTTTTCGGCTCCGGATGAGGGACCGCTGGCAGATAACGAGACCTGGATGCCGGACTTCATGAAGGGACTGACGAGTGGGATTGAGAAGAACCGGAACCTGGTGGAGAAAGCTGTGAAGGATGTGGCTTCGGATATGGTACTTTCGCCGAAAATGAGCGGGGCAGAGTATGGGTATGCCGGAGACGCTGGCGGTAAAAACGGCGGAGATATATATCGAAGGATATAAGGCGTCTCTGGTGAAGGATACGTCCCGGAAGGGGCTGTGGACGGTGAGTTTTACGCTGAGGGAGTTCTGAAACGGTATTCTTTTTGGGATAAAACTATGATATAATCATTTCCAAATATCATAAATATAAAGAAACGGGAACTTCGTGTTTTGGAAGATTGAATATTTGAAAACTGTGGAGGGAAATATGAAAATTGAACATACTGCACTTTATGTAAACAACCTGGAAAATGCGAGGGATTTTTTCGTAAAATATCTGGAAGCTGACTCGAATGAGGGATACCATAATCCAAAAACGAATTTCAGATCCTACTTTCTTTCGTTTGAAGATGGTGCGCGGATTGAAATTATGAATAAGCCGGAAATGCAGGATTTGCCAAAGGATCCTGTCCGCACAGGATATGCGCATATTGCGTTTAGTGTTGGGAGTAAAGAAAAGGTGGACGAGTTAACAGCGCGGTTAAAAGCGGACGGTTATGAAGTTCTAAGCGGTCCCAGAACAACGGGAGATGGCTATTATGAGAGTTGTATTGCTGTGGTGGAACAGAATCAAATTGAAATTACTATTTAATCACGGCATGGAATTTATAGGAGGAAACGGGCATGGATATAAAAGATTTGAAATGGACAAGGGAACCAAAAGACTATGTCGTAAGGAGCGACAGGATAGAAATCATAACACAGCCGGGAACGGATTTATGGCAGAGGACGTATTATCATTTCCGCAATGACAATGCTCCCTTGCTGCAGATGGAAACAGAAGAAAAATTTTTCTCATTTGTAGTAAAAACCGATTTCACAGAAAGCCATCATCGTTTTGACCAGTGCGGAGTTGTTATGTACCTTGACAGTGAGAACTGGCTGAAAGGATCTGTCGAGTATGAGAATGAGGAGTTCCAGCATCTTGGAAGCGTTGTGACCAATGGGGGATATTCCGACTGGGCAACAACGGAAATAAGCGCAGGCATTAAATCCATGTGGTATCGTTTCAGCAGACGTGAGGACGATTATTGCATTGAGTGTTCGGAACATGGGATACGTTTCCGGCAGATGAGGATCTGCCATATGGGGCAAGGCGCAGGAAAGATAAAGTTTGGTATCTATGCCTGCAGTCCGGAAAATTCATCCTTTAAAGCAGTATTTACAGATATGAAGCTGACAGATTGCCAATGGAAAGCACATGACGGACAGCAGCCAGATAAAGAATAAGTGCTTGTATATTTTCAGATGATGATAGGATTAAAAAGAGGGACAGTAGAATTTCGATCTTGCCGTTGCTGTCCGTGATTTAGAGGACATACTGCCTTATGTAGAAGTACTAAAACAGCATCATATTGTTTTTCGCGGTGAAATTATTACAGGAGAAATATTGTTTGTAATAGGCAGCGATGAGGTACGGACACACCATATCCATATAGTCAGGTGGAATGGAACAGAATGGAATAATTATATTAATTTTCGAGATTATTTGAACGCTTATCCTGAAAAAGCGGTTCTATACGATACTTGTAAATAGAGATTAGCCATGAGATTTTCTGGTGATCGAAAAAATATACAGCAGGCAAAGAAGAAACGGTACAATGCCTGTTGGAAGAGGCCAGGATAGGGAAATTACATCAAGCAGCCCTACATTTATTGGAAAGTTGAATCAATCAGGGTATGCCGGTTATTTATTTGAATCAGAGCATCAGTCAGAAATGATTGGTGCTTTTTTGATGTCTGGAAACGGAAGGAGGGGTGTCCAATGTACCCGGTGAGTGAGGCGTTCCTGCAGGCGGTGCAGGGGAAGCAGAAGCTAATTGCCGCGCTGTTCAAGTTCCGTTTTGATCGTTGAGCCATATTCCATATCAAGCAAGAAAAATTCAAGCTGCTTTTCAAACCGTCTCATTGCATCCCGGAGAATGAGAGAGCAGTGCTGATCATACCGATCGGATATAAAGATGAGGAAATCATGCCGTCATCATCACATGAACAGTCAAAGGAATTGGAAGCTATTGTCTCTTATTTATAGAATTGGAAGGAAATGTAAGTTACCCGTCGAAGCAAAATCGGCGGGTTTCTTTGTATTAGGAAAACCACGCGATATTCGCGTGGTTCTATTCTGTGCGTGCCGCATAGTCTTCCGCAGGAAACCTTGCTGCTAGGAAAAAACTTTTGCATATCGTCCCTGTAACTGTTCAGGATAACGGTATTTTCCATACCAGGTGGTACAGATGACCAAAGAATGTGTTCAGGCAGGAGTGTAGTTTAATCATATTTCGGTATCCGAAAATAATTCAGAACCGTACCCTTACTCAACATTGCATATAAGATTCAGAAAGACGTGATTGAAGTAACCTTAATTTCAGGCGCGGATAATCCGGAAGTGCGGCGCTGAAATATTGAAAGAACTGGTCGAAGTTTTCCGCCTTCTGCGGAGAGCAGATCACCGGAAAACAGGTCTATCAATTCCTCCTGGAATTTGATAAGATATATAGAAAGATGACGGATCTTGAATAGAAGGAAGAAAGGTAAATTGAGAACTTGGGGATTTAAGTGCCAAATATATTGCGGAGGAAATGAGGTATGAGTACTTTGATCATATATGGCAGTCAGTACGGCACAACAAAGCGATATGCGGATAAATTTGCTGAAATGACGGGTTTTCCGGTTATCAGCTATGAGGATATAAAAACATTAACCGACTACGAACGAATAATCTATTTTGGCGGGTTATATGCAGGCGGCGTGAAAGGGTTAAAGAATACAGTTAAGAAATTATCTCCAAATACGAAATTGATTATTGTGACAGTTGGATTGGCAGATGTATGCGACAAAGAAAATATAAATAATATTAGAAGTTCCATAAGAAAGCAGGTGCCAGAGCATCTGTTAAAAAAGTCATCCGTTTTTCATTTAAGGGGCGGGATCGATTATCAAAAATTGTCTTTTAAACATAAAACAATGATGACACTTTTATATAACAGGGTAAGAAATCTGCCAGAAGACAAAAAAACTGCAGAAGATAAAGCCCTGATCGAAACCTTTAATTCAAAAGTTGACTTTGTTGATTTTTGTTCCTTAAACACTATAATGGAAGGTATTTGAAAAAATGATTTTGGAAACAGAGAGATTGCTCCTCCGTCCATGGGAAGGGGAGGACGCAGAAGAGTTATATAAATATGCCAGCCATCCTGATATTGGTCCTATAGCCGGATGGCCTGTCCACACAAGTGTGGAGAACAGTCTGGAAATTATCAGAGGTGTACTGTCTGCACCGGAAACCTACGCAGTAGTTTTGAAAGAAACCGGCCGTCCGGTTGGAAGCGCGGGATTGATGATCGGTGAAATCAGTAATATCGGGCTTCCAAAGACGGAGGGTGAGATTGGTTACTGGATCGGCGTGCCGTATTGGGGGCAGGGACTGATCCCTGAAGCGGTCAGAGAACTTTTGCGGCATGGATTTGAAGACTTGCAACTGACTAAAATATGGTGCGGCTATTTTGACGGAAATTCAAAATCAAAACGGGTTCAGGAGAAATGCGGATTTCATTATCATCATACCAGTGAAAATGTTCCCTGCGCGATAGAGGGAGTTTTGCGGACAGAACATATTTCCTGCCAGACAAAAGAGGAGTGGCGAGATGGAAATTATTGAAATAACAGACAGAGATTCTCTGCTGATTGAACAGTTATTAAATATATGGGAAAGTTCGGTACGGGCGACACATCTTTTTCTGTCAGCGAAAGAAATAGAAAGTATCAAACAGTATGTCCCCCGGGCATTGAGGAAAGTACCGCATTTACTTGCAGTGAAAAATGAAAAGGGAATACCGGTCGGATTTATGGGAATCGCAGAGCACCGTCTGGAAATGCTCTTTATTTCAGCCAGTGAGAGAGGAAAAGGATTGGGAAAAGAACTTCTGAAATATGGAATAGAAACATACTCAGTCGCTGATCTGGCAGTTAATGAACAAAATCCTCTGGCAAAAGCTTTCTATGAACATATGGGCTTTGAAGTTTATAGAAGGACGGAACTGGACGAGCAGGGGAATCCATATCCTTTGCTGTATATGCGGAGGAAGGTGTGATTTTAGACAGACAGTTTAGCCGGCGGAATTTTTTTGTTCATTGACAGAAAGAACATTATGTGCTACTATCGTTTCAAAGCATACATGATTTTCTACATATCTGAGAACATATCTTTTTATTTCAAATCTGTGAAACTCTATGCTTTTAAAACCCACTATCAACGAAACATTTAACAAAGCAGGGAGGGTCACAGAGCAGGAGTGTTCCTCCCGGAAGAAAGGAGGAACTATGGGTAAAAAGGATGTAGTGTCCAAAATCTACCTGGGAGCGGCGGACAGGATCGCCGATCTCCTGAACAACGAGCTGTTTGAAGGCGGCAGTGCTGTGGCGGCGTCAGATATCATGGAGCTGGACAGCGAAGTGGCGAGCATACTAAAAGATGAAGACAATATCGTCAATGTACGGGTTGTTGCCAAAGATCTGGTGAGGAAAGTCCGGTTCGGCATACAGGTGATGCTTTTCGCCATCGAGGAGCAGAGCGATATCCACTATGCCATGCCGCTGAAGGTGCTGAACGGAGATGCGGCGCTTTATGATAAGCAGTGGAGCGGGATCCGCCGGGAACATAAGAGGAAGAAAGATCTGAGCGGCGCAGAATACATCTCCGGTTTCGGAAGAGAAGACCATTTGATCCCGGTACTCAGCGTAGTACTGTATTTCGGCGAGCAGGAGTGGGACGGGCCGCT
The DNA here is from genome assembly GCA_019118685.1 of Candidatus Blautia merdipullorum. Taxonomy (GTDB): domain Bacteria; phylum Bacillota; class Clostridia; order Lachnospirales; family Lachnospiraceae; genus Blautia; species Blautia merdipullorum. The sequence goes on from DWYL01000281.1 coordinate 9,363, forward strand.
TGGCCTGAAAGAGATGATGGATCTCAGTACCCTTCCGGAAGAAGTGAGGGAGAAGATCGCGGATTATCCGGTACACCTGATCGACGTACGGAGATATCCCCACGCGGAACGTTTCCGCACGGACCTCAAGCTGGTGTTCGGATTTCTGCAGCGCGCGTCAGAACCTGAAGAACTTACAGAATTTATCGAAGAAAATACAAAAGAG
>DWYL01000282.1 GCA_019118685.1 Candidatus Blautia merdipullorum
GGTACTTGAAAGGAAAAAGCAGCCTGATGATTTTCGACAGACATGCGAATTTAAAGTACAAGTACGGAAATCGGCATTTCTGGGCACGAGGCTATTTTGTGGATACGGTAGGGAAAAACAAAAAGCGCATACCTGTGGATACGCGGACATATCCGTACGTTTCATTCATATTCCTGCCTCCTATACGGTTTTATAGATTTATTGTATAGGATGGGCATTTTGCACCGGGAAATTACAGATATGTGCTTATCTGTCCCATGTCCTGCCGCAGTATCGGCTCTTTTTCCGTTCGTGGGCATAGAAAAAAGACAGCCGTTTTTCCCGGCTGTCCCTTGCAGGCAGTTTGTTCGGTTTTGTTGTGATAAAGGGCCTTTTTGTGCGGACCTGAAAACAGCCCTGTGCAGCAGGTATGGCGCTAATGATTATCTTTCCTTCATAATGATTTTTTCCGGAGCAACATTTTCCGTTATATAGGACTCCATCTTTTCATAGCCCGTCATAAGGGTTTCCACCGAGACATGTCTGGACTTTGTATATATGGTCGTTTTGTTCAAGATCCCTATCCCGGTGTTTCGATTAACCCTGCGTACCACTTCCCTTATGCTGTCGTAGCAATAACTTCCTCTCAGCGTGCCGACACAGCCCGTCCGGTATGCTCATAATACACAAGAACCGCAGTTCCATTTCCTGTCTGGCTCATCATCGTATAGTCATCTGCTGATATTTCCACACGGGTCCTTAATCCCTGAGAATCCGTCCCCATCAGATAATAATGATGCGAAAAAATGCTGGTATGCGCTTGTGTTTCACTTACTTCTATATCTGTCAGCGTGACCGTCTTCGTACCCGACGCCAGATCAGCGGCAAAATCCTTCGTAAACCACATGCAGACTGCCGCACAGAAAACCGCGATGATCACTCCTGCTGTTTTGTTACTTTTTTCCCCTGTTTTCCAGTTATGTATGACCCGCACGACCACATAGATGCACACGATCCATATGACGGATACATTGCAGAATTCATCCAGTAACACCAGCTCTCCTGTCTTAGGCAGAAGCAGACCGGCAACTATGACCGCCAGTACAAGAACACAGAGAATGATCTCATATTTTGTTATTTTTCCTCTCACTTTGCTCATGATTCGGTTCCTTCCATTAGACTTACAAGATCATTTCTCCATGAAAATTCCTTTGCATAATCAATGCATGCTTTCCCAAAATTGTCTTTTTCATAGATATTTGAACCGTGATCTATTAAATATTGATATACCGGCATAGCCGTCTCTGTCGGCAGCTTTACAACAGTAATCGCATAATTAAGTGGAATTGCCCCATATTTGTCTTTGGCGTTTATGTCCACCCCAGCCTCAACCAGCAGCTGAGTTACTTTTAATATGTACTGTGGATCGGGCCTCATAACCGAAAAGTAAAATATATGCAGTGCATTTCTTTGATCTTTTGGACTTTTAAAGTTAACATCCGCCCCCTCAGATATTAAAAATCGAATCATCTTTATTTTTTCATCTGTATCATGGTCATTGACAAACACTAATTGAAACAAACTTAATCCTGTATACTTATTGAACAGATTTGGATCTCCTGTATAAAACTTCAAAAAATCCGAATAAGTTCCATCTCTTACCGCATCAAAAATATCTGTAATCCTCATAAATCTCCCTCCTCAAATCATTCAATCTTTCTCAATAACTTTATCGTCCGTTTCCTGCAGATACCTTTCTGCATCAAAGTGTGCTTCAATGATATTTTTCAGGAATTCAGTTTCTACAACTCTGTCATCCTCATACAGTACAATTTCCGCCCCTTTTTTCTGCAGCTCCTCAATGAGCTCGTTCATATGCTGCAGTCCGTCTATGTTTTCCAGGCTGCATATATCAATATAGCCATTATTACTTAAGCATTCTCTTATTTCGGAAAGGGAGCGACTCAGCATTTTTCTGATCAGAGGAATATATTTCTTTTCATTTCCATCTTTAGAGACTTTAAACTTTATTTCACTCATAATGTATTCTCCCGGTCTGCTTTCCACTGTTCCATCTTCTTTCTTGTCTTCTCATTCCACCATGCTTTTTCGTCAACCTTTTTCAAATATGACGGCATTCTCTCGATACATTTCTGCCGCAATTCTCCTGCATCTTCTATAAGATCCGCAAGAACCCCGCTCTCCTTCTCCGGTTCTTTTTCTTTCAGATACTCTGTGTAGACCTCCCCGAATATACCGCTGAGTTCTTTCGTCTTTGTCCTGTCTGCCTGTCCCGGAAAAATATGATGACAGGACCAGAGATATGCGTTAAGTTCCCGGATTTTCTGAACACTGACCTGAACTCCAAGGTCAATTTTTACCACATCACCGGTCGCGCAAAGGAAAATCACCGGTGTCGTGTCCCGGTTCATTATATTGCCGGTTACTTCAGCCCCGCCTAAGATCACAAGTTCTTTCGGAACATATCTTCCATTAATCCGGAGCCAGTGCACACTTTCAGCAAAATCTGTCCACCGCAGTGATTCTGTCTCCAACTCAGTGATCGTCTCAAAATTTTCGTGTTCGATCAGCTCCTCCTGCTCCTTTTTTGTAAGCCGCCTGTTCAGAGCGGGCAGACTATGGTATATTGTTCTGTAATATTTGAGCAGACGCGGCAGCGTCAGGACTGCGCCCGCCAATGCAAGAACACACGCCGCCAGCGATGGAATATTCTCCGGGTGCGACAATATTCCGGCGAAGACTGCGAGCGCCATCAGACCCCATGCACACAGGGCCAGGTTTTTCTTAATGGGGTATCCTCTCCGCCATTCTGTTTTTCTCAACTGCTTCATTACTTTCCCTTTAAGTCAGACTATATCTTCTCTTCCTCTTTCATGACTTCTATACTTACAAACAGGCGGTCAGGTAAAAATCCCGCCGAAAGAAAATATATAAAAGTGGCACATGCGACAAGAATTATTATCTTTGTATTTAAGATCACACCTGGATGAAAGCAAAACCATAGAGCAATTCCGTACAATCCCCCTTGAAAGATCAATTCAGCAACAGCACACAAAAAATATACTTTACGTTCCTGATCTGGTTTTTTGCAGAGAATTTTTATCGTGCAAGTTTCATTACGGGCACCCAGACATTTTTTTAACTTTAATTCTTTTCCAGCTCTCCATATATTATAAACAGCAAAAACTACGAGCAGCAAAGTAAGAATAAAAAACGGGCCTTTCACTCTTCCTTCTATATTTACCTGCTGTGATATCCATCTTGCCCCAGTGCAGAACAATATTGTTAAAACCGGACTCCAAAATATAGAAAGCGAATTTATTCCGCCTCTTCTTTGTAATACTGCGGCCTGCT
>DWYL01000283.1 GCA_019118685.1 Candidatus Blautia merdipullorum
GAAATTTGTTTTTTAAGAGCTTCTTTACTGATTTCTTCTGCCAGACGGAGACTGTCAACAGAGTGGATCATACAGGCTTTCCCTACCACATATTTTACTTTGTTTCTCTGAAGATGTCCGATCATATGCCAACGTATATCTTTTGGCAGCAGTTCTTCTTTTTCTGTCAGTTCCTGAACCTTATTCTCTCCAAAGTCTCTTACCCCGAGGGGCAGGAGTTCATGGATCATAGACACCGGCTTGGTCTTGCTGACTGCGATCAGCGTCACATCTTCCCTTTTTCTGCCTGCCCTGAGACAAGCTTTTTCCACCTTTTCTTCTATAGCTCTATAATTTTCACAGACTCCCATTTCTTTCTTCCTTTCTCAGTTGTACTAATTCGAACCGGAATATAAAATTTCTTCTTCATTTACGGTGCTTCCATCACGCGCGATATAATCAAAAGCACGCAAGCCGTAAGAGGTTCCCTGATCAACAATACAATATTCCTCATTTTGATCAAGTATCTCAATCTGCCTGAAAACAGCATATCCCTGATTAATGTTATAAACGCCCTGAAGGTTATCTTTTTCACCAACAGTAAAAGTTTCTCCGGAATCTGGTTTCAGAAGGACATCTCCTTCATTCAGAGTATCCATATCCACATAGCATAGTCCTCCGGAATCATTCTGAGTTTCTTCGGTAATCTCATTTCCCTGAGAATCTACCTGCCTGTAAATAGCCGCCTCTACAAATTCTGTAGAGCTGGCATCTCCGGCACTGGTTTCCCGGATAAATCCTTGGCTGCTTCCATTATCGCCCAAAGTCATAAACTCTCTGGGTACTGTATAAAATTCTTTTTCTACTATAGAACTGACAGGGATTTTCAGGCCGCTCTGGGTGTTAATAACCAGCTCCACTTCCAGAAAACGGTCCTGCGCATAGCGTGTCATTCCATTTACCAATTCTATTTGAGCGACTTTCTGATCTCCGATATTTATAATTGAAAGAGACCCATTTTGGCTTTCTCCGTCCTTTACAAATTTTACCTGTATGGATTCGCGTCCTGCAATAGAAGCAGCCATCTTATCGGTAAGAGGAACCATCAATGTCCAGTTTTCGCTGGTAATAAGCTTGTATACCGAGTCACCTTCTTCTATCTGGCCTCCGGTGATCAGATTTTCTTTTTGATAAGACATCTGATTAAAATCATCTTCTGTCAGAGTATCTGCTGTTTTTTCTTCATATCCATCTAAAGAATAAACCACAATACCTGCTTCCGGGGCTGTATACACATCCTGACCGCCTACTGAGATCACTTGATCTTCAGCATCTGCAGCGCTTCCTGCCCCAGAGTTCTCTTCAGAGACAGAGGCTGTATTCTCTTCATCTGTTTCTGAACTGTTTCCAGCAGTCTGGCTGCTGGACATACTTTCTTTTGCGGCCTGAAGGATCGTGCCTCTTACCAGATATTTATAACTGTATGTGTCATAAAAATTATTACTGTTATAAGCATAAGAAAATTGTTCCGCACTGGACCGGACCTCCTCAATCTGTTCATCAGACAAAGTCACAGCTTCCCCTTCCTGCTGTTCACTGGCTATGCTATAAACTGAACCGGCCTGCCGGACTTCCATCCCTTCTGTGGCATAGTATTCGATATAGCCTGAATTCTCTGCAGTTACTATCTGTTCTGAACGCAGGGCAAGAGCTGTACAGACAGGATTCTTGCTCAGCGGGCCTACAGTTACCTGATATGAAGTCACATGATCAGATGTGGCATAAAGAACTACCGTAATGATCATATATAAAAGCAACGCGCCAAACATGATCGTGGTAATATTGAAAGTCAGCAATTTTCCGATTGATGTAAAAAATTTTTTGATCGTTCCTGAAAATTTTTTGTTGTCCGGCAATATAACTCTCCTTTACAATCCTGAGACTTTTCTATGGACTACCCTACATTTTACCATTTTCAATACAGATTCACAATAGGATTTTTTGTATAAAACTCTGTTCTATGGAAATAATAGAAAATGATAAAGGAGGCAGCACAATTATGAACAGTAAATTTTTAGATTATACCGCTCTGATCATAAGTATCATCGGAGCGGTTAACTGGGGGCTTATCGGCTTTTTCCGCTTCAACCTGGTCACCTTTTTATTTGGAGATATGACATGGATTTCCAGAATCATATATGCATTGGTGGGTATCTGTGGTCTGTATCTTCTCAGCCTATTCGGCAGGATTTCTTCCTTTTCTGAAAACAATTGACCACTGCGCTTAAGAAGACAGCCTGATTCTGCAGATAAAAAACCGCCCCTGTTTTTCAGGGGCGGCTTTCAACCGTATTTTCATATAATGGGAGGCGGTTTAAAGGGAAATCAAAACCATGCTCTTTGCATTTTCTGGTAAATCCTCTTCGTTTTTAGAAAGACTCACAACAAAGGAAACTCCGTACTTTTTACCCATTGTATCCAAACGTTCCAGAACCTCTCCAAGTTCTTCGTCATTGGATTCCATTTTGGAAATTTTCAAAAAACTGTCAAGAAACATTTTTTCGAGATCGTTATCCTGAGAAACAACGCCGGATATAAATCCTAAAAATTCGCTGCTGTTCTGGATGTCATACTCAGACATATCAATGAGACGTACCTTATTATTTAATTCATACATATGTTTTCTGCTTTTATCCAGATAAACAAATGTAC
>DWYL01000284.1 GCA_019118685.1 Candidatus Blautia merdipullorum
GAAAGGCCATAATATTCTTGCAGTGGAACGTTTTCGTGACAAAACACGCTGGATGATTGAATTTTCAGTGAGAAAGCCGGAAAGTACATATGGAGTTCCTGGGGATGAAATGCGGCTGTTTCTTACGGAGGAAGATTACCGGAAGGCGCTGCAAAGCCAGCGCAGGAATGAAATTAAAATCAAGCGATATGCACGTATTATTGAGGGCCATATCCTCGATTTTAAGCCGCATAAACGCCATCGTCATTCGTAAACCAAAATCAGAAAGGAAAGGATTGAAATGTGTACAGTAAGGGAGATCAGAGAAGCCATTCAGGAGAACTGCCAGTCCCAGATGGACATGGAGATGATTGAGATAGACCGGATTTTTCAGAGATTTCCGTTTACTCAGGAGCAGGACATTTTTTCAAAACCATTGGTTCCTAAACCGCCATATTCGTCAAGGAAAAGAAAACAGAGAAGTTGACCGCCGCAACCTTAGAAATTATTGAAAAGGCTGCGGCTATTTTTATGCCCTGAGAAATGGAAAGGAGTGGAGTGAGTGGCAGTTTTTCGTGTAGAAAGAACCGGCGATTATACCGTAATGAGCAACTATCATTTAAAAGACAAGAGATTATCCTTGAAGGCAAAGGGGCTTTTGTCCCAAATGCTTTCATTGCCGGAGGACTGGGATTATACCTTGTCCGGCCTTTGTTATATCAACCGGGAGAGTAAAGATGCAATCCGGACAGCAATTAATGAACTGGAGCAGGCTGGGTATATCCGGCGCAGACAGACCACAGATGCCGCCGGGAAATTTGGAGCCAATGAATATATGATTTTTGAACGTCCTGATTACAAAGGAGCAAAGGAGCCGTCATTGGAAAAGCCGTCGTCGGAAAATCCGACAACGGAAAACTCGTTACCGGAAAAACCGTTACCGGGAAATCCAACACAATTAAATACTAAGAAATCAAATACTCAAAAACAAAATACGGATCAATCAAAAATCGATTCATTTCCATTCCAGAAAGAAGTGGCGGCAGAACCGCCGGAACCGAAACGATGGGAAGCGACACCTATGGAAGCACTTGAGAGTTATCGAAAATTGATACAGGAGAATATTGAGTATGAATATCTGCTTCAGGAATATCCCTACGATCAGGAAATGCTGAACGAGATTGTAGAACTGATTGTGGAAACGGTCTGTGCCAGGAGAAAGAATACCCGGATTGCCGGAAGTGACTTTTGCCATGAGGTTGTCCGGTCCCGTCTGCTCAAATTGAATGCGGAGCATATCCGGATGGTGTTGAATGGCCTTAAGGAGAATACCACGAAAATCAGAAATATCAAGCAGTACCTGCTGACCTCACTTTACAATGCGCCGTCTACGATCAGCAGTTACTATACGGCGCGTGTAAATCACGATATGTATGGCAGCCAGTAAACGGCAGCTGTTCATACGTCTAAAATTTGTGGGAGAAAGGAAATACACCTGTGCTACGGCTGTTTCGATCATCTGAGAGGAGGAACATATTGTGGATGAAGTAAAAAAAGTGCCATTTCACTGGGAATTTGGGGAAGAAACTGTATCCTTAGAAATTGGAATGTATGCGAACACAGGGAGACGCCATATTGAAATCATAACCCATACGAAAGATGGGCCGGAGCCGTTTGCTGCTATGACAGTTAATCTTCCTGCCTATTCTCTGGAGCCGGGCCAGGCTTTTATTTCTGGTGACATCAGCAAAGATTTGCTGCGGTTTATTAGAGAAAACAAGTTGGGAAAGGTTCTGCCTTACAAAGTTCATTCTGGATTTGGAACGTATTCCGTGGTTTCTTTTGATTTGAATAAGTTAAAAGAATTTGACCCGAAGGGAGTAGCTGAATTTAAGAAAGCATGGAATATATCTGATAAGAAACCAGTAAGGAAAAAGAACCGGGAAATAGAACGGTAGAGGATTTGGAGCGACTGCTCTGGAAGGAATTTTAAAAATTAATGGATAGAGTAGGCGGGAATAAAGGAGGAAAAAACGTGGATAAAGGAAAAACCATCGGAGAGCTGATTGAGGAAATGCGGATTAAGGCCGGGGCGCAGAACTATCACGGCCATGATTATATGGATTTGGCGCGGTTCGCAGAGGATACACGGCATATGATTATTTTTGATGTGCTGACCAGGGATTCTCCTATCGGATGGAAAGGAGAGAGAACCCGCGTATTTCTGACAGAAGAGGGGTATCGCAAATGCCTGAATCACCAGGAAAACGGACATATCAAAATTTTAAGCCATGCCAAAGTACGAAACGGTGACTTGTTTTATGACCGAAAAGACCAGATTCGATGAAATGTGATTTATTGAGAAAATACCTGCTCCGGAGACTGGAGGTGCCGCCGTAGAAGCGGATAATCCTGCAAGTTTCACAGAAGGGAGGGATAACCCATGCAGGAGGAAGTAGAAAATAGGACATTGACTTTGGTAGTCAGTGGAACAAAATTTACCGGAAGGCTCTTTAAGGCGGCTGTTTGTAAATATATGGCCTACCGCCGGGAAAAGAAGATGGAAAAACAAAGAAGCCGGGATTCTCCGGTGATTCCCCACGGAAAGCAGTCCGTGAAGCAGCTGATCGGGCAGAATCAGGGAGTCTCCAATTTAGAGATTACCGATCCATCTATACGGGAATTTGAAAAGATTGCCAGAAAATATGGTGTAGACTATGCGGTAAAGAAAGACCGAAGCTGTTCTCCACCCAAATACCTGATTTTTTTTAAGGCACGTGATGCAGATGCTCTGACGGCAGCATTCAGTGAATATACCCAGAAGAAGGTACGGAATGCATCTCGTCCGTCCGTGCTGGAAAAACTGAATCACTTCAAGGAACTGATAAAAAATGCTGTGGTAGATCGTACCAGAAGGAAGGAGCTGGAGCGATGAAGCAGGTTAATATTAAAAAACTGATTTTGCCGAATCTGCCGTATTTTTTAATCGGATTGTATGCCAGTAAGCTGGGAGAGGCATGGAGAATGGCGGAAGGGGCAGAGTTGTCAGATAAGTTTATGAATCTGATGGATGGATTCGCAGCTGCGTTTGCTTCACCGTTTCCCAGTTTTTATCCACCAGATTTTCTGGTAGGTGTTTTATGTGGAGCGGCGCTGCGGCTGGCAGTTTATGTGAAAGGGAAAAATGCGAAGAAATACCGGAAAAATGTGGAGTACGGGTCGGCGCGATGGGGCACCCATGAGGATATTGCCCCTTACATTGATCCGATATTTCAGAAAAATATTATCCTGACGGCAACGGAGAGCCTGACCATGAACAGCCGTCCGAAGGACCCGAAAACAGCTCGGAATAAGAATGTACTGATTATTGGAGGAAGCGGGAGTGGTAAAAATGTATCCATTGCTTAATCTTGCAAATAAAGCTGGATACTTGCCGTCCTGGCCGGAACCGGAAACAGACGGCCAGGATTATCAGTGCGGAAGAAAGCGGAGAGGGTTTTGCAATCCCAATCCGAGTGGAAATGCCGGGGTCACATCCGGCACACACGCAACGCATAGGGCTTGAAACCGGATTAGCAATAATCCGGAATATAACAGCCCCACGAGGCCGCGCTGTCGTTCCGGTCTGCGGTTGGACACAGCAGGACAAAAAGATATGCTATGCCGGGTATGAAAGAACATACCGCTGAAAATGAGCGAAAGCTCCGGAGAGGCAGATAAAAAGCTGCCTGATAATCACAATCAGAAAACCCGCTTCTGGCTGAAGCCAAACCTTCTCCAGATGCATAGTTCCTATGTAATCACCGATCCAAAAGGCTCGATCCTGGTGGAATGTGGGAAAGTGCTCCAGCGCGGTGCGCCGAAACTGGGAAAAGACGGGAAACCGGTAAAGGATAAAAAAGGGAATGTGGTATATGAGCCATATCGGATTAAGGTGCTTAATACCATCAATTTCAAAAAAAGCATGCATTATAATCCCTTTTCTTATATCCATAGTGAGAAGGACATACTGAAATTGGTGACAACGCTCATCGCAAATACCAAAGGCGAAGGAAAGGGCGGAGATGATTTTTGGGTGAAGGCAGAGACGCTGCTCTATTGTGCGCTGATCGGATATATTCATTATGAAGCTCCCGTAGAGGAGCAGAATTTCTCCACCTTGATTGAATTTATCAATGCCATGGAGGTTCGGGAGGACGATGAAGAGTTTAAAAATCCGGTTGATTTGATGTTTGAGGAACTGGCAGAACGGGAACCCAATCATTTTGCTGTGCGCCAATATGCCAAATATAAATTAGCCGCGGGCAAAACAGCAAAATCCATTTTGGTAAGCTGCGGCGCCAGACTGGCAGTTTTTGATATTGCGGAAGTCAGGGAAGTGACCTCCTATGACGAGTTGGAGCTGGACACGCTAGGGGATGAGAAAACAGCGTTGTTTCTGATTATGTCAGATACGGACGACAGTTTCAATTTCCTGATTTCCATGTGTTATACGCAGCTGTTTAACTTGCTGTGTGAAAAAGCGGATGATGTATACGGTGGAAGGCTTCCGGTCCATGTGCGCTGCTTGATTGATGAGGCGGCCAATATCGGGCAGATTCCCCGGCTGGAGAAATTGGTGGCAACCATCCGAAGCCGTGAAATTTCTGCTTGTCTGGTGCTGCAGGCGCAGAGCCAGTTAAAAGCAATTTATAAAGATAATGCCGACACGATTGTAGGAAATATGGACTGCTCCATTTTCCTGGGAGGAAAGGAACCTGGGACTTTAAAGGAACTGGCAGCCGTTTTGGGGAAGGAAACCATCGATACCTACAATACGGGAGAAAGCCGTGGGAGGGAGACTTCCCACTCATTAAATTATCAAAAATTAGGGAAGGAGCTGATGAGCCAGGATGAGCTTGCTGTAATGGACGGCGGCAAGTGTATCCTTCAGCTTCGCGGTGTGCGTCCTTTCCTGTCGGATAAGTACGATATAACCAAACACCCTAATTTTAAATACACAGCCGACGCTGATCCGAGAAACGCCTTTGACATAGAGCAGTTTCTTTCCACCCGGCTGAAATTAAAGTCCAATGAAGTTTATGGTGTATATGAGGTAGATACTACCGACAATGCGCCTGCTTGATAGGGCGCTTCTTTTATGCCTGAAACAGAGGAATCTGCTCCTTCCCGTCAAAATGAAATTCAAAAAATGGGAAAGGAGATAACCGGGAATGGAAAAAGAAAATTTCCGGTTGATGATTGCGTATGGAATTTTTTAACTCTGCTGTTGATGTATTACAGACACTGGTAACTGCTTTGGGCGCTGGCCTTGGTATCTGGGGAGTGATTAACCTTCTTGAAGGTTACGGTCAGGATAACCCGGCCAGCAATGCTCATGTACGGTAAGGAAGCAAGCAACCGAAAACAAGAGATAGACCGCCAGCACTACACTATTCCGAACCAAAGACCAAAAGATAAGCATTGTGGGAAAATCTAAACTTTTGGATTTTCCTACAAT
>DWYL01000285.1 GCA_019118685.1 Candidatus Blautia merdipullorum
CCATATCTCGACACCCTGGCTGCCCGGGGAGTTGTCTTTGACCGGGCATACAGTGCCTGCCCCAGCTGTATCGCTGCCCGCGCCGCACTGCACACCGGCAGGGAGCAAAGTCATCACGGCCGGGTAGGCTATGAAGACAGAGTCCCCTGGAATTATCGTCACACCATGGCCGGAGAACTTTCGAAAGCCGGTTATTATACCCAGTGCGTGGGAAAGATGCACGTTCACCCTCTGCGCAATTATCTGGGATTCCACAATGTTGATCTCCATGACGGATATCTCCACAGTGCCCGCTATGGCAGCGTTCCCTATAGAGAATCCCAGTTCGTGGCAGATGACTATTTTCACTGGCTGAAGCAGGAGCTGGGAGCCGATGCAGATGTGACTGCCACCGGACTGGACTGCAACAGCTATCTGTCCCGCCCCTGGATCTATGAAGAAAAATACCATCCTACCAACTGGGTTACGGACAGAAGCCTGGATTTTCTCAGGAGACGGGACCCGAGCAAACCCTTTTTCCTGATGGCCTCCTATCTCCGCCCCCATCCGCCCTTTGACCCTCCCCGGCACTATTTTGATCTGTATAATAGGAAAAGTCTCCGCCCGCCCTTTATCGGATCCTGGGAGACAGAGGAATATCTGAAACAGGAAGGCAGGATTTTCGATTCAAAGACAGGCCCTGTGGATCCCGAACTGGCAAGGCAGGCACAGGCGGGATATTATGCCTGCATCACTCATCTGGATCACCAGATCGGGAGACTGATCCTGGCCCTGGTGGAACAGGAACTTTATGACGACACCGTGTTTATCTTCACCTCAGATCATGGCGAAGAGCTCTGTGATCACCATATGTTCCGCAAATCACGGCCTTATGAGGGCAGCTGCCATATCCCCCTGATCATCTCTCCTGGGAAAAATGTTCTGCCGAAACTCAGGGGCGGCTCCGTCTGCCACAGCATTGCAGAGCTTCGTGATATTATGCCTACGGTACTGGATCTTGCCCACGCTCCGGTCCCCTCCTCTGTTGACGGAGAAAGTCTCCTGCCCCTTACCGCAGATCCTCAGAAAACCCAGCGGACCTGGCTCCACGGCGAACATTCCTACGGAGACTTTTCGAACCACTGGATCGTCACAGCCGAAGACAAATATATCTGGCATTCCGTAACCGGTCAGGAGCAATACTTTGATCTTGCCGCAGATCCGCACGAACTGACCGATCTGATCAGAGATCCTTCCCGCCAGGCCAGGATCTCACGGCTGCGTTCCTTCCTTATGGACTGCCTGGCAGAAAGGCCGGAAGGCTTTACCGACGGAACACGTCTGATCCCCGGACGGCCCTATCCCCCCACCCTTCCCGCCGCGGTTCTTCCATAGCGTTCTATTTATATAGAAAAACAAAGCTGCCCCATAGAACACATATCCGGAATATTTATCGATTTTATAAAAGCGGGAATAAAACAGATAAATATTCTCGATTCTTGTTCTATGGGGCAGCCTTATTTCTATGGTATGCCGTCTCCGTCACTTGTATTTTCCGTTGTATAGGAACAGAAGGACGAGCAGGCCGGCAAGTCCGATCAGCTCCATGCAAAGGCCGGTTACGCTGATATTCTTCTGTCCGATGATGATCAGGGCAAGGCAGATGATAAAGACAGCCAGCAGGACAACATTTTTTATAACTTTGCTCATACCTTTTCCTCCTTATCCTTTCAGTCCGCCCAGCGTCATGCCCTTGGTCAGCTGTTTCTGTACACAGATATAAAGGACAAGCACCGGGATCATAACGATCACCAGACCGGCATACATAATGCCGTAATTAGTTGCTGTTCTCTCCACTGCCATCAGATTCTTAAGTCCTACAGCCAGTGTACTGTTCTCATCCATGATCGTAAAGGCAATAATATATTCATTCCAAAATGACAGGAACTGGAATAGAATGACTGTCAGGATACTTGGCTTTGCCATGGGAATCATGATCTGGACCATTGTCTTTAAATATCCGCATCCGTCGATATACGCCGCTTCCTCAAATCCCTTAGGAAGAGTTTTGAAATAACCGCTGAGCAGATAGATGGAAAATGACAGGGAACTGGAAGCATAGGTCAGCGCCAGCAGGAACCTGTTGTCAAGGAAAAAATCTACTCCCAATGCTTTATTTGCGTCACTGAGCATCAGAAAAATAGGCACAACGATATAGTTGATATTTACAAAAAGTCCTGCCATAAAGGCAATATTCAGGATCTTCTTTCCCCGGAACTCAAACCGGGACAAAGCATATGCCGCCGGAAGCGCGATCACCAGAAGCAGGACCAGCGCCAGGGCAGTGACGATCACGGAATTCAGGAAGAATTTTCCCATCTCCGCATCTATAAATGCAGTAATGTAGTTCTGATACTGAAGCTGCTCAGGAAGAGCCCAGGGATTTGTTCCCTTTCCGATAAACTCTGCATTTCGTTTGAAGCTTGCCATAAAGACCCAGGCTACCGGCACCAGGATGGAAATGGTCATTATGATCAGGGCCGCATAGACGACGACTTTGAATATGATCTTTGTAACCGGATTCTGTTTTTTCATCAGTCTTACGCCCCCTTCCTAGAATTCCAGCACTTCTCGTTCCGTGATCTTGTTCACGATAGCGGCAAGTGCAAAGGAGAAAATAAATACAACCACTCCGATAGCCATTCCATATCCGTATACACCTGCTCCATACGCCTGCTTGTACATATAGTTCAGGAATACTTCGGAATGGCCGTTAGGTCCTCCATCCGACATGATCTGCACGAACAGAAAGCTTAAATTGATCGTACTGATAATATAGAATGTCAAAGTGGTGCGGATGTTGCTCCACACCAGGGGCAGCGTTACCTGGAAAAACATTTTGATTTCTGTAGCTCCGTCAAGGGAAGCCGCCTCATAGAGATCCTGAGGGATCGCCGCCATGCTGGCCATGTACATGACCATATAATAGCCAATGGCCTGCCATACCAGAGCAAAAATAACAGCATACAGAACAATATTCTGATCTCCCATCCACTGCTGCGTCAGACTGCCCAGACCTATAGCCTTGAGAAATGTATTCAGCAGTCCAGTGCTTGGATTATAAATCGCTCCGAAAATACCTGCAATAACTACGATACTTAAAATATTCGGTATATAGAAGATTACCCGGAAAAAGTTTTTTCCTTTGAATTTTCCCCGGGAAAGTATCGCGGCAAACAGGATCGCGAAAAATATTGTACACAGCGTCACCAAGACAATGATCGCAATGGAATTCTGCATGGCCTGAAGGAAATTTTTATCCTCCAAAAGAGATTTAAAGTTATTTAGACCGACAAATTCTTTTCTATTTGTAATTCCGCCCATGCGGTACAGAGACATTCTGAACACATTGATGGTCGGGATAAATATGAAAAGAGTGACCAGTATAGCCGCTGGTGCGATACAGAAAAAAACAAACCGTCCCTGGGCCCGTTTTCGATTCATACTATGTCTCCTTTCCTTTTTAAAAACGGTGAGCTGTAACAACTCACCGTTTTTTCAGCACATATGCCACTTTCTAAGTTTGATTTTCTTTATCCCATCGCGTTAGCGCATCTTTCCCATACATCTGTAAGCTGGCTCTGCCACTCATCAACTGTCATGTCGCCGTTGCTGATGGAATCAATAGGTCCGTATATGGATCCCTTCATATCAAGTCCTTCAATAGGAGCGGTAGTAGCCCATGTACCGGTAACGGCCACAACATCATCTCCTGTCTGGAAGCTGCTCTTGATCACGCCTTCAGGAAGTTTCTCTGCCGCGCCTTTAACAGGGACTACGATAGGAGAATCCGATTCTTCTCCTGTCTCTGCATTGGTTGTTTTATTTGCGAGGCAAAGATCTACAACAGTGTCAGAATACATAAATTTGATGAATTCTTTAGCAAGATCGATATTTTCTGCATCTGCCGGAATCCACATCTGTTCTGTAAAGGTATACACAGACTGGCTTTCATCAGCGCTCCACTTGGGAACACCCATTACGCCCCACTCATAGTCAGCCGGAGTGGTGTTCGCCATTTCTCCAACTACCCAGCTTCCATTCGGCATAAAAAGAGCTTCTCCATCAATGACTGCCTGCTGATTGATCTTAAATCCGCCGTCTGTATTGGCGTTTGAAACTGTATCAGCCCAGATATTATCAGAAGAAACAAGCTGTCCTACTGTATCCAGAACTTTTCTTCCCTCTTCTGATGTCCATGTATCGGCATCATAGGTCAGTGCATTGTTATAGAAATCGGTTCCTCCTGCCTGAGCAAGCATAGCATAGATTGTTGCATCAAAATATCCGGACTGAGGATATGTAAAGAGTGATCTTCCGTCTGCTCTGGCCTGTTGTCCAAGTTCAAAAAACTCGTCCCATGTAGCAGGCAGCGCATACTCTTTTCCTTCTCCTACCAGTGTGGCGTTATACCAGAAACCGGTCTGGGTGTAGAAGATAGGAGCCAGGTAGATCTTTCCGTCCCCATAAGGCTGCGCCGCTGTTCCATCCAGGATACCGTCCAGCATTTTTCCTTTCAGTTCATCATCAAATACATCTGAAATATCCGCAACAGCCTGTTCTTTAAGCATGGTCTCTGTAAATCCGCTCGCCTGACCAAGGTTATAGTAGACAATATCCGGAACATCGCCGTTCTGGATGTCCTTAGTAAGGACCTGATCCAGCTCGGAGGACAGCTCCAGCTCTACAGTGCATCCGTTCTCTTCCTCAAATGCCTTTGTAATCTTATCCCAGATGTCAGCTCCGTTTCCGCCTTCAAAAGCTGCGACCTTCAGTACATTTCCGTCTCCGCCGCCATCGCCGCTGCCGGAATCATCACTGCTTCCGCCTCCGGAATTCCCGCATCCAGCCAGCATAGAAACGGCCATTGCGGAAACAAGGGATACCGACAAAAGCTTTTTCAATGTTTTCCTCTTCATAAATTTTACCTCCTTTTTACTGTTAAATACATCATAGACTATTTTACCCATCTATTCCATACGGATATTGCCTTTTCTTTTATAATTCTTGCTGTTTTCTATTGTTTAGTTCACAATATATAAATATTTTTTGTTATTTCTACATTCTATTCTTGCTTTTCATATTTTTTATTTTGTATAATATTTACAAACCACAGGTTTATCTGCCTCTTTCAAAAGGAGAAAACTTTATGAGTCACAGACATTATCCCATTAAGGAAAACGATATAACAAGAACAAATTCCCGGCTGCTGTCTATCTCTCTGTCTAAAGATGAGAAAGACTGGTCCAGCGTATTGCACACCCATCCTTTCACAGAAATCTTCTTTGTCCTGAAGGGCAAAGGAAATTTCCTCTTTCACAGGGATATCCGTCCCATTGAGACAGGGGATCTGATCATCATCCCTCCCTATTTGGAGCATACGGAGCAGTCTATTCCCGGCACTCCTCTCCAGTATTATGTCCTTGGAATTGACGGTATCGCCTTTCAGTCTGAAGATCAGACTGCATCCGCGCAGATCTTCTGCGATTTTGACAGCCGGGCCATGGTAGGCGATCTGTTCGCTCAGATCTACTATGAAGTCAAATCCGAAAAATACGGGGCTGAGATGATCTGCCAGCATCTGCTGGATATCCTTGTCCTGCGCATCCTGCGCTCTTCCAGCCAGCTTGTGCCGGTCTCTATAAACACTGTACGGATGACAAAAGAATGTGCCCAGATAAAAGAATATCTGGACACAAACTATGCAGAACGTATCACACTGGATACACTGACCAGCCTGACACATATGAATAAATATTATATGGCTCATTCCTTTGCGAAATACACCGGGCTCTCTCCCATACAGTATCTGAACCAGAGACGTCTGGCGGCGTCATGCCAGCTTCTTTGTGACACGGATATGTCCGTTTCAGATATTGCAAGTTCTACAGGATTCTCTTCCCAGTCGTATTTCACCCAGACCTTTCGGAAATTTTATGGAATCACGCCCATAAAATACCGGCAGTCCCATACAGAGAACCAGCTCAGATCTCAAACCAAATGATCTCATTGGCTTTCAGGTCAAGGTCAAATCCTGTTCCGTCTCCTCTATATACGGTCGTACTCTGGGATTCATAGGTGTTGTTTACCACACAGTATTTTCCGTTTTTCACATAAGCATGGACCTCTACATTGAAATTGGTGCTGAACCATTTGTGGAGGTTCTCCTCATCATGCGCAGACCAGAGGATAGACCGGTAAAGGATCCTGCTGTTCTCAAAACTGTAGGGCAGTCCGCTGATATAAACGCTGCGCCCTTTTCCGAACTCTCTCACCGCCATCTGCACTTCTTTGTCGCGCTGTACAAGGATCTGGGTTCCGTCAAGAGCGTACATATTCTTCTTTCCTTCTCCGAAATCGATTTCTTTTGTGCAGTCCGCCTTGATAAAGTGATCATGTTCTTCCCAGTTGTATTTATCCACATTCAGTGTAAAGCCGGTTTCTTTCTCTACTCCCATGACTGTGGCAAGCTGGAGGAAATGCCCCTGATACTGGTGCCCCGCCGGCTCCCCTACGCCGATAAATCCGCCGCCGTTATAAATAAATCTTTTTACCGCAGTGACAATACATTCATCCGTCCAGTTTTCCCCTCCGGTATAGGCTGTATCTGCGTCTCCCACATTGAGAAGTACATCGAATTCCTCAAGGGTTTCCGGATTCTCCCTAATATCGTCAAAACTGATAAATTTCACATCAAAGGGCGCCCCGCTGAGTGCTTCGATGATCCCTGCATAGGAATAATTCTGTTTATAGTAAATGGCGTGATGGACCATATGATTTCCCCAGGCACGCATCTTTCCCCAGCAGTTAAGGACAGCCACCTTTTTGATGCAGTATGGGGTAGTGCCTTTGATGTTCTCATACAGGGTCCGGAACTCGTCGCAGACCTCTTCTACATAATCAATAAACTCAGGGAACTTCATGGCCAGTTTCAGATATCCTCCATATCCGATCCGGTCAATAGGCTTTCTCAGGATGGCTCTTCTCGCTGTTACCCAGTTCACTTTGGCCTCCTTCACCGGGTCTCCCCCTTCATGAAAGACATCCGGGAAGAAATAGGGCAGGAGCCGTCCCTCTCTGTAATCCACCCCTTCAATATCGCTGATCAGGCGGAGTGTAGCCCCGTTTCCCACGCTGCCCACTACAGCGTCAAGTCCGATGGACTTAAACTCCTCCATAAAAGGCTCTGTTCCGATCCAGTGGTCCCCAAGGAACATCATAGCCTCTTTTCCGCATTCGTGAGTGATATCCACCATCTCTTTCGCCAGTTTTGCAACCTCTCTGCGCTGGAATGCCTGGAAATCACGAAATTCCTTTGAGGGTATCCTGTAGGTATTGTTCATATATCCCTGGTCAATAATAAACTCCGGGCGGAATTTATATCCCGCTTCTTTTTCAAACTGCTCCAGAATATAGGGACTGACAGATGCAGAATATCCGTACCAGTCTACATATTTCTCCCTGGCCAGTTCATCAAAGACCAGGGTAAACTGGTGGAAAAATGTGGTATAGCGGATCACATCCACATGAGGGTTATCTGCGATAAATTTTCTCAGTCTTTCCATGGAGTATTTATGGGTCTTTGGCTGGCGCACATCAAAAGTGATCTGTTTCTCAAAGTTCTGCCATCCGTTTGTCACCGCATTGTACATATGCACCGGATCCCACATGATATATGCCAGAAAGCTCACCGTATAATCATGAAAAGCCCGGGGACTGCGGATGATCACATCTCCTGTCTCCGGATCGTAGCTCCACTGGTCTGCAGATACCACTTCTCCTGTAGTCCGGTCGATCACCTCCCACCATCTGGTAATATCATCATGATCGTTTACCTTAAGCATATCCGGATACAGATGATCCATGAGATGGACAGCCAGATTCTCATCTGTAGCAGTATAAAAGGGCGTCATGATATACATCTGCTGGATCTCATCCGGATTTGCCTTGGCCCAGGCATTGTCTTTTCTTGTAGTGTAATATGTAGAGTATACCTTGGCATCCACGTTCTTCAGTTCTTCCGGATAATCCGTGCCGTCACAGTCCCGGATCGCGTCTGCTCCCCATCTTTCCAGCAATTCCAGTGTCTCAGGCACCACGTCCACATCTGTGGGGATCGTCACTCTTCCTCTCCTGTTTTCTTTCACTGTTCTTCTCCTTTCTCCGGTTGTTTTCTACGCTCCATTGCTGCTTTAATCATATTGAAAAAGAAGAACTGCGTCAATCTGCACATTGCTCATATTTTTATATATCTTGCGTATTGTGCGATCTCCTCCATTCTTTTGCTGCATTTTT
>DWYL01000286.1 GCA_019118685.1 Candidatus Blautia merdipullorum
CTGATAGTTTTTATCATCCGTTGCAGAAATCAGATACAGACCTTCCGCAGTATTAGGATCTGCATAGGAATCATATACTACTGCCATATATGGTTTAAAATAATCTTCAGGAACTTCTTTTAAATAATAGGTCTGTCCCGCAACAGGTATCATCGTAGATCCATTTGCAGTATATGCTGCACTGCTATCCCAATAACCGGCAATCGCACCAGTATAGTTAGTACCATCATATGTAGCCGTCGGACCTCCTTCATAAGAACCTGCTTTTTTATAGTCATTATAGTAGCCGCCATAGAGATATCCATCAGCTACTAAAGCAGTAATGTCGAAGATTCCATTTACTGGGTAAGTATCAACAGATTGATCACTGGAGTGGTATACATAGAAGTTCCCAATATTAGTAACCCTGATATTTGTCCGTCCATTGATATAAGATAATGTTACACCTTCAGGAGCTGCTATCTGATTGCCTGCAGCATCGCAGAAATAAGCTGTAAGTTCCGTTCCTCCCTGTGAGGAGACTATAAAATTAAATGGCTCATCCAGCCCTTTATAATTGTCAGGAGCTGCCGTCTCTGTAATTGTATAGACTGTATCTGTCTGGATGGCATCATTCCTATAAGTTCCTGCGGTGAACTCTGTAGTCTTAGAGCCGTCAGAGATTGTAAACTTCGCACCGTTAACAGCATTTCCCAGTCCATCTACTTTTGAAAGGCTCAATGTATTTCCACCTTTTGACCACATTGCATACAGGGTCACATTATCATAAAGAGTAATCGTCTCCCCATTTGAATATGAAATGCCTGAACCATCGCTGCTTGTATTCCATCCCTGGAAAACATAACCTGGAATAGTTGGGTTCTGTCTGTCTGTAGAGCCTCCAACGTATCCACTTTCTCCAACAGTAACAACTGTTCCTCTGTCAACCTCATATCCCTGAGGTACATCTGGAATTTCAGTTACACCAGTTGGCACGTTAGCATCATAAGAGATAGCTACCTTTGCTCTGTCCAGAAGCACACCATCGATATGCCAGCCCTCTCCGTCAGTTCCGAATATGTCGCCATTGCTTTCATCAATTGCATTAGCTCCAAGTCCCTGATATTTCTGAACATACCAGAGAATATACTGGGTATCCGGATTGTATGAAATGCCAGCCTCATTGCAAACCCGCTGTATCAATTCATCGGATGGAACTCGTGTAAGAGCTTTTGTTACATTATTATCAACACAGTTTCCTGCAACTTCTTTTGTGGTGTCCACATCTACAATCCACTGCTGAGTTTCAATCACATCTGACATGTGAATACCTATTGTATAAGCAGCAGACTGATATGTACCTGGCTCATAAGGAATCTGGCCGTCCAGACGGATATAGAAATATGCGTCTGTGTTGTCAGCTTCTGTCTTTTGCCATGCCGCATAAAGGGTTTTATTGCTTGTAGGCAGTGTATAGGAAGTACCTGCTTTATATACTGCACGATATGCTGTACCTCCCGGGAATTCGGCGCTGCTGTCTGCCCAACCCAGGAAAGTATAACCGCTTCTTGTTCCCTCATAATCGGGAAGAGTTACACTTGTGCCGGAAGTTCCAGTAATAGAATTAACAGAGCCGCTGCCTCCATTGGTATTAAAGGATAAAGTCATCTGAACAGGGCCTGTAGACTGATATACAAAATAAATCGCATCCAGTTCACTTCCCCAGCGAGAATTACTGGTTCTGTACTGCCACCCATACCAATCATCATACTGTATTCTAGAAATCATTTCCCCATTGACACCATTTGCTCTTGCATTAACATATGTATAGCCGCTAGGTGTCTGCGGACGTGCATTGCCGACACTTTCCCAATCATTATATCCGCTGGTGCTTATCGTCGTACTACCAATCTGATTTCCATTTGTATCTACAAGATGAGCTGTCAGCCTTCCATAAGCATAAGCCTCAACTCCATCATCTGCCGCTGCTTCCTCTGCAGCTCCATATGTAATGGTGAATGTTGAAAAGCTGTCAACTGTAAAGTTTACTACTGCAGCGTCTTCGCTTACTTCCACAGTTCCTTCAGTCTCTTCTGCTGTATCTGCTACAGCCTGTACCACAGCGGTGCCAGTGCTCTCATCAATGTGGTTGACTGTGATCTCTGTGTCAGCGTCTACATTTTCCGGCAGCTGAGACAGCTGAATTTCCACTTCTACAGCGGCCTTCGGCTCGATCTCATTGCCTTCCTTGTCCAGAATGCTGATATCCAAAGCTGCAAATCCTTCTTCTTCAGCAGCCTGTACCTGCTCTTTTGCTTCCTGGTATGCGGCGTCCTCCTCTGTCAGTTCTTTCACACTGACGGAAGAGCCTTCAGGAATCTGGGCATCTGCGCCGAGAGTCACCGTAACATTATAAATACCGTCACTGCCGGTCAGACTGCCATCCATGTAAACAGGTGTTTCTTCTGCAACAGCTTCCTCTGCAGCGGCTGTTTCTTCGGAAGTCTCTTCCTCTGCTGCAGCTTCGTCTGTAGAAGTTGTCTCTTCTGCGTCAGTTTCATCTGTAACTGCGGCTTCTTCTGCAGCCGTTTCATCAACAGAAGCTGTTTCCTGTGAAGTCTCTTTTTTATCATTGGGAGACTCCTCTTTGGTCTGGCTCCAGGAATATTTATCCCCGGAACTGTTAGAATCTTTGCTGAATCCCTTTGCACTGACCGGCGAGACCATTGTCAGGATCATCACCAGGGACAGGAATGCAGCAATCCAACGTCTTCTTTTCATACTCGCTGAATTCTCCTCTCTTTCTGGGATTTTTTCCCTCGCTCTGCGAAGGCATATATAAAACTGCATTGTCTCCAGTTTTATATCAAATCTGTTGGGAAATCGGTTCGCTTCCCCATTTTCCTTCCTGTCTGGAAAGAATCAAATACCGTGTACATTTATAAAAGAAAAAGGCCTGATCAGGTATATTACTATACGTGCCGGCCATGTTATGTGTAGATTTTGCAAAACATCTTTTTGATTTTACATTGTAATGTCTGCATAGTCATATATCTCATTGCTGTTTATTTCTATTTTCAACTTATATTTTCTTATTCTGTCCTTTTATTTAAATAAACTCTACTGTATAACAGGACTCACTTTCTCTTATATTCCCATCAGCGCTACTGTCTGCCAAAAACTCATATGAAACAAAGCTTAACAGCAATCTATCTTATCCCTTTTTCTGCCATACCTTCTTCCGATGCCCTTTTGCATATCAGGATTACAAAAAGGGACGATATCAAATAGTACACTTTTTGACATCATCCCTTTTTATGTATTAAATCAAAAAAAATTTCTACGAAAATTTCAATCGCCTCAAAAAAAAATGAAATTTTCTTGATTTATAAGATGTATTGGATTATAATTATCACCGTAGATTAACTGTCAGAAGGTGTACCTTTTGATAGTTAATTTTTTATTCTGCCAATTTTAATGTCTGTCTGTATTCCCGGAGTCTTCGGTAAAAGGTGGCCTCGCTCATCCCGCACCGGCGGATGGCCTCCTGTATTGTGATTTCTTTTCTCTCCCACGCTCTTACCGTCCATACAAAGCATTCCGGGGTCTCGATCTCAGGTCTTCCAAAACGGACGCCTCTTGCTTTCGCAGCGGCGATTCCCTCTGCCTGTCTCTGCCGGATGTTGCTCCGTTCGTTTTCTGCCACAAAAGATAATACCTGAAGAACAATATCACTGAGAAAGGTCCCCATCAGGTCTTTTCCTCTTCTGGTATCCAAAAGCGGCATATCCAGGACTACAATATCCACGTCCTTTTTCTTTGTCAGTATCTGCCATTGTTCTAAAATTTCCCCATAGTTACGTCCCAGTCGGTCTATACTCTTGATATACAGCAGGTCGTCTTTTTTTAGTTTCCGGACCATCCTTTTATACTGGGGACGGTCAAAATCTTTGCCGGACTGTTTGTCCATGAAAATGTTCTTCTCCGGTATCTCCAGCTTTCGCAGTGCGATCAGCTGTCTGTCCTCGTTCTGATCACAGCTGCTGACCCGGACATATCCATAGTTAGCCGCCAAAAAAATCTCTCCTTTCCTGGGATCCACCCATTTTTTATTACTTCTTTATTTTAGGAAAAAATGGTGTGATTTATTAAGAGAAAAATGATTTTATGCAGAAAAAAAGCAGCTGCGAAAGCTGCTCTAAAGATGTGCATTTTCTATTTCAATAAAAAAGCTTGAGAGAAAAAGAACTGCAGCTATACAAGTTTCATTCCTTATACAGCTGCAGCTTTTTTGTCTGATATCTAATCCTGTTTTTCCAAAACCTGCTCATACAGGTTATTCCCCTGGGAATCGATGACTACGATTACCGGCAGGTTCTCTACCTCCAGTTTCCGGATAGCTTCTGTTCCCAGATCTTCGTAGGCAATGACCTCGGCTTTTTTTATACACTTGGAAAGAAGCGCTCCGGCTCCTCCCACAGCGGCGAAGAATACAGCGCCGTTCCGCACAATAGCCTCTGTGACCTCCGGTTTTCTCTTGCCTTTTCCGATCATTCCTGTCAATCCCAGATCCAGAAGTCTCGGAGTGTATTTATCCATACGGCTGGCGGTAGTAGGACCGGCGGAGCCGATAGGCCTTCCCGGTCGGGCCGGGGTAGGCCCCATATAATAGATCACATTTCCTTCCAGTTTGATAGGAAGCTCCTCTCCCCTGTCTAAGGTCTGAAACATACGGAGATGGGCCGCGTCCCTGGCTGTATAGATAGTTCCTGAAATATAAACATAGTCTCCTGCTCTAAGAGTCTTTACCTCTTCCCGATTCAGATGCGCATTCATATATCTGTCCATTTTCTTTCCTCCTGAAAATTCCGGTTTTCTCTCCTTCTATATCGTCCGCACAATGTGACGGTTTACATGACAACACATATTCACTGCCACTGGAAGCCCTGCGATATGAGTGGCGTAAGTATTGATATTCACTGCCAGAGCTGTGATGTCGCCTCCCAGACCTGCAGGTCCAAGGCCGATCTCATTGATCTTCTGGAGAAGCTCTTCTTCCATTTCCCGGATATGGGCCAGAGGAGAATGAGTCCCGATTTCTCTTGTAAGGGCTTGTTTTGCCAGGATCGCAGCTTTTTCAAAGGTGCCTCCGATACCTACTCCCACAACTACAGGAGGGCAGGCATTTGGCCCTGCTTCCCTTACAGTTTCAATGATCGCTTCCTTGACTCCTTCTGCTCCGTCTGCCGGCTTCAGCATCCAGATCTTGCTCATGTTCTCGCTTCCGAATCCTTTAGGGGCAAGAGTGATCTCTACCTGATCCCCGGGAACCAGTTCATAATGGATCACTGCCGGTGTATTATCTTTGGTGTTCACCCGCAGCAGAGGATCTCCTACCACAGATTTTCTCAGATAGCCTTCCTGATATCCTTGGCGCACTCCTTCATTTATTGCCTTTTCTACACTGTCCCCTTCAAAGTGGACGTCCTGGCCGATTTTCAGAAATACCACTGCCATTCCCGTATCCTGGCAGATAGGAATCATATCCTTTCCCGCAATATCCAGGTTTTCCAGGAGCTGCCCCAGAATCTGTTTTGCCAGGGGCTTGGATTCTTTTTCACAGGCTTCTCTCATAGCCTTTTCCATGTCAGGCGCCAGATAATGATTAGCCTGAATACACATTTCCTTTATATTTTTAGTAAGCAGTTCTACGTCTACATTACGAACCATTTCCTTTTCCTCCGTTTCTCAGTCCTAACCTCTGTGAAGCTGCCGGTTCAGATCAATCCTGTTCAGGTTCCGGATATCCTCCGGACAGTGTTTTCCAATCAGGCCGACCAGCATATAATATCCTGTAGCAGGATCCTGGGGATATTTTTTCAGCAGGGTAAAATCCTCGATTTTACCCGTACTGGATATATGCATTCTGGGGCCCAGGCATTCCATAATATAATCTCCCATCTGCACATGATTTTCATCGTAATAGGAAACTGGCAGATCCTGTTCCACTGCTTCCCGGACCTTTTTTTCCAGTTCATAAAGGTCTGTGCTGGGTTTTTCTTCAAACAGCAGGACAAACCCATGGCGCACATCAGATCTGGGACCGTCCTGGGCCGCTTCCTCTCCCATAAAGTACACACAAAGGTCTTCCAGAGTATGGGCCATTTTTCTGTATCTCACAGACTTATGTACAATATTGGCAATATTTGCCGGCAAAGGTCCGAACATATTGGGCCTGGTAATGATGATCTCTTCTCCAATTCCCACTAAAAGATCTGCATTTCTGTTCAAAAATGGATAGATCAGTTCAAAATGTTCCACGATCACCATTTTCCCGCATCTGGCAGCCTCCAGAATGGCCTCTGCCAGCATATGCATCTGGGTAAAAGCAGATTCAAAACGGATATCCAAATGATAAGTATGGGGTGAAAATGGATCTGACAGATCTTCATGGAGGAGAGGAAGAGGACGGACATTCACTCCTTCGTCATCGTTTGTCAGGTCAAGCCCTGGAAACATACCTTTAATCAGAAGGCTTTTTCCTGCTCCCGCATCTCCGATGATTCCTATGATATGGTCAAAAGGGCTTAAATACATTTGGCTCAGCTGCATTCCCAGATCCGCCATACGCCGGTTGCCCCTGGGGGCGAAATAAAAACTATACAGGTTGCTATCCTGCATTTGTCTTGAATATGCCATAAATATTCCTCTCTGATAAAATTCAGAAGGCCAAACCAGTTTCCGAATCCATTCTGAAAGAGGTTTGACCTTTTTTATATCTTATAGGTTTCCTGCTACTTTCTTGCTTTTCTCAGAGCAAGGATTCTTTCCATCTCATTGTAAACAATCATGTAGCCTTCGTCAACACCCATGCCAGGCTTTGCCAGGATCTGATCCGGCTTTGTCGCCATAGCGCAGTTTACACATACCTGGGCGGAACGGTCTGTCTCGTTGCAGGTTCCCCCCTGATAGGCTCCGAAGCCTTTTTCCTTGCAGTAGAGAACTGCCTCTACAATGTTGTTGATGCCTCCCAGATCAGGAGTTTTGATCTGTGCCATATGGCCGGCTTTGTTATCTGCAAAGTATTTTACATCCTCCAGAGTATTGCACCACTCATCGGCGACCAGTTCTACCTGGATGCCTCTTCTGTCTACTTCTTCTCTCAGGCCTTTCAGGCAAAGCATCTGTTTTTCTCTCTCTTCAGCGTCCATAGGCCCTTCGATTCTTAAATGGAAGGGTTTTGCGGCCTCTTCCAGCTCTGCCAGATAATCTGCCATTGCAGGATAATTATCCACCCCGAAAATAGCTCCGATGGTGCCGTATACGTCAATATGGAAAATAGGCATATAGCTTTCGTCATGGCGAAGCTTCAGCACACGGTCGCGCAGCCAGGCCACATAATCTTTCAAAAGCTCTCCGTGCTCTCCCAGCTTGGTCTTTACATTATTGATCAGGGCATGAGGCATCACCGCCGCTCCCTTTAAGATCATCTTATCAGCATTGTCATAACGGCTGTCTCCGGACTGGGTAAAAATAGGGATGGGTTCTTCAGAAACCGTTGTTCCGTACTCATCAGCTACAACCTCGCACATAAGACGTTTGGTGGATTTAGCCACAGCATCCAGGATCGCCTGGCTTACACCATAGCGGATGGCTGTGTGAAGTCTCTTTCCATCCACCTGGATATTCTCCAGCATTTCACAAAGTCCCTTAAAGCTGTCCGCTTCTTTTCCCACCAGTTCCGGCTTAATATGTTTTTCAATAATAGGAATAAAGTCTTCTGCCAGAAACAGAGGATCACGTCCTCCTGCTCCGGAGTACTGAACAGCGGCACAGTCGCCCCAGGCGATCTGTCCGTCCTCCAGGATCAGCATCACAGAGATGGCTTCCCCCGCCTGTCTTACAGACTTAAATCCGGGAGTTACAGTTTCTCCAAAATAAGCTGCGCCGTCAGATACGGCGCCTTTTTTAATCGCTCTCTGATCATCAAAGAAAAAACCAGTTCTGGCTTTAGAACACACAAGATCTACTATTTTCATTTTTTTCTCCTTTTTGCGGAGCCGGAAGGGTTTTGGGAAAGGCTGTGGGCAGTCCCCTTGGATGGTTTTGCAGGCCTCAGGAGACACAGGGGTCTTTTCTTGCTCAAAACCCTTTTCATTCGCCGAAAAGACCCCTGTGTCTTCTTCGGCGTTTTGTAAGCTTTCGAGGGGACTGGGATCCAGGGTTTTCCATAGTCCAGCTTCTAAAAAAGCTGTTCCGGCGGTTCCTCAAAATCTGCCTCACCCCATCCGGTCTTTGTTTATCCGGCTCCGGTATGTTTGTTATTGATTTTACAATGTGCTTTGAATGTATATTTCCGCAGTTCTGAAGCGGCAGTTTCTCACATCTGACTTGCGCTAAGTGCAAAGACTACATCCCAGCCCCTGAGTACCAGGCTGCGGAGCTCAGGCGAATTTTAAAATGGTTTTGAGTCTGAGCCCGCTGCCTGGTGCTCAGGGGCTGAGCAAAACGTTTTTGAGCCTAGACCCCATTGCCTGGTGCTGGCGGGGCTGAGCAAAACGTTTTTGAGCCTGAGCCCGCTACCTGGTGCTACAGGGCTGCACAGTCTTTCCTCTATGCCGCAAGTCCCCCGAAAACTGTCTCTTCAGTCTCACTTCGGTTTACCAACCAGTCTTCCTTTGCTGATGGCGTATACATCGTCGATGACCATCTGGAAGGATGCTTTTCTCTTTTCCATCTTTGCTCTATGCTCGATCTTACTTTTGTTGTAGTTGATCAATTCTTTTGGCAGAGGAACATGAGCCGGATTCAGGTACCGGACTGCGCCTTCAAAATCACGGGCAGGAAGCATCTTTCCATAGTTGTATTTGCTGGGTGCAAAAGGAATGTCGATGACTCCGGCTTTTACCGCCCGGATGGCGCCTAATGCCAGATCTCCTTTTCCCAGCTCAAAGCTCTTATCTACAATAGCTCTGGTTTCTTCTTTAATGATAGCTTTCTCCAGTTCCAGGGCGGAACTTTTCAGTTCCTGATCCGCCAGCAGGGAGATTGCCTGTTTCGTACAGCGAAGTCCCTGGGCGTTTGCCTCCATGGTCGGCACTCCCAATGCCTCATGAGGAGTCTTAACGATTACTTTTGTAGCTTTCGCCAGCGCTGCCACAGAACTTCCCCAGGAGATCACGGCAAAGGCTTTTGCTTCATCCTGTGGGAAACCGCCCATCCACTGGTGGAGAACAGTGGTAACTGTCACTTCATCATAACCATACTGTTCCAGGTATTCTTCCGTAAGCTCTTCCAGAACACGAAGAGCCGCTACATCCTGAACCAGGTTTCCGCACTGCCCATATCCTACGGTAATATTTTTCACACCCTGCTCTGCCGCCAGCATAGCCTCGATAATAGCCACCGCATTGGACATAGAGGGAGGTACCAGCGTACCGGTCAGAGGTCCGTAGGGCTCTCTATTAATAGACACCCCTGCTTCTTCATAGATACCTGTCAGACGGTCTACATATTGCCAGTCATAGATGGTTCTTTCCAGTGGAACATCTTTGGCATATGGAATGTTATAGGAAATTCCGCCGCCTTCGTAGCTGGTAAAACCTCCCGCGTAACAGATTTCTGTAAGAAGACGGGCATCAGGGGTGCCGTGGCGTACCTGCACTGGAATATCCAGATTTTCGATGATCTGCCGGCATCCGTATACTCCATGATTTACAGCGGGAAAACCATTCAGCATGGACTTTCTGGTATGGATAGACTCTTTAATCCCTTCTTCCGCCTCTTCGTAACGGTTCTGCCTGGTATAAGAGTCGATCGTAGTGGGCAGAAGATCCGCTTCTCCTTTATCCTGAAGATATTGAAGAAGTTTTATATGTTCGTCGATCAGAGCCACACCGGCTCTTGGCTGGATCAGGGTCCTGCGCTCTTTTTTGGCTGCCGCCAGTTTTCTTGAAAAGCTTTTTGATTCAGGCATGTTTTTATGATATTCGATAGCTTCATCAAAGTCTACGTCCCTGCCTGTAGACCACTGTCCCAGAATTTCTTTACGGATTCCATAAAACTCGTCATTTGACAGCTTCTTATTCATTATGTCCATAATCAGCAATCTCCTTCTTCATTATTTCCAGCGCAGCCAGGGGATAATATTGAGAAAGCAGGCCCATGGCTGCCAGAATGTACTTTTCATCAATGAGGATCTGGGCTTTTTCCGGCCTTAAAGAGTTGGGCGTCTGAGGGTCATAGAGGGCTTTTTCCGCTATCTCCCTCACATTTCTGGCATGGATCAGAGCTCCTCCTGTGGCCACCACATATTTGACTCTTCTCAGGTCTTTCCCACTCTGGAGAAAGGTCAGGCCTGTAGGAGTATAAACCTGTTCAAGAGTGCCCGCATGGCGGGAAACAGCAGTTTCCACAGCGCCGCAGGCCAAGGCAAAGTCCATCTTCTCCATTTCTTCATTGTCCGGTATATAATCCGTATGACTTCCCAGAAAATCCACCAGTTCTCTCACTCTCTTCCGGCTGATCCCGGATAATACAGAAAGCTTCCGGTCTCCTGCCGCTTCCAGGATTCCATGGACACTATAGCGCATCCCGATGTCCCCTTCCACACTTCTCTTGGAGTAGGGCTCCTGGAGCCCTTTCATCACAGTGCCTATGTTCACTGGATTTCCCTCTGCGATAGAATATACATCGGTGGTAGCTCCTCCCAGATCCACAGCTACCAGTTCTCCGATCCCGGGATGATCCTCCCATCCCTCAGACAAAAGCTCCATAGCCGCCAGCATAGCAGAAGGGGTGGGCATGATAATTCCTGAAACCAGATCTGCCGCTTTAGAAAGCCCTTTTCCCTGGACGATCCTTTTTAGGAAAATCTCCCGGATCTGTTTCTGGGCCGGGAGCACATTCAGTTCTCCCAGTCTTGGCATTACGTTTTCACATACATAGACGCTCCGCTCTTTCAGGATTTCCTCACACTGATCGGCGGCATTCCGGTTTCCTGCCACCACAATAGGGCAGTCATAGCTTAGTTGTGAAAGAACTCCGGCATTGTACAGAATAGTATCTGTATTCCCTCCGTCTGTGCCTCCTGTCAGAAGAATGATATCCGGATGATATTCTTCAATCTCTTTCATGTCGCCTTTGGTCAGCTGGAAGGAATAAGTCTTCCAGACCTTGGCTCCCGCACCCAGAGAAGCTTCTCTTGACGCCTGGGCGGTCAGCTCCGGCACCAGGCCTATGGAGATCATCTTCAGCCCTCCTGCAGCGCTGGAACAGGCATACCTTTCAGCAAACTCCAAAGGACCAGCAGTCTTTTCCAGAAGCTTTAAGGCATTTTCCAGTCCTTCATTGATGTCGGTTTCTACAGTTGTATATGCGGTAGCCGTACCCAGTATCCTGCATTCATCCACATCTGCGGCTGTTACTTTTGTATTGGTACTTCCAAAATCCACCAACAGGATTGGTTTCATTTTCTTCACCGCCTTACTTATTCTTCTTCCGCTTCAGGTTTCTCGATTCCAAAATCCTCATATAATGCAGCGATAGTGGTTTCCGGAGCAGTTCCTGGCCCGAATACCCGGTCAAAGCCCATAGCCTTAAACCGTTTTTCCACCTCATTAAAGGGCTGTTTTCCTACAACGATATTTCCTCCTACATAAAGAAGGATTCCTTTCAGGCCAGCCTCATCGCATTTATCTCTAAGTCCCCGGCAGTCCAGCTCGCCGTGTCCATACAGAGACGATACCAGGATCGCGTCTGCAGCAGTCTCAATAGCCGCAGATATATATTCTTCCTGGGACACCATAACTCCCAGATTGGTCACTTCAAAACCGGCGTCCTCGAAAGCATGCTGAAGTATGGTATTGCCCACCGCATGGACATCTGCGCCGATGACGCCGATCACCAGTTTTTTCTTATCCACTGTAAAACCTCTCCCTTCACATTTTTATCTCTTATGTTTCTGCCACATTTCGAATAGTATCCAAAACTGTGCCGTCACGGTAGAGCACCTTTGCCACCGTTTTCTCTCCCATTTTTATCTTTTTGGGAACTCCTGCTATTTCTTCCGCCGTCTCTTTCAGTTCTCTTATGTCTTTTACCGGAAGTCCGGCTTTTATCAGTTTTTCTTTCAGCTCCTGCTGTCTGGGATTAACAGCAATTCCTCTCTGGGTAACGATCACATCTACAGTTTCTCCCGGAGTGGATTTACAGAGAACCTGATCTACGATCAAAGGCAGTCTGGCCCGGATCAGCGGTGCCACGATGATCGACAGTTTTGATCCGGCAGCTGTATCGCTGTGTCCTCCTGAGCCTCCCATAATATAGCCGTTAGAATCCGTATGTACATTTACATTAAAGTCCAGGTCTACCTGAGTAGCTCCCAATATTACTACATCCAGACTGTCCACAGCCGCGCTTTTCGCTGCCGGTGAAGCATAGCGCATAGCTGATATCTCCCTGTGCCTGGGATTTTCTCTAATGGATTCAATAGCCTTCAGGTCAAAACATTGGACATCTAAGATGGTATCAAAAAATCCTTTATTTGCCATATCCACCATATATCCGGTAATGCCGCCCATACAGAAGCTTCCTTTGATATGGTCTTTCTCCATCATTTCTTCCATATATTTTGCCACTGCCAGAGAAGCTCCCCCCGCTCCTGTCTGGAAGGAAAATCCATCCTTCAGATAGCCGGAATGTTTTACTACCTGAGCAGCCAGACCGGCAATCCGCAGTCCTACCGGGTCTCTGGTAATCTTCGTCGTTCCTGAAACGATTCTGGCAGGATCTCCAATCTGTTCTGTCCGGACCACATAGTCTACATATCCCTCTTCAATAGAAGCATCTCTTAAAGGATAGGGAACCAGATGGTCTGTAACTGCCACTACTTTTTTAGCATACATCGCATCGGAAAAAGCATATCCTAAAGAGCCGCAGGCCGAAGGTCCATACTTTCCGCTGAGATTTCCCATGTTATCGGCACAAGGCGCTGCCAAAAAAGCAATGTCGATTTTGGAAGAGCCATTTTCCATATCTCCGGCACGGCCTCCATGAGTCCGGAAAATCACCGGCTTTTCCATGATTCCCTGGGAAATAGCCTTTCCTACTTTTCCTCCCATGTAGTTACACTCGATCTGAGTCACCACTCCATTTTTAATATGTTCGATAATAGGCTCATGGATGTCAAAGATAGAACTGGCATTTACGGTAAGGTCCCGGATTCCCATAGCTGCCGCTTCTGCCAGAACCATGTTCAGCACATAGTCGCCGTTGCGCATGTGATGGTGAAAGGATATGGTCATCCCGTCTTTTAATCCTGCTTTTTCTATAGCCTCCCGGATGCTTCCGACTAATTTACTCATTTGCAGCCACCTCCGTATATCGCCTTTTCCATTTCCAGCACCTGCTGAGCTCTTTTTACAATAGGCGCATCAATCATTTTTCCTCGAAGGGAAATTACGCCTTTTCCCTGACGCTTGCCGTCTTCAATGGCTTCCATAACATCGTGGGCGTATTCAATCTCCGCCTCTGTAGGAGAGAATACTTCATTGACGATATCCACATGCCGGGGAGAAATTACCGCCTTTCCTGCAAATCCAAGGCTTTTGGCAAATTCCGTATCTTTTCTCAGTCCCTCCATGTCTTCTACATCTGTAAAAGGTGTGTCATAGGCCTCTATACCGCAAGCTCTGGCCGCACAGACAAGACGTGTCCTGGCGTAAAAAATTTCCTGGCCTTCTTTCGTTCTCTTACAATGCATATCCGCCGTAAAATCTTCTCCTCCCAGGAATAGTCCAGCCACCCGCACATCTGACGAAGCAATCTCATAGGCCTTTTCCACGCCTAAAGCTGTTTCAATAAGAGGAAGGATTTTCACACTGCCTTTTTCAATGCCCCTTCTTTCCTCTACCTGGCCCATATAAGCAGAAACTTCCCGGATCATCTCTCCTCCGCTGACTTTTGTAGGCATGATCATATCCGGCTTCAGGGGAATCACTGCATCCAGGTCTTCTTTCCAGAATTCTGTATCTGTAGGATTGATCCTTACAACTACCTCGCAGCCGGAAAAATTCTGATATTTCAAAGCGTTTCTTACCAGGATTCTGGCGGCGTCCTTTTCATCGGGAGATACTGCGTCTTCCAGGTCGAAGATCACCGTATCTGCTCCCAGAGTGTCACCGTTTATCAGCATATTCGGGGTATTCCCCGGCAAAAATAACATTGTCCGCCTCATTCTTTTTCAACGCCCCCTCTTTTCAGCGCAGTTTCCATGCGGGCCCGTATCACACAGTCCAAAGCACCTTTATCTTTAATAAAAATCTTTCCTGTAGAAACATCAAATTCTTTTAAAGTATCCAGGACTGCTCCCCGTATCGCATCCATATACTGGTTTGCCACTACAGAATCAATTTCCAGCACCAGTTCTGTGTCGTCCGGCTCAATCTGGATAAACAAGTCGCTGGACTCCAGAGTCCCTGCTACTGCATTTTTCAATATTTTCACAGGTCTCCCCCTTTCCTTATCCGAAACTTATTCTACTGCACTTCTGGAAACCTGAGCCTGAGCCAGGATTTTCTTTTCCTGTTCTATAGCCTGTTTTTCCAGCTCTGCTACTTCTTTTCCAATTCTGTCTACATATTCCTGGTCCTTAATAGATTCCAGGTTGATCTTTACGTTAAATCCAGCTCCTAAAACCGCTGTTCTGGCCATCATAGTAGCTACAAGGGCATCTGTCACTGCTGTTCTGTTTCCTTTTACTACCATAGTCTCAGCGTAAGGCAGGATTCCGCAGGCTGCCTTTGCCACAGATAAAGGAACTTCTACTGCCGCTTTCAGGCCGTTCTGCATAGCTTCTGTTCTGGCCTCCTTCTCCTCTTCTGTTTCTTTTGGAAGGGTCAGCGCCTGCATATACTGGTCAAAGGATTCGCTGTCTCTCTTAATGTCGTCTAAAAGCTGTGCGCAGACTGCTTTCATAGGCTCTGCAGCCGCTTTCATCTCTTCTTCCACATCCGCATATTTTTTCTTTCCTATGGTCAGACCTGCCACCATTTCTGTCAGAGCAGCCGCCAGAGAACCTGCGAGGGCGGAAATACTTCCGCCCCCTGGTACTGGTTCATTAGAGGCTGTCTGCATGGCAAATTCTTGAATTGTCATATTTTTCATGGCATATACCTCTTATTTTCTTTTTACAGTCTTGTCTCTAATACCTGTTTTGATTCAAAACCTTCCAGTCCTAAATAATATTCTGCGCAATCTACCAGAGCCTGAAGCGGGATCAGTCCTACTACTTCGCTGCCCAAAACGTTTACCCCGTAACGTCTTGCTTCCATCCGTACAGTTTCAAATACTGTATAAACAGATGTCTTTGTGTAATCTGTAAGATTCATAGATACCTGTGCGATGTTTCTGTCTTCCAGCATTACACCCATGGCTTTGCAGTAACGGAAACCGCCTTTGATATGACGGATCTTGTCTGCGATCCTCTGAGCGATTTCCAGGTTGGAAGTATCCAGATTGATATTGTAAGCAATCAGCGGCATTCTGGCTCCGATAGCAGTAACGCCTCCGGTTGGATGAATGGTGTCAGGACCAAAATCTGGCTTCCACTGTGGATCTTTCATCTTCTCAGCCATTCCCTCAAACTGTCCCTGGCGGACTTTTGCCAGATTTTCTCTGTGAGGAGCTGTGGCAGATTTTTCATAAAGGAAGAAAGGCTGTCCGAATTTCTCAGAAGCTTCTTTTGCTACCGCTTTTGCCAGGGCATCTGCCTCTTCTACTGTAGTATTGCGGATAGGAATAAAAGGCACTACGTCCACACAGCCCATACGAGGATGCTGTCCCTGGTGTTTTGTCATATCAATCAGCTCTACTGCTTTTCCGATAGCCGCAACCATAGCCTGTCCTAAAGGTTCCGGCTCACCGATGACAGTTACTACGCTTCTGTTATGATCTTCATCAGAGCTATAATCCAATAACTTTACGCCCTCTACATTCCGGAAGCAGTCTACGATCTTCTCAATCTTTTCCTTATCTCTTCCCTCGCTGAAATTGGGTACACATTCAATAATTTTCTCCATGGTACTGTTCTCCTTTATTCTTATACTATTTCCACATATACGGTCATAGTTAAATCCATTCTTTGTGATATACGGTTTCTCCGTTCTTTATTACAGTTTCTACAAGATTAATGCCGGTATGGTACGGCAGATAATAAACAGAAGGATATTTCAGGAAAACAATATCCGCCTGTTTTCCCGGTTCAATACTGCCGATCCTGTCCGCCCGGTCCACAGCTGCAGCTCCATTTATAGTAAGAGCTGTGATCACTTCCTCTACAGACATATTCATATAGATACATCCCAGGGCAATCAGCAGGGGGATGGAATTGGTAAAGCAGCTTCCCGGATTCAAATCCGAAGCAACGGCTACGGCACATCCTTCATCGATCATTTTTCTTCCTGGGGCATACTCCTCTTTGAGGCAAAAAGCAGTGGCCGGAAGGAGCGTGCTGATCACACCAGCCTCCTTCATCTGCCGGATTCCTTCATCAGAAGCCTTTAGCAAATGATCTGCGGATACAGCTCCAACCCTTGCCGCCAGCTGTGCGCCTCCCAGAGGACACATTTCATCTGCATGGATCTTCAGCTTAAATCCCATCTCTTTTGCTTTTGTGAGATAATATTCAGAATCTTCTATATTAAATACTCCCTGTTCCGTGAAGATATCCGCAAATTCCGCCAGATTTTCTTCTCTGACTTTAGGCATAACGTTCTGGACCATCTCCTCCAGAAATTCTCTCTCTTTTCCTTTCCACTGGGGAAGGACGCTGTGAGGCCCTAAAAATGTCCTCACAATATCCACAGGATGTTCTTCATCCAATTCCTTCATAGCCCGGAGCTGTTTCAGTTCTGTATCACAGTCCATGCCGTAACCGCTTTTTCCCTCGACAGTAGTCACGCCAAATTCCAGCATACGGTTCAGCCGCTCCCGGCCCGCTTCTTTCAGCCCTTCCTTGGAAGCTTCTCTTGTAGGATTGACGGTGGCGTTGATGCCGCCCCCTCTTTCCATGATGGACATATAGCTGTCCCCTTTTAATCTCCAGGAAAACTCGTCTGCCCGGTATCCGCCGAAGATAAAGTGGGTATGAGAATCTACAAATCCCGGAAGGACAGTTTTTCCAGAAGCATCCAGGACCTCATAGTCATCTAGATTGACCTTTTTATCCAGTTCTTCTGTAGTCCCTGTTTCAATGATTTTGTCATCATGAATGATTACGGCTCCATCCCGAATCAGGCCGATATCTGCCATCTCTTTTCCGAATTTCGGCGCCTTTCCCTGGCAGGTAACCAGTTCAGAGGCATGACGTATATATCTTTTTTTCATTTTCCGCCTCCTGTTATGCAGCAACGACTTAATGATGTTTGTGGTGGTGAACTTCCGGAACCACATCTTTGCATACTCTCTCGATCAGCTCTTCGCTGGCAAGATAAGGCATAGTGATATAGTCCTCTCCGTTTCTGATCTTATTGTATTCTGCTACAGTCTCGATAGAGTGTTCGCATCTGCCCCAGCTTCTTCTGGAAACACCGATCATGGTATCCCACGGGATTGCTGCCTTCAGGATCTCATCAACTCTCTCGCTTCCATCCAGAACCATGCCAAATCCACCGTTAATGGATTTGCTGATACCTACGCCGCCTCCATTGTGGAGAGCTACCAGGCTCATGCCTCTGGCTGCATTTCCTGCATAGCAGTGTACTGCCATATCTGCAGTAATATTGGAACCATCATAAATATTAGATGTTTCTCTGTATGGAGAATCTGTTCCGCCTGTGTCATGATGGTCACGACCCAGCATAACCGGTCCGATTTCTCCGTTTCTTACCATTTCGTTAAATTTCAGAGCAATGTCTCTTCTTCCCAGGGCATCCTGATATAAGATACGGCACTGAGTACCTACTACCAGTTTATTTTTCTCTGCGTCGCGGATCCAGATATAGTTATCTCTATCCTGGCTTCTTCTGTTCGGATCGATGATCTCCATGGCCGCATGGTCAGTCTTTCTCAGATCTTCCGGTTTTCCGCTTAAGCAGCACCAGCGGAAAGGTCCATATCCGTAATCAAACAGTTCTGGTCCTAAGATATCTTCTACATAAGATGGGAAGATAAAGCCTTCACTGGTATCTTCGCCGTTTTTAGCAATGTCTTTTGCACCTGCATCAAATACAGCTTTCATAAAGCTGTTGCCGTAGTCGAAGAAGTAAGCGCCTCTCTCTACCAGAGTCTTGATCAGATGATAATGTTTGATAAGTGTCTGATCTACCAGCTCGCAGAAACGGTCTTTGTCATTGGCCAGCATCTCTGTTCTCTCTTCAAATGTCAGACCCTGTGGGCAGTAGCCGCCGTCATATGGCACATGACAGGATGTCTGGTCAGACAGCAGTTCGATCTTAATGTTATTGTCCACTGCATACTGCAGAAGGTCTACAATATTTCCATGGTAAGCAATAGAAATGGTTTCTTTCTTATCCATGTATTCCTGAGCAACTCTGAAAGCTTCTGCAGCGTCCTCGATCACCAGGCTTACCCATCCCTGATCATGACGGGTCTTGATTCTGGAGGCGTCTACCTCTGCAACGATACCAACACCCCTTGCGATCTCAATGGCCTTTGGCTGAGCGCCGCTCATGCCGCCAAGACCGCTGGTAACGAACAGATGTCCTGCCAGATCTCCGTCCTGAGGCACACCCAGGAATTTACGTCCTGCATTCAGAATTGTATTAAATGTACCATGAACGATTCCCTGCGGTCCAATGTACATCCAGCCGCCGGCTGTCATCTGTCCATAGGAAGAGCAGCCCATTGCTGTCGCTTTTGCCCAGTCTTCCGGATTATCAAACATACCAACCATAAGGCCATTGGTAACAATAACTCTTGGGCTGGATTCATGAGATTTGAATAATCCCATAGGATGTCCGCTCATCATGACCAGTGTATGATGATGGGTCAGTTTTTCCAGATATTTCTTGATCAGCTGATACTGCATCCAGTTCTGGCATACCTGTCCTGTCTCCCCATAGGTAACCAATTCATAAGGATAAAGAGCTACCTCATGATCCAGATTATTGTCGATCATTACCTGGAAGGCTTTTCCCTCGATACATTCTCCCTTGTACTCATCAATGGGTTTTCCGTAAATCCTTTCCTTCGGCATAAAACGATATCCGTAAATACGGCCTCTTGTCAAAAGCTCATCTAAAAATTCGGGAGCCAACTGTTCGTGAAGTTCTTCCGGCACATATCTCAAAGCATTTGCTACTGCAAGTTTAATCTCTCTTTTATTCAGTGTCAGTTCTCTTTTCGGTGCTCTTCTTACGCCCTCTTTGAAAGTAGGGTACTCCGGAAGCACCGGATCCAGCTTAATTACCATTGCTTTTCCGATTTCCGCATTGTTCATTTTTCATCGTCTCCTTTACTTTTTTTACGATTGTACCATCAACACAGTCTAAAAAACGTCTATTTCTTGTCTATTTTTTAAATTGTTCCCAATTTTTTAGTGATTTTTACTTATTTTTCTTCTCTGTTCTACTATGATAAAGTGATTTTACACAAAAAATAATACATATCCCTTTTTATTTTTCTGCTGTACGCAAAAACCTCCTTGACACCATGATAAATCCTTCTGTCTATCATGGTGCCAAGGAGGCAACTATCCGTCAACAGCAGCGGTAGACTTTTGTCTCATAACCTTTCAGCACTGCCTGTCCCTGTACTTTTTCTTC